>JALEJB010000065.1 GCA_022768825.1 Lachnospiraceae bacterium
CACCATACGAGAATCTACTATCCCGTATCGAATCCAGCTGTGTGTCCTTATCCCCCGACACATAGCCGCTTGTATCCAGCACGATTCCCGAATCCAGACCCACCGCATTCGTGCCGTTAGAAAATGTGTAGACTGTTCCGGTTCTCTTGGCACCGGACACCGCAAACTCATTACCATCTGTGAGTATTTTTGCAAGTTCATCGGCACTCTTTTTATAATCGTTATCATAGGTGAGTCCTTCGTCGGTAGTTACTGCTGACAACAAAACAGCGCCATAAATGCTGAAGTGCTCTGCCTGCGCCTCCACGCTTCCGCTCTGCGCATCTGCCACTGTATCCAGCAGTTCGATCTCCTCCGCATCTCCCACGCAGAACATCTGCTGCTGACAATCCTCCGCTTCTTCAAATACCAGATTTGAGATGCTGACCTTCACCTGACCTTTTGAATGATCCGGCTGAATCTCATTGCCTTCTGCATCACAGATTGTGATATCAAACACATACAGTTCTTCGTCGTATACCGGAATCGCCTGTCGTTCCCCGCCCTGTGTCTGGGACTCTTCAGCATTCTGTTCCTCCAGTTCATGCAAGGCATCCGACAGATCATTCAGGCTTTCCTCTGCGGTAATGCGCACTGCATGCATCTGCGCATCTTCCGGGAAAACGCCCTCATCCGCCGTGACCATTACTTTGATCCCGTCGATCAGCTCATATCTTGTAAATGCAGCTTCCTGTGCGGTGATCGTCACTGTGATCTCAGGGCAGACTACGCCCTCTGCCATCTGATATCCCTCCGGAATGACCGGAAGATAGACAAATTGTGCCCCCTCCGCTTCGGATGAAAACTGCGGCGCACTACTTTTATCTGCATCAATCACCCATGAAACAGCGATCGTCATTTCCTCTGTTGTCTCATCGTTCAGGTCATCCGTCAGGGCTGCGCCCAGTAACTCTCCCGTTTCTTCCACCGGGTCAGGTGTGCTCTCCTCTGAACCGGATGTACTTTCTGTCGGATCGGATGTCACTTCTGTCGGATCAGATGTATTTTCTGTCGGGTCAGATGTACCTTCTTCCGGATCAGATGCGCCTTCTTCCGGACTGCCGGTTTCTTCCGTGTCTGTTTCCTCCACTGATGTATCAGAGGATTCGGTGCCGTCTGTTTCCCCCGCATCTGTCAAACCGGAACTTTCCCCTGCAAGCATGACCGTCAAAGTGTCAGGGAAACGGATCTCCTGTTCCGCTGCGCCGACAGTAAGCTTCTGATTTTGCATATATGTTGAAATATTGGAAAATCCGATGATCATACGCGCATCATTTGTCTGTATCTCATCCGTCTGTATCTCATCCGTCTGTATCGTATCTGTTTGCGCGGCCTCTGTCTGCCCGTTTTCTTCCTGTAACTCATCTATTTGCAGCTCATCCGGCTGCTCAGCTCCTGTCTGCACTGCGTTCACCATGGCAAATGCAGTCATATCAATACTGGTAAACGCCAGCGCAACAGACAGCGCAAAAGCCAACCCTCTCGCCAGCCTTTCACGTATATGCAGCTGTATGAACAGATGCAGCAAAAAATTATAGACAAAAATAAATACCACGGTCACTGCAAACATGGGATATTTCAGGACCGGATGTTTTTTTCCGAACGTCATCAGCGTATGGATCGTGTTTTTCTTCGCTTCCCGGAATGGCTCACACGCCGTATCGATCCTGTTGTAGCGTTCTTCCTTTGACATTCTTTTCTTCATAGATTACACACTCCCTTATTCTGTCTATCAAAAAATTTATCTTTTCGTTATTTTCTGTCTAAAGGGCATAATTTGCCTTATATATTTCATTTATACCATGCAAAGGCAGACAAAAGATGGACAAAACATGTAAAAAACGTCGAAAAAAAATCGTTTTTTCACAAAAAAATGCCTGGCTCTGAGGTTTTCTCAAAGCCGGACGCTCATTCTGTGGTATTTTACCAGCGCTGTTCAATGTTGTTGTTCGTATTTCTCGCATAGCTTTTCCAGCTCCTTATAATCAAGTGCCGAATTTACATAACCTGCCGGATATTTTTCAGCTTTTTGCTTATACATTACTTTTGCATAGCTTGCGATCTTCTCTTTATTCCTGCGGATAAAAACCAGTTCATCCCTGACCAGGTTTCTATAATTCTCATCTTGTTCCGCATCCACATCATACGCAATTAATTCAGACACCGGAACCGGTATCATATGGCTAATTCTCAGAGTACCTTTCAGTTCCTTTATTCCCTTCGAATTTTTGACAACAATACGAACAATCGGAATGATACTTTTCTTAACTACCTTCGCATCCCCTGCAAGCTGATAATCAGATTCTTTAGGTGATGACATAGGAATATAATAAAATACATCATTTATTTCCATAACGGTTCCTATATATTTTCTGGTATGCGTCCTGTGATCCGCTTTATTGGAATAGACATTCGGGCATTGAGCTTGCAAATATTCTATGTACCGATCGGTAATACTATAAATTCTAAATTCTTCCATGTTCCTCCACAACATAATAAAGGGAGCTTACCGCTCCCTTTGAGTTTAAAACTTCCCACTGTATGGTAGGGACTCACCTGAGTTTAAAACTTCCCACTGTATGGTAGGGACTCACCTGAGTTTAAAACTTCCCACTGTATGGTAGGGACTCACCTGAGTTTGAAGATATTTCTTCACAAATAGTATATGACAAATTACTAAAAATAGCAATGAAAATCCAAAAGTATTTACGTCGTTTTCATCATGCTCTGTATCTCCTGTACTTCCTGCATATTGCAATCGCAAATATCTATGATTTCTTCCGGTGACATCTGCTTACTCAGCATTTTTTTGATCAGCAACACTCTTTCTTCTGCTCTTCCCTCTGCTCTTCCCTCTTCACGTTCCTGATTGCGCATCTCTTCGATTGCTCTGCACATGATTGCCACCCCTTCCTTGTTTTCTTTAAAATAACTGACCCTGTCTTTTAATACATTATAATACATCTTTGACGGCTCTGTACAGCAAAAATCAAGCCCGAACATTAAAATCTGGCTATATCATTTCATACTGCAGCAGTTCATATTTTAATCTGCAGCCCTCATAAATTTCAGTGGGAAGCAGTGCTCTCGCTACCAGTTTCAAATCATCGGATGCGATATCTGTTCTTTTCAGATTTGCATAATCTCCATCGATGCTTACGACTTCATAAAACCATGTTTCCATCTCTATTTCTCCTTTTTGTTTTGTCCCCCAAACGGGGAAGTTTCATTTTTACAAACCGGTAATATCCAAATCTACTATCATCTTCCCAATCCTTTGTTCTTTCAAAAGATAACACATATAAATCGGGAGATAAATCACTGATCCTTCTGTTTCAACGTTTTGAGCAGAAAAAACATACGCTTTCTCAAGATGATAATCCGGAACATTCATAAAATGATCCAAAGCTTTGTGTGATTTATATGCTTTCCCGGACTTCACTTCAATCGGAACCACTTTTCCTCTCATTTCTATCGCAAAATCCATTTCACCAATATTTTTCTTTTTACAAAAATATGGTTCAAAACCATTCGCTGTCAATTGCTGTGCAACAACATTTTCAAAATGAGCCCCGTTGTTTACTTCCCCGTTTTTATTGATTAATTCAATTTTTGTTTCTGCCGGATATGCACTGGTAAGCAATCCAATATCATTCGAAAAAAGTCTGAATACATTACTGCTCTTGCTTGCCATAAGAGGGATGACTGGTGCATCTACGTTGTAAACCGGCAAGGCCACTCCTGCATCCTTTAGCCACAGAAAACTGTTTTCATACCTATCAAACTTAAGTTCTTTATCCAGCATAGTGAAAACAAATTTTTTATTCTGCTTATTCAGTTCAGCAGGAATAATATCATAGATCGATTTCAACCTGAGCTTTTTGTCCTCACGTTCATATTGAGAAAAATCCTCTTTATAGAGCATGATTATATCCCGTTGTACTTTATCAACCTCTCGAATGTCTTTGGTTTCAATGTAGGTTTTTACTGCATCCGGCATTCCTCCAACAATGAGATATACAAAAAACAGAGACAAAAGCTTGCCCCGTTTTGGCAATGATATATACTCTATATTGCCCCGTTTTGGCAACGATATATACTCTATTTTGCCCCGTTTTATCAATTAATATTCAGGTCAATTGCCCCGTTTATAAATTCTAAGATCCCACTTTTAGCATCAAACACAGAGGGGTTCAACAATTGTTTGCAAATCGGATATTCACATTTGCGATCCGGTGTGTTATAATGGCTGTCATGGAGAGTTATTCCTAATTGGTAAGGTCCTGGTTTGGAATACCAGTGGCGTGTATGCGCCGTGCGGGTTCAAGTCCCGTGCTCTCCGTTTCCCGGATGAATGGTGGTTATTATTAAACATTATTTTGTCGACAGCGAAAATGTGAATGACAATTGGTTGATCCTACTGGATCTGGCAGATGATGACGATGAGATCATTGTATTTTACACAAAAAAATCGCCACATATGTCATATGCGTCAGTAATTCGGCTTCTTCAGGCGAATCGACCGGTCCGCTTTGAAGAATGTCATGAAGGAAGCAATGCGCTTGACTTCCAGCTGATCTCCTATCTTGGATATCGGATGAACAATGATACCTCAGCCGACTCTGAGTACATCATTATGAGCAATGACACCGGATTTGATTCGGCGGTACAATTCTGGAAGGAAAGAAATTTTCCCGTCAAAAGATTTAACGTGAATTACTGCAAATCACTTTTCAACAAACAAAAAAACGCTGCCGCTCTCGCAAATGAGGATCTACCATTTTCGGATGCTTTGGACCTCGCCAAAGAACAGGACTCGCAGCCAATTCCCACAGAGCCTGCGCAGGAAATTCTCAAAGAAATTCCAAACGAGATTCCGGATGAAATTCCGAATGAAATTTCCAAAGACGAAAAGGCATATCCGTTTCAAAAAAAGGAAGTCGACATTTTTATCAACTGCTTAGGCAGAGAAAATCTTGTCGCAATTCACGAGACTCTGGTTCATGTTTACGGTCAGAAGCAGGGTCAGACAATTTATAAAACCGTAAAAGATAAAGCTTATCCCCTGACCGAGGAAAGCTTCACACGTACAGAAAAGGTCAAACTGTTTTCTGATATCATTTTTTCTCACAGTGAGATTGTAAATCCCGGGAATTTTGTTGAATTTCTGGAAAAAAACCGCGATAAAGCGAAAAATCTGAACGGAATGCGCGCAGCTATCGTAAAAAGCTACGGTAATGGAAACGGCATGAAGTATTACAGTCTCTTCAAACCGTATTTTAAAATGATATCGGCTCTCAAATAATAATGAAAGGTAATCCGGGTAACCCATCAGCAGCATCTGCCGCTGATGGGATTTTTTTACTGATTTTTGTCTTCGATCCCGATCACCATTCTCATCACACCATGAATGGCTGCAAACAGGACACCCGCTACGGGCCATACGATCCAGGTGAAGCCCCAGCGCATCGTCCAAAAGCTCCAGCCGAGGTAAATCGCTGTCACCAGACACCAATATACGCCGGAGAGCGCGTCCAGCTTGCCTTTTGCCTTCTTTTCTTCCTTCGAATACTCGCTTTCCTGAAGAAGCGTATCAAAACTGCTCTTGATCGTACCCACGCGGATCATGATGTTGACTCCGGTGGCAATGATCACCAGCAACAGTGCAGTCAATGCGCCACACACATAATCCGGTGCCTCCTGTAATCCCGCCATGACAAGCGGTACTACTGACAGGATACAGAGTACGACACCGATGACCAATCCCTTGGTAAAGGTGGATTCATAGGCATTTCGTTTTTCTTTTACCATGCCGGTCACGCCGTACTCGGTCTCAAAACATTCTTTGGACAGATGCTCCACATGGCTTTCCCGCGTTCCGCTTATGATGAACATCGACACCGCCACTGCGATCGCTCCGAACAAAAACAGCAGACCGATTCCGGCTGCAAGGGTTCCAGAAATTTTTCCTATCGATGAGTCAGCCATCGTGGCCAGCAAAATCAAAAGCGTTGGGCTGATGATACATAGAAAGGTTGCGTTGGCGATGACCGGCGCGCTTTTTCGCTTCATCTCCAAAAATTCGTTTGCTTCCTCCATCGATACTCTGCGGATCGGCTTTGTGTGATCCGGCTCCACATAAGTGACCGGATACGCCGCAGCGGTTTCCATCTCATCTTTTAAGAGATAATCGGTACTGACGCCAAACACTTCCGCCAGCTGAATGACCCTCTGTAGATCCGGTACGCTGCCGGCGCTTTCCCATTTGGATACGGCCTGTCTGGATACGCCTAACTGATCTGCCAGTTCTTCCTGCGACCAGCCATTCTTTTTACGTTCTTCTGTGATTTTGTCTGCTAAAATCATAACAAATCCTCCTTCTTGGAACATCGATCCATTCAAAAATTGTTTTCATAGAAAACTTAACACAATCATTGTTTTCTGTGATGCCCCTAACTATAGGTTTTTTGGTGGTTGCGCGCCACCAAGCGGGGCTTTCAATTTGTCAAACGGCGGTTGCCCTTCGCCGGATTTCATGTTATTTCTCCAAAAGATCGCGCACCAGATAGGAAATAAACTCCTTACATTTTCCGCATCCGGTTCCAAATCTAAGAAGCTTTTCTACTTCTTCATAGGACGTGGCACCATTCTTGATCGCGTCCTCAATCATTCCGTAAGTAATGTTCTTACAATTACATGCTATTTTATTCCGTTTCATAGACGCCTCCCGCCCGAATTTTATGTCTGACTGTCCATCTAAGCATAACTTGCTTCTCGTCATTTAAGGCGCTGAAGATACTCTCTCATCAGCAGGCCTTGCTGCACTTCGCACCTGTTGTTAACTAAGAGTTATATTCCGCAAGTCATCTCATGCCATTCTTCTCCACCCCAGTTAGAATTCGCAATTCCTCTATCCACAAATCCAAACTTTTTATACATCTTCACCTTGTTTGCAAGGCATGTTAGGTGGAGCATATCGCGTCCTTTTTCCTGCTCTCTTCTGCAGTACTGATAGACGATTTCTCTCGCCAACCCTTGCTTTCTATACTCAGGAAGCACATCCAGACCAAGCAGCATAATATGCTTTCCCTCCGGATCATAAAGACTTATATCCGTAAAAAACTCGTCTCTAAACTGATACTCCTTCGTAGATAACCCATTCAGAAATCCTGCTATTTTACCGGTAGCCTTATCTACCGCAACCAGGAACAACTCCGGTGCAGCTGCCACACGTTCTTTTATCGCTCTAGGCGCGCATGCTTCATTCGGCGGAAAACAAATTTGCTCTATCGCAATTGCCTGATCCACCTCATCCTGACAGATATTCCTGAATTCAAATCGCTCCATCAGATCTTTGTCAGCGAGACCAGTAAGCTCTTCTATCGCCTGCTCCCTACTTTTCTTTTCATTCATTCTTTTGTCTACCCCCTTCTACATACATTATAGTTTATGGCACATTTTTATCAATATCGAAAAATTATTTCTATTTATGAAGCAAGATCGTATTCTCTATTGATTTCCTTATAAGCTTGTCTTGTTGTCCTTGACAAGTATTATCTTGAAAGGAGATAAGACTCCCACCTCTATAGGTGGCGAGTAAAACAAATTCATCTGGGTGGGAGTCCAATCTCCTTCTAAGATAAAGCCTCCGGCGGATTGCAGAGGTGCGCAGAAGAAGAATGTCATGCAAAGCATGTCGCGCACCTCGCAGCAAGTACGCCAAGGCGTACTTGAAGATCCAGATGGAAACCTGATAGAAGTCGGTACACCGGTGATTTAGCAATGAAAGAGAATATAAAAATGATAAACATATATGGCACAATTGGACCTGCATGTGCAAATCCTGAAATATTAAAAGGCATGTTTCGTGAGGGAATGACAGGCATGCGGTTAAATACATCTCATATGAGCGTAAAAGAGGCTGCACCGCAGATTCGAATGATCCGGGAAGCTGCTGCTGCAAGTGGAGTAGAAGCGCAGATTTTGATCGATATGCAAGGACCGGAACTGCGCATAGCAAGGATGGCGCAACAGATGACATTAGAAGCGGATCAGCGAATCTGTTTTCGAGAAGAAACATGTGAAGGGGACGGTATTCCACTTCCGAAAATGGTATATGAGGCATTAAAGGGGGGTATCACGGTTCTTCTTGATGATGGAAAAATTCTCGTCGAACTGCTTGATGATCACGAGGCAATTGTCCGCAGGGGCGGTGTGTTATCCGGAGGAAAAAGCATTGCACTATCAGGTGTAGAATTGCATCCACCGGCTATGACGAAGCAGGATTGTGATAATATCAAAGATGCGGTGGAATATGGTGTGACAGGTGTGATGCAGCCATTTGTGCGAAGCGCTACGGATCTGCAGATAGTGAAAAGTGCCATCAGAGAAGCAGGCGGAAATGTGATTTGCCTGTTGGCAAAGATTGAGAACCTGTCAGGAGCTCAGAATCTGGAGAGTTTTTTTGGATTAGCGGATGAGATTGTGATCGCACGGGGAGATTTGGGTAATGCCATGCCGCTGTGGGAACTTCCAAGAGTACAAAAAGATATTTCCAGAAGATGCAAAGCAGCTGGTGTACCTTTCATGGTTGTGACGCAAATGCTTGCTAGTATGGAACATAGCGCGGTTCCTACACGTGCAGAAGTGAGTGATATTTACAATGCCATCTGTGATGGCGCTTCGTCTGTTATGGTAACCGGAGAGACTGCAGTGGGACAATATCCCATCGAAGTGATCCGATACTTAGCAAAAACGGTAAATAGTTTTAGGCGTAGAGATGATTAACATACAAAAAAAGGATACAGCATGAAATACGAAGAAATCTGTAGTGCCAAATTTATAGACAGACCCAATCGGTTTATCGCCCATGTGGCGTTAAATGGAACAGAAGAAACGGTACATGTAAAGAATACCGGACGCTGCAGAGAGCTTCTGCTTCCGGGGGCAGATGTGATCCTGAGTCATTCCGGGAATCCTTCCCGAAAAACGGCTTACGACCTGATTGCGGTTTATAAGCCGGGAATCGGTCTTGTCAATATAGACAGTCAGGTGCCGAATCTGGTGGTAAAGGAGTGGTTACAGACACAGGATTATGATCTTGTGCGTCCGGAATATCGCTTTGGGGATTCCAGAATTGATTTCTATATGGAGAAGGGGAAACAAAAGTACCTAATGGAAGTCAAGGGCTGCACCTTGGAACGGGATGGAATAGGATACTTTCCGGATGCACCGACAGATCGAGGTGTAAAACATCTCCGCGAACTGGCAAATGCTGCGTCAGAGGGATACAGGGCTTACCTGACTTTTGTCATTCAGATGGCGGGTGTTACAAAAGTGCTTCCAAATATTGAAATGCATCCGGAGTTCGGGACGGCGCTGAAAGAAGCCCAAGAGGCCGGCGTGAGGGTAGTGTATCTTCCTTGCAGGGTGACGAGAGATGCAATCTATGCCGATTGCGGATCGGAAAAAATCATACAAGGAGGAGACTGGCAGGATGGGAACCTGATAGAAGTCGGTACACCGGTGAATGAACAGCGGATATTTTTTGATTGAGGTGGAGAGAATGAAGAAAAGGACAAAAATATTAATAGCAGGGATAGTTGTTGGCACGATCGTTGTTGCTGCAGCCATGATCAAACAGCATCTGACAGTCAATTCTGACGGAGCAGCGATATCCGTGATTGGAGGATCGGATGGGCCGACATCTATTTTTCTTGCAGGCAAATTGCCGGGAGGAGAGAAGCAAGTGGCTGAATATACATCAATTACAATGGAAGAGGCGAAGGAGATATTTCAGGAAAAAGGCGATTATCTGATCGTGGATGTTCGAAGAGCAGATGAGTTTGCCGAGGGACATATTCCGGGAGCTATAAATCTGGCAAATGAGGATATTGCATCGACCGAACCAGCAGAACTTCCGGACAAGGATCAGGTGATCTATGTGTATTGCAGGAGTGGAAACAGAAGTAAACAGGCGTCTGCGAAGCTTGCCACTATGGGATATACCAATATTGTGGAATGCGGTGGAATTCTGGACTGGACAGGCGAGGTAGAGAAGTAGATCGGTTGTATACGTAATGTGCTTGCAAATAGATTGCTGTTTGCAAGCAATTACAGTTGAAGGAGACGAAAAAAATGTTTTTTCAGATGAAGGTTATTCGAAAAGAAAGATGCCTGAAATTGTTCCGATGAGCAGTTCTGCGGCTGGTATATTGGAATTTGGAAAAGGAAAGACAGAGACTTCAATTAAGAAAGTTTATCTTGAAAGGAGATAAGACTCCCACCTCTATAGGTGGCGAGTAAAACAAATTCGTCTTGGTGGGAGTCCAATCTCCTTCCAAGATAAAGCCTCCGGCGGATTGCAGAGGTGCGCAGAAGAAGAATGTCATGCAAAGCATGACGCGC
>JALEJB010000066.1 GCA_022768825.1 Lachnospiraceae bacterium
ATGCTTTGCATGACATTCTTCTTCTGCGCACCTCTGCAATCCGCCGGAGGCTTTATCTTGGAAGGAGATTGGACTCCCACCAAGATGAATTTGTTTTACTCGCCACCTATAGAGGTGGGAGTCTTATCTCCTTTCAAGATAAACTGCTCTTTTAAGCTGCAGCCGCTTCTTCCCAGTTCGAACGATAGGTTCTGATCTTTTCTTTTATGATCATCGGACTCTCTCCTGCCTGAATGGACAGCACGCCTTCGACGATCAGTTCTTTTTCCATTTCTTCTACCATACCGCTGCGTCTGAGCTTAGCTGCCACCGGGATGCACACCCAGTTTGCCAGCAGGGAACCGTACAGGGTCGTGAGCAGCGCAAGGGACATACCCGCGCCGATGGCAGACGGATCACTGCCCATGGATTTCATCATATTGATCAGTCCAAGCAATGTTCCGACCATTCCCCATGCCGGAGCGTAAGATCCGAGATTTTCCCAAAAAGTAATTCTTCGCCGATTGTCCTCGATCTGATGCATGAGATCGGTTTCTAAAATGTCTCGGAGCAGCTCCTGATCCGTTCCATCCACGATCAGCCGCACGCCTTTTTCCAAAAACGGATGCTGCAATTCGGAAGCTTTTTCCTCTAACGCAAGCAGCCCTTCCTTCCTCGCCAGCAGAGAAAGCTCGTAGATCAGATTCGCCACCTCATCGATACCTGCGTTCCTTTTTGACAAAGCCGATCCAAAGCTCTTTAGCCCGTCCACGAAATCCGCAAAGGATTCCGACGTGATCATGACTGCAAAGATCGCTCCACCAAATGTGACGACCATGGATGGAAAATGAATAAAACTGAGAATGGTTTTGATTCCGCCATTGGTGGCGATCCCAAAAAGAACCATTCCAAAACAACAGATAAATCCGGTAATTGTTGAACTGTTCGGTTTCTTCATCGCTGTTACCTCCTTATGCTTACTATCGGAATCATAAGAAAACCGCCTGTAGAATACAACCCACAGGCGGTAGAAACAGCTCTATTTTTTGAAGAGATACTCTATTTGCTTTCTCCGGCTGCAACAATCGCTTTTGCAAGCGCATCCATTGCCTCTTCATTTTCCGGCTTCAAGGTAGATTTGATCGTAACTGTCTCGTCCAAAATCGTGACGTTTTTCATGGACTCTAAATAGCCACGCATAGACTTTGCAGCCACCGGTGCCCACGTTCCGTTTTCCAGTAATCCAACGGTACGGCTCTGGTAAGTCTTGATCTGTAAATGATGCAGGAAATCCTCCATCGGAACAAAAGCGCCACCATCATAGGTAGCTGCGCAAAGGATCATACGGTCATACTTAAATGCGTCCTCCACACACTCGGCCATATCCTCACGACTCAGATCAGAGATCGCCACATGCTCTTCGCCAAGGGCGCGGATCTTATCTGCCAGTGCCTCCGCAGCTTTCTTGGTATTGCCATGGATGGAAGCATAGGCGATAAATACACCCTTTTTCTCCGGTGTATAGCTGGACCACTTATCGTAGAGATCTATGTAATAGCCTAAATTTTCATCCAGAATCGGTCCGTGTAACGGTAAGATCTTTTTGATCTCAAGACCTGCTGCCTTTTTGAGCAATGCCTGTACCGATGCGCCGTACTTTCCGACAATGTTGAAATAATATCTGCGTGCTTCGCATGCCCACTCTTCATCGGTATCCAGTGCGCCGAATTTTCCGAATCCATCTGCGGAAAACAGAACCTTTTCGCTGCTCTCATAGGTAACCATAACCTCCGGCCAGTGAACCATCGGTGCCATCACAAAGTTTAACGTATGACTTCCCAGTGATAAGGTATCTCCCTCTTTCACTTCCAGCTTACGGTCCGATAAATCCACATCAAAGAACTGATTGATAAATACAAATGTCTTTGCGGTTCCGACTACCGTTGCATTCGGGAACTTTTTGATCGCATAAGCCAGTGATCCGGAATGATCCGGCTCCATATGCTGAACAACGATGTAGTCGACGGTTCTGCCATCCAGCTCACGGTCTACATTTTTGCTCCACTCTTCCATTCCTCTTGCATCTACGGTATCCATCAGGGCTACTTTTTCATCCAGGATCAGATACGAATTGTAGGACACTCCGTTTTCTACCATATACTGACTCTCGAAGAGATCGATCGTCTTATCGTCTACTCCTACATATCTGATTGCATCTGAAATAACCATTTTTATTACCTCCTTAAGTCTACATCTTTTGTTTTAGTACTAATTTATCACACATTGGATATGTCCTCAAGACCCAAGCTTCGTCACAAGTGGTTTTTCCTTCGTACAATCGTAGGTGTCAGACCCCAAAATCGTTATCCGACACCTACGGTATGACTGCTATTTTGTTTTGCCGCCCTCTACGACGAGGCTCTCTTCATACTCTGTTCCGTAAGTATCTGCCAGTGTCGCTTCATAAGCCTCATGGAAGAAGCTGCGCTCTCCCAGCTTCACGATCTCATCGTTGATCCAGTTCAACAGCGTCTCATTTCCCTTGGTGACTGCCGGAGCGATCGTATCGTTGCTTCCAAGCGTCGGGATCCCTACGGTATAGCCTTCATTTTGCAATGCATACGCGATGACCTCGGTGTTGTCGTTTGTCCATGCAGCCGCATTGCCATTTTCCAGCGCATTTTTTGCATTTGCATAGGAATCATATTTCTGCAGCTTGATATCCGGATAGTTTTCCATCAGATAGGTCTCTGCGGTGGTTCCGGATATGACGATCATCTCATCCTCACTGTTCCAGTCATCCAATGAAGTGATCACCTTGTCATCCGGCGATACGACTCCGAGGGATACATTCATATACGGTTTTGCAAAATCCACTTCCTTCGCACGGTCTGTAGTCACTGTAAAGTTTGCTAAAATGACATCCACCTTTCCGGTCTGCAGATACTCAATGCGGTTTGCCGCCTCTGTGGATACGAAATTGACTTCCACGCCGAGATCCTCTCCGATCTGCCTTGCAAAATAGACATCATAGCCCTGATAAGTTCCATTCTCGTCCACATACCCAAATGGATTTTTGTCCGAAAAGACACCGATATTGATCGTTCCGCTTTCCTTGATCTCATCCAGTGTACGATACCCGTCTGTCCCGGATTTTGCGGTCTGGGTACTTTGTCCGCAGGCTGTCAGTGAAACCGCCAGCAATGTTGTTGCGAATGTTTTTACAATTGTTTTGAGCTTCATAGCATTCTCCTTTTTGACCTTTTTATTGCTTTCTCTCATAGGTAAATGTCTTTAAAAATTGTTTTGCCCGTTCCGTTTTCGGATTTTCGAAAAACTCCTTCGGAGAAGTGTCTTCCAAAATATGTCCATTCTCCAGAAAACAGATCCGATCTGCAATGGCTCTCGCAAACTGCATCTCATGTGTGACGATCAGCATCGTCCGTCCACTCTGTGCCAGATCCAGAATGACCTGCAGCACCTCATGTACCATCTCCGGATCAAGTGCTGCTGTGACCTCATCAAAAAGCAGTACCTGCGGATGCATGCACAGCACACGCGCAATTGCCACTCTTTGTTTTTGTCCGCCGGATAATTCCTTTGGATAACTGTTTATTTTCTGCCCCAGTCCCATTCGCTCAAGCAGTTCGATCGCTTCTTTTTTGACTTTCTCTTTGTTCCTTCTCTGCACTTTGACCGGTGCTAAGATGACATTTTCCAGAACCGTCTTATGCGGAAATAATTCATAGCTTTGAAACACCATTCCGATCTTTTGTCGCACCAGACTGAGATCTTTGCACGTATCGATCCTCTCATTGTAAAACAGGATCTGACCGCCCTGTATCGGCTCCAGCCCGTTGATACATCGAAGCAGGGTACTTTTTCCGCACCCGCTTGGACCGATAATGACGATCACCTCGCCTTGTTTCACTGCTAGATCCACTCCATTCAATACCACTGTATCCGAAAATTGTTTTCTGATTTTTTGTAATTCTAAAACTGTCTCTGCCATGATCTACCTCCAACGTTTTTCCAAATACCGTGCCAGCAGGCTGATTGGAAAGCATGCCAGAAAATATAACACGAAAACAAACAAATAAACAATGAATGCTGCATTCGGGCTGTTCATGCGATTTGATTCTATGATCTGCTGCGCTACCTTGAGTACCTCTACCACACCGATCATCACGATCAGGCTTGTCGTCTTGATCATTCTCGTGATCAGATTGATCGCTAACGGGATCAGCCTGCGGACCGCCTGCGGAAAGATGATAGATACAAAGGTCTGTACAGTTGTCATACCCAGCGCATAGGCACTTTCGTATTGATGCTTTGGAATACTCTGTAACGCTCCCCGCACCAGATCTCCCATCTCTGCCGTCCCCCAGAGGGTGAACACGATGACGGCAGACAGCTCACCGGATATATTCCAGCCCCAGGCTCTGGTCGTGCCGAAAAAGACGAGAAACAATAGTACAAGCTGTGGCATGATCCGGATAAATTCCAGATAAAACCGAAGCGAAAACCGACCGATCCGATTTTGTGATGTCATACATAGTCCCATGAGTATTCCAAGAGGAATACTAAAACCCACCGAGATCAGACTGATCTGCAATGCCACGCCAAGCCCTCCGAGGAGACGCATCAGATTTTGTCCTTTGAACAGGACCTCAAGACCCAAATCCATGACGACCAAGCCTCCTCTCGATTCCGCTTCCGATCAGAGAAATCGGAAGCAGGATCAATAAATAGCATATGACCAGAAGAAACAGGCTCTCACTTGTCTTTGCATAGACACCGATGAGATCTTTTGCAGTAAACATCAGATCCATCAGACTGATCGCGGAAAATACGCTTGTTTCCTTTAACAGGAAAATGATATTTGCCATAAATGCCGGAAAACTGATGTCCAGTGCCTGTGGCAAAACGATGTATCGCATCGTCTGTAATTTCGAAAACCCCAGACTATAGGCACTTTCCGCCTGCATCTGACCAACCGCTTCGAGTCCGCTTCGAAACGCCTCTGCCATATAGCTTCCACCCAGAAAGCCAAGCCCGATCAGACCGCACAGCTTTGCTTCCATCCGAATACCGATCTTCGGCAATCCATAGTAAAAGAAAAATAACTGGATCAGCAGCGGCGTATTTCTGCTGATCTCTATGTAGGCACTCACAATCCATCGAAGCACCGGTATTTTGTCATACAGAATCAGTGCCGCACAAAGTCCGACCAGGATAGAGAGGACAATTCCAAGGGCTCCGATTTCAACCGTCAGCACAGCAGCCTTCTGATAAAGCGGTAATACCTTCTGAATAAATTCGATATTCAACTTCACTGCCTCCCTTCTTTTTTTTCAACTTGCCGCGAAACATCGATTCTGTTTCATATTTATTTGTGTCTTCCTTATTTTATTACTATGTGACACCGTGCGATTGGTTCCCGGGTTGATCATTATTGTAACAAGAAATTACCTATCAAACCTTGCCGCCGGGCATATGAAGATGATCCATCAACGCAAAATCCCCTCTGATGGATGAACATGGGCGTCTGCGAGCCAAATTCACCATAGAGGGGATTCATATCAAACCGAACGGTTATCGCGCTATTTATTTCACTAATTTCTCTAAATCTGCAACCAGCTTCTGTTCTGTCTCGCGTGCGCTTTCTTCATCTTTGGCGCTGACAGAAATATACAGTTTCATCTTTGGCTCGGTTCCCGACGGACGCACAACCACAGAGATGCGATCCTCCAGATAGAACTTGAGTACATCTGATTTCGGCAGTCCGTCAATTCCAGTGGCATAATCCAGTAACTGATTGATTTTCTTACCGCCAAAGCCGTCCAGCGGTCCACGGAAGGCTGCCATGATCGTCTGCATCTTCTCTGCTCCCGCGGCTCCCTCATACTCATAGGAATACAGGGTATTGAGACAATAGCCATGCTCTTTGTATAACTCATCCAGTTTATCCAGCAGGCTGATTCCCTTGGTCTTGTAATATGCGAACATCTCACAGATCAAAAAGGCTCCGTCAACTGCGTCTTTATCACGCACATACGAGCCGCTTAAGTAGCCATAGCTCTCTTCAAATCCAAAGATATAGCAATCCTGTTTTCCCTCTTTTTCCAGATATCCGATCTGCTCTCCGATAAACTTAAATCCGGTCAGTACATTGACGGTCTTTACGCCATATTTCGCTGCGATCTGTTCTCCCAGATCCGTAGTCACGATGGTCTTTACCATGACAGGATCGGTTGGCATCGTACCATTTTCGGTGCGCTTGCTGCACACATAATCCAGCAACAGACATCCCGTCTGATTTCCGGAAAGAAGCACATACTCACCATTCTTGTCCTTGACTGCGATTCCGACACGGTCACAGTCCGGATCGGTTGCCAGAAGCAGATCTGCATCACAGCGCTTGGCATATTCCATTCCCAACGCCATCGCCTCTTTGATCTCCGGATTCGGATACGGACAGGTCGGAAAATGACCGTCCGGTTTTTCCTGCTCAGCAACGACGGTAATATTGGTAAATCCGGTTTCCTTCAGAGTTCTAGTGACCGGCTTTAATCCGGTTCCGTTCAGCGGCGAATAGACGATCGCCACATTGCGGTCGATCTCTTCATCCGCACGAAGCATGGACTGTGCCTTTACCTCTTCCACAAAATCCGTATATACCTCATCCGGAATATAGCTGATCTTTCCAGCCTTCATCTGCTCATCAAAATTACTTTGCTTGACATCCCCGAAGATATCCAGTTTCTCGATCTCTGCCAGAATCTCTGTTGCCGCCTCGGTTGTGATCTGGCATCCGTCTGCGCCGTACACCTTGTATCCATTGTATTTGGACGGATTGTGGGAAGCTGTCACCATGATTCCTGCCGCGCATTGTAATTTGCGCACCGCATAAGACAGACACGGTGTCGGCATCAGCTCGGTATAGATAAATACCTCGATTCCGTTTGCTGCAAATACCTCTGACGCCACTCTCGCAAACAGATCCGCCTTGATTCTAGAATCATAGCTGACTGCGATTTTGCGATCGCTCTCCTTGAAATTTTTTACAACATAATTCGCAAGTCCCTGGGATGCCTTGGCAACTGTATAGACGTTCATGCGGTTACTTCCTGCGCCGATGACACCGCGCAGTCCGCCGGTTCCGAATGCGAGATTTCGATAAAAGGCGTCCTCAATCTTCTCCTCATCCTGTGCCATCGCATCCAGCTCAGCCATCAGATCGGCATCCATGACCGCATATTTTTTCCATAATTCATACTGTTTTACAATCTGCCCGTTCACTTTTTTTACCTCCTAAATTCTTCAAACCATAACTGGTACTGTGGAAGCAATGATTTCCATAGTTCCTTCCAGTTCGATACTGCCATAACGATTCGGCACGATCAGATGATCCCCTTTTTTCAGGCTCCGACCATCGATCTGACCTCTTCCTTCCACAACAGACAGGTTCAAAAACGGATAGCATTGCACTACCTGTGCCTTGCCCTGTACCACAAGCTTGAACACCTCATAATATTCACAGCTGTGCAGCGACTGCAGACGATTGGGTTCTACGTCTCCTGTTTTTTTCACGCTTTGCTCCGGTGATGCAGCCGGAACGGTGATCACATCGATACTCTGTCTGACGTGAAGCTCTCTCGGCTTTCCATTTGACAGGCGATCATAATCATACACGCGGTAGGTGATATCACTGTTCTGCTGTGTCTCTAAAATCAGCATTCCGCCCTTGATGGCATGTACCGTTCCCGGATCGATCTGAAGAAAATCACCTTTTGACACCGGAATCTCGCGGATAAATTCGTTCCACCGTCCTTCACGGATCATGGTTTCCAGTTCCTCGCGGTCTTTTGCCTGATGACCGATGACAAGGGTAGCGTCCTTCGGACAATCCAGTACATACCAGCACTCGGTCTTACCAAAGGAACCGTTCTCATGCTCTGCTGCGTAGGCATCGTCCGGATGCACCTGAATGCTCAGATCATCCCTGGCGTCAATGATCTTGGTCAGTAACGGAAAACGATCATACTTTAATCTGCCAAACAGTTCCGGATATTCTTCCCAGACTTCCGATAATTTCCGACCGGCCAGTCTGCCATCCCGGATCTCGCCGTCTCCGTTCGGGTGTGCCGAGATACCCCAGCACTCTCCGATATCATCACCTTCCACTTCATAGCCAAAGTCTGTACGAAGCCTCGTTCCGCCCCAGATATTGTGTGTGCAGACCGGCTTTAAAAATAACAGTTCTCGCTCCATATGTTTCCCTCTTTTCTATACATATCACGTAAACCACATATCTTACATGGATTCCAACAGCTTTCCTCCTGCGACGATCAGTGCCGTAAGATAAAACGGCACTGCATTGCCACCATCATCTTCTATGATCGTAAGCTCTGCTGTATGTGTTCCGTTCTGCATATGCTCCGTGATCGTATCCAGCTCCAGCTTATCTCCCCAGTCTTCATCAAAATTCGCATCCAATATCGTCTCTGTAGACGGATCACCGTCAACGATGACTTTAGCGATACATGCTGGTTTTTTCACCGATTTTCGGTACTGGATCGCAACACCGCTTCCCTCAAACGAAAAGGAGATCCGCGCATTTTTGCGATCTGCGCTCCATCCGTTTTTGAAGCAGTCTGTGATGTCGGTCTGCGCACTTTCGTCCTCTGTGAATCCATCCATATCCGGTTTGTAATTGTTCCGGTTGATCCGAAGAGTATGCTCATAGGAATTTGACGTAAGCGGCTGAGGCACAGCTTCCGGCTCTGTCTCAGCCACACCCGTCTGTTCCACCGCCTGACGAACGGTATTTAAAAAATAAGTGATGACACTTGCCACCAGCGCATGCCCCTGATCATTCGGATGCAGGTCATCCGGTGTGATCTCGCGATTTTTTATCTCGCCTGCAACCACCTTCGGATAGATGGTGCTCTGCATGCTGACGCAGGGCAGCTCATAATGTCTTCCGATCCTTGAATGGATCAACTGCGCATTGCCTCCGTTATGGTAAAATACATTGTGTACCAGCACCACTGCAGGTTTCGTCTCAGACTGATAAATCGTGCGAACCAGTCCCTCATACGTCTCTTCAAAGTGATCGTTGCTCTCATCATTGACGGAATACTCTACGATCACAAAATCCGGCGCATAGGCAAGCAGATCAGATTGCACTCTGGCAGCACCAAAGTGGGATGTGGTACCTCCGATTCCAGCATTTACATAGGTAAATTCTGCCTGTGGAAAGGTCTGCTTCCACCAGTCAAACACACGGTAAGCATAGCAAAGTGTCGGCTTGCTGGAAAGTGACCCCTGTGTGATCGAACCTCCGAGAAAACCGATGGTCAGTTTTTCTCCCCGGATTGCCCGATCCATTACTTTTTTCAAACGCGCCTGATTTCCGCGATTGGCGATTCCTCTCTCATAATCAATCTCATACATATGATTGTTCCCCTGCTTTCACATATCAGCTAATGATTAAAAAAGCTACCATACATACCTTATCCGAATTTGTATGATAGCTTTCAAAAATGATTTCCTTTATTTCAGCACTTTTTAGGCTTCATCTTGGACTCCCACCAAGACTAATTTGTTTTTCTCGACACCTATAGAGGGTGGGCGTCTCATCTACTTTCAAGGTGAAGTACGACATTTCTCTGCCAGGGACAGATATATCATGATCCAAGTCGCTTCATCAGTTCCATGCACATACGTCCATTGTGATACGGGCATTTCCACGGCTCCACGATCGGTTTGTCCGGATAAGGCTTTCCTTCTTTGTCAACCTCATTGAACCACTCGGAACCATCTCTTGAGTCAACCACACAAGTCTTCACAAATTCCCAGATGTGCTCTGCAGCCTCCAGGTACTCCTTTTTTTCGGGATTTTTCTGATAGGCATTGACAAATCCTACAATGGACTCAGCCTGCACCCACCAGATGCGATGTTCATTGACAACACCATTTTCACACTCGTTTGCAAAGGATCTGCCGTCATATGCCAGCTCATAGGTACGTTTTTCCAGTTGTGCCGTAATTTTGCCGATGGCAAGGGTCAGCTTTGGCATATTCAGAATCTCCAGTGCCCGGTCGATCAGCCATGCGGCCTCGATGTCGTGACCAAAGGAGTGCAAGTCGATCAGGCTGTGATAATCCTTATCAAAGAACACTTCCTGTCTCTGCAGCGTCGGATTATAAATCTTATCTTTCACGAGCTCCAGCATCCACACCAGACGCAGACGTACGGAACTGTCATGTGTAATCTTATAAAGCTGGGTATAAGCCTCCATGACATGAAGCAGTGTGTTCATCGTCCGTTCTGCCAACACGCCGTTTTCCGAAAGCTTTTCATTAGACTCCGGCGAGAAATCCCGTTTAAAGGCTTCCAGATATCCACCGTTGTCACAGCATCGTTCTTCGATCAGACGATACAGCTCCATTGCGAGATCCTTTGCCTGTGCATTCTTGGATGCTTCATAATAGGCACACAAGGCATAGATGGCAAATGCCTGATTGTATGTATGTTTTGTCGTATCAAGCGGTGTCCCGTCATAATTTAGTGACCAGT
>JALEJB010000096.1 GCA_022768825.1 Lachnospiraceae bacterium
GCAGCATTTCAAGTACGACAAGTGATCGATTCATTAAAGCCACACTCCTATCCGATTCTGAACCTTTGCCTGTACACCTCTCTCAACCGCATAATACAAAAGGTTACTCACATTCTTTTCTTTTTCCTGAATATAAGAAAAGAGTGCCTGCTTTAAGACCTCTCTGTCCATATGATCTTCATATTTCAGGCAGTCACAGATCAACCGTTCCTTATCATAGATCTTCATGGAACCGGTGGAAAAGGCGGTCTGCGTCACGCCAAGTGTCAACACCTTTGGTTCCGCATAATACGGATGAACAAAGGGATACTCTAACTTAAACCTTGACTTTGAAGTATTTTTATCAATGGCAATCTGATACTCATAAGGTTTTGTATCAATGTATCCATAGATGTATAAGGCAGACTCCATGGTGAGAATCCCATCCTCTCCAAACAGCTTAAGGATCATCTCATCCTCATCCATATCATGATTGGTCAGTATATAATACCCGTTTTTGATTTTTTTTAAGACACCATTGGCTACAAACGTCTGAATCCTGCGATAATCAATACCAAGCGTGTAGAGATCGGAAGTCTTTGCAATCCCGCCTGAACTTCGGATCAGATCCGTGATTGCCGCTTCATCCTTCAGCCATTTTTCTTCTCTTGTCATGTTCTACCTCATGTATAATGTAAATATTTTCCGCTTTCAATATCTAAACTTGGTTTCTTTTTTACATTATAGCTTTTCGTATTTCTTTTGTCAATTTTGTCTTTATTTATCCAAAAAAGGTTGATATTTGTGATTATAAGTCTTATAATCCGTTTAGGACAGAAAAAAATGTCCAACAAAACATTTACGGAGATTCATGTAAAACTTGAATCGATATATCATCCAAAATATTACGAGTGGAAGATAGAAAGGATATACATATGGAAGAAACAGTGAAAAAAGGACCTTCCCGCAAAGAATGTGAAAAATCAATACGACGGATATTGATCACAGAGATTCTGCAAAACGGAAAAAACAAACACTTTCGCATGGCTACCGACTTTCTTCCCTTTTTTGAATCTCTTTATTCCGCTTCGGACAGTCTGACCAAACAGGTGCAACGGGCGGTAAAAGCGATGAATATGCCAAAGGATGAAGACGGATATTATATCATTGACCGCACACCGGAGCAGGTCGATCAGGATAAAGAGATACATGCCTTATTTGAAAAGGCAAATGCTGACCTGGTGGATCTGTCAGAATGTGAAACATTATTTTTATTACTGGAAAAGGATTACCGGTCTTATATCAATTTTCTGATCAACCGATCCGATACGTTTCGGGATAAATTTGTGACGACAATTGAAACCGAAAACGGACTTCTTTTTTATACACAGGACAAAAAGAAGCTGGAGCAGGTGCTCCAGCGTCTCATGTTATCCTAGATATGATCTTAAAAATGTAAATCCTTTTTTTTCTTCTTACGTTGACGTTTTTTATATTTTCTCGTATCACGAATGGTCAGATAGCGGTTTTTTTGTGCATGCCTGCTTTTTATCGTCGCCAGCTTCTGACGTATCAGGTATGCATTTTCATTGATCCAGCGAAGCAATACAAACAGGAGTAACAGTGCAAGAATCGTGCCGATCACGATAAAAACCGTCTTTTTACTGATCTCGATATCGATCATATGCTTTCCGTCATCGGACTTCTCCGATTCGTCTCCGGAAGATACTTCTGTGCTTGTAAACTGGAACGGCTGCTCTTCAAATTCATTCTTATAAACCTTTGCCTGTCCGACTATATGATCCGCATAGGAGTATTGAAGAATACCAAGTACATTGTTATCCTCGCTGTCGATCACTTTTCGGTCCAGATCTGAAAACTCTGCTGTGGCAGGCAGTACTACATAGGCATCTTCATCAATTTTAGCAAAGCCGCTCTCCTGCTTGTCTTCCTTCTCCATCTCACTCACCTGGCAGAGTTTGAAGTTTTCAAAGGTATATTCAAAGGCAGCTAACGTATCCGTCCAGTGGGCCGGAGAGTTTTCGTTCATCACAACGCATACTAGCGACAGCCCGTCCTTCTCAGCGAAAGTGATCAACGTCGATCCTGCTGCATCCGTATATCCCGTTTTTCCACCTGTACAATATTCATACAAATACTGATAATCACCGCGATAGGGATACACCATCTTGTGATGGTTGTGCAGCGGTGTCTCTTCATCATGCTTATTCGTAGGCGGAATCGTATAGGATTTACTGCCGACAATGACACGAAATGTCTCATTTTTATACGCAGCCTGTCCGATCAATGCCATATCGTGGGCAGTCGTCACATGTGATTCATCCGGAAGCCCGTTTGGATTATTAAAATGCGTATTGGTGCATCCAAGCTCTTTCGCCTTGTCGTTCATCATTTTGACAAACGCATCCATCGTTCCTCCGATGTGCTCACCGATCGCATAGGCACACTCATTTGCGGATTCCAGCATCATACCATAGAGACTTTCCTCCATCGTCATCTCTTCATTCACATCACGGCTGATATTGGATGTATTTCCCTCATTTTTGTACACGGCATCGGGAGAAAAAACGACGGTTTCATTAAGTGAACAATTCTCCAGCGCAATCAAAGCGGTCATCACCTTTGTAATACTAGCGGGATAATGCACCTCATCCATATTTTTTTCATAGAGAATCGTCCCTGTATTCATCTCCATTACACAGATATTGGCGCCTTCCACCGCCGGACCCTCCGGCCAGTGTTGCTGCGCCCTTACAGGCAAAACACTCAGTATACATAGTGCAAATGTAAGCACCAGGCAGGTCGCTCGTTTTCTTTTTTTCATCGAACCCTCACAATCAAAATTATTTTCTAAAAACAGTATAATCGCCACAAAAATAATACGCAACACTTTTTATGGAAAAGACTTTCTTTTCTTTTGATTTTCATGTATGATAGATCCGGAATCAAGACATATAGATTTCTGACAATACAGGATATTTGATATTAAAGGAAAAAATTATGAGACTTAGAAATATTCCGGGTGCGGATGCCGCAGTGGCAGCCTGCCCATATGTGATCCAGAATCCCTCTGAAAAAAAAGGAAACTGGGATCGCTGTTTCTCCAAAAAACAGCCGATCCATATCGAAGTCGGAATGGGAAAAGGACAGTTTATCTTTCAGATGGCAAAATTACATCCCGAGATCAACTATATCGGAATTGAACGCTATACCAGTGTATTGCTGCGCGCGATCCAGAAATTGGACGAGGATGATCTGCCGGATAACCTGTTGTTTTTATGTATCGATGCCAAGGAACTTCCGGATATCTTTGCAGCCGGAGAAATTGACCGCATCTATCTCAACTTTTCCGATCCGTGGCCAAAGGACCGCCATGCCAGACGCCGTCTGACCTCTGCTGAATTTTTAGCCAGATACGATCAAATCCTACAGCCAACCGGAACAATTGAATTCAAAACAGATAATCGTGGATTATTCGATTTTTCTTTAGATCAGATCCGGGAATCAGAAATCTGGAAGCTGGATACCTATACCTTTGATCTTCATCAGGATGCAGACATGAATACCGGAAATGTCATGACAGAATACGAAGAAAAATTCTCAAGCATCGGAAATCCAATCTGTAAATTGATCGCCTCCAGAAAATAAAAACTTTCGAATGAAACAAAAAAAGAGTGCTGCATAGACTAATAAGAAAAGCCTATGAGACACTCTTTTTGTTTTTGTTCTTGTAAGAAACGCGGATGCCACAGACGAGGCAACTCGGTGCAACATCTCTTTTGCTGCATCTACCATTCTTTTCAGGAAATCATCCGAATATTAAATTAATCCGTTTGTTTTTCCTGGTTAGACTGTGTCCGACGCTCGCTTAGTGTTGGCATGGTATCCATCTGTAAATTATTTTGCACATTTTCAAATTTCTCAGGCGGTCTCCGTGTATCTTCTGAAATGGACGCAGTATTCGCATTCTTTTTAGACATTTTGGATCTGATCATTTTTTCACAGAGAATTCGAAATCCCGGATTCTCTGTAAACTTCTTCGTATATTTATCCAGACGATTGTTTTCCAGACCTTTGATCGCCTGTTGCGGATTGATACGTCCCACTGCAATTGCATGATTCACTTTACTCAGGCAGACAAGCTGCGCCAGATTTTCATAGATCTGTTCTTTTTCAGAAAGATCCATTTTCTCCAGCGTATGTATGACCTGTTCTCTTTTTTCCGCAACAACAGCCTGTGCTTCTGCGACGCTCGTCTGATGAGAGTCGCCCATTACGTAACTGAATACTCCTGCCGCTTTACTCATGCCCCAGGACATCCAGCCTTGATTTTGCGTCTCCGGATCCGTTTCCAGATCCTTGAGCAGCTCCTCTTCAATTCCTTCCGGTTGATCCGTTTTCTCCAGATCCTCAAATTCTACCTGTTTCTCAATCTCCTCTGATACCTTCTCTTCCGTGAACTCTTCGACTTCTTCAAATTCCTCGTCTTTCTCGGTATTCTCTGTCACCTTCTTTTCCGGCATCTCTTCGGTGTCTTCAAATTCCTCGTCCTCTTCGGTATTCTCTGTCACCTTCTCTTCAGCGATCTCTTCGGCGTCTTCAAATTCCTCGTCCTCTACGGTATTCTCTGTCACCTTCTCTCCGGTGATCTCTTCGGCGTCTTCAAATTCCTCATCTTCTTCGGTATTCTCTGTCACTTTCTCTTCCGCGATCTCCTTGACGTCCTCAAGTTCCTCGGTTTTCAAATTCTCCTTGGACAATTCTTCCTGCTGCAACTGCCCCTGGTCTTCCTCCTGTGCTTCAAAGAAAAGCTCACCCGTAGCATTTTCTACGGTCTCAGGCTCAACCTCTTGCGGATTTTTCTGACCGTCAAACTCCGCAACCTTTTCAATTTTTGGTTCCGGCTCTGTCGAACCACCCATAAACTTGTTATATGCCCAGTTCGCCGTTTTTGTGATCACCCACTTTGTTCCTTCATATGCAACCTCTGTCGCGCCAATTGCATATTCCTTTACAAGCGATGGAATCTTTGAAGACATATCATGCACATGTTCCATATATGTTTTCTGTTTTTCTTCCAGTGACTCTGAAGGAGGAATCTGAATCTTCTCGATTCCGCAGATGAGATCATCCGTGATGCCAAGCTGCTGCTTCACATCATCGATACTCTTTTTCGGATCTAAAAAGTTCTCAATCTGTTCTATATTAAAACCATATGCAGTCATTGACTGTTTCATGGAGTCAAGAGCAATCTGTTCCTCAACCGGTTTCTTTCTTTTGAATAATTTACAGAAAAAATTACGGTTTTTCTCCTTCGAATTGATGATGGAAGCTAATTTTTTTGCCGTCACGATCGCCGCCATCATACAACGCTCATTGCGGATATCCCGATGATCGGCATCAAATTTCTTTGGAACATACGAAGCGTCGTAATCCATCGTTCCCACAATACCGCAGGTTGCTTTGTAAAATTGCTCCAATAAAGCTCCGACTGTTTCCGATCTCTCTACTTCCGTTTCCTGATCGATGATGGATCTGATATCACTCTTGGAAGTGATACTGCGCATTTTATATTTTTCAGTAATTTCTTTTTGTTCCTCTGACAGTACACTGTCAATTTCCTTCGGAAATTTCAGTTTTTCATCTGTATGCAGAAACTTTAACGGTGCCTCCAGATACTCGGTTGTATTTGCGATGGACCGGGAAAAATCATGATACATCTCTCCCAATACACCGGCTGCTTTTTCCATTCGATCACGCAGCATTTTTTTTGACATGGCAGGATTACCCATGTATTCGTCATGCAACATTTTGCAGACAATCTGAAACTGTTTTCGGTAGCTTCCTTTGATGATCTGTGGCATCAGTTCTTTCCGCCACTGCTCATCCGTATATGTTTTTTCCGTGATCTTCATCGTCTCATCCATCATATCTGCCACGATAGATGCCTCATCCGGTAAAATACCAGTCTCATTATAAAACTTTGCCATCAATGCCTGGTCAAAATGGCAAGGTGGACGCATCTCCCCCTGAATAAAACTCGGTGCAAAGCATGCCATTGCGACCGCTTCGCCGCTTACACGCTGCTCCACTCCCGGAGCCAGAAGCTGTCTTTGTATCAAAAGCTTCAATTTATCTGATATAGAATCCATTTGCACAACTCCGGATAAAATATAAGACAACGCACCTGTTCCATACCCCCATGGTCTGTCCAGTTTTTTTCCGTAAACCCTGTATCTTTTTACATCAGGACTCATGTTTTTAGCAACAAAACTTATTAGCTTATCTACTCCGGAATTGATGGAATCCGAGAAATTTTTACTGATTCCCTGTAGGAAAGAACCCATCCAGGTATTGCTGTATCTGATCTGATGACCGATCAGCTTTTTCTGCCATGGCTCCAGATCCTTTAACGCTTCATTTCTTTGCTCTGCTTTTTTCGCCTCCTGCTCCTGTTCCTGTCTTTGCCTTTCAGCTTCCTTGATCCGTTCGGCATTTTCCCGTTCGATTCTTTCTCTCTCTCGTCTCTCCGCCTCTTTTTTCTGTGCCTCAATCATCGCTTTTTTCTGTTCTTCAGCTTTGAAATCTGCCATTTTCCGATCAGAATCTCCAAATAGATCATCTTCGATTTCTTCATTTGTCAGATCAAGTTTTACTTCACCAATATCCACACCGTTTTTCGCAAAATCATATACGCTGTAAAAAATCTGCTCACCCGCACTGTAAACAAGTTTTCCGCCTTCGTAAGCAACATTTGTGATTCCTTTGATCGTCCCTGATACTGTTTTTGAAAACTGAGTCAAAAACCGGTCCTTATCTGATAATTCCGAGAGCTGCTTTTGCAGATTGATTTTTTCGTATCCAAATAAAACCTCTTCTGATATGCTGTTTTCCTTTTTGATCTGCTCCAAAGAAGTATCCGGATTCAGCATATAATTCAACTCCAACTCACTGATATCAAAAGCAAGTCTCATGTTCTCTTTCATCGTCTCGAAAACGTCCAGATTCTTTTGATCTTTACTTTCTGTTACAAGACGATACATATTTTTTAATGCTGTAATCGCATTGATAAAGCTGCCAAGATTTTTCTCCGTGCGGTCTTCTGACAGAGATCCGGGTACAAATGCTTCACTTCTGATGGATTCTCTTCCGATATTTCCCGACAGGCTTCGATAAAACGCATGAATCTGATCATCAAGCTTTTCCGGACGTTTCACTTTCAGCGCACGATATTTAAACTCCTTCGCTTCCTCTTTCGTAATCAGGGACATCGTCATATGTGACTGATATTTTTCCTGTTCCTCCTTACTAAGGGGTCGATCCAATTCATCCGGCAGTTCATGGATACGATCCGTATCAAAAAGGTTCAAAGGCGCTGCTAAATATTCCGTATGGTTTGCCAATGAAAGAGAAAAACCCTGGTACATTTTACCGAGAAGATATTGTGCCTTATCGATGCGCTCATCCAGCATCTCTTTCGACATTGCAGGCGTATTCAAGTACTCCTGCTGGAGCATATCATATACGATATTCAGCTGCTTTTTATAACTCTCACTGAGAATGATCGGCATAATATAGGTACGCCACTGCTCATCTGTAAAGTTTGCATCCTTTACCTTGCTCGTCTCATGAAACAGATCCTCAATGATTGCTGATTCATCTGGTACAATTCCGAGTTCATTGTAAAACGCCACCAGATCCTTGTCCTCAAAATGAATCGGAGGACGATGCCTTTTTTCTCCATCCGCCGGAAGAAAACAGGTAGTTGCTACCAAAAGTCCCGATGCATACTGCAACTCATTCGGATTCATCATCGAACGCTTGATCGCTGATGTCAGACTTTGTCTTACACTCTCACTTCGTAAGATACTTCCAAGTCTTTTACGACCGAAATTCTTAAAATAACCCCACGGTCTGTCTATTTTTTTTCCGTATAACTCATAATCCTTCAATTTCGGATTTGCTTTATCAGCCAAATAATTATATAAACCTTCCATGGCAGAATCGAAATAACTGTCTCCTACCTTCCACAACCCACCAACGATCCATCCGATCCACGAATCCGTGTAACGGGTTTTTCGTCCAATCAGCTTCTGTTCCCATGGTTCTAATTTTCGTTTTCCCATTTCATACCCCTATGATAATTAATAAATTATCCGCTTTCCTTTCTTCTGAAAAACAGTTTTTAACCTTATTTTCAGTATAGCATCAGAACAGATAAGTTTCAAATAAAAAACAGCTCCGAGAAATCTCGGAGCTGTAAATCGTGCGCCTCCAGGGGTTCGAACCCTGGACACCCTGATTAAGAGTCAGGTGCTCTGCCAACTGAGCTAGAGGCGCATTTCCTCAACGCAAATAATAGTATACTTGATGAAATCCAAAAAAGCAAGCCTTTTTTTTCTATTTACAAAAATTGTACAATTTATTTAAATTATTGAAATTGTACAAACAATTTCCCGGTAGGATTCTACCGGGAAATCAATCTTTTATGTCATATTTGCAAACAAAGCTGCGATTTCATCCGGACTCATCTGCTTATTCGGGTCTGACAGATCCGGCATCGGCGGTTTCTCTTCCACTACCGGTTCCGGCTCCGGCTCTGCTACCGGTGTATCGTCTCCTCCCATGTTTGCCAGCAATGCCGCGATATCATCCGGGCTCATCATCTTATTTGGGTCTGACAGATCCGGCATCGGCGGTTTCTCTTCCACGATCGGCTCTGGTTCCGGCTCTGCTGCCGGTGTGTCGTCTCCTCCCATGTTTGCCAGCAATGCCGCAATATCATCCGGGCTCATCATCTTATTCGGGTCTGACAGATCCGGCATTGGCGGCTTCTCTTCCACTACCGGTTCAGGTTCAGGTTCTTCCATGAACTCTGGTTCAGGTTCTTCGATTGGTTCAGGTTCTTCGATCGGTTCAGGCTCTGCAATCGGCTCAGGTTCTGCGATTGACTCTAATTCTACTGCAGGTTCTTGTACTTCCTCAGCCTCCATTGGAGTAAATCCCGGAAGATCTCCCAGATCCATATCCAGATCTCCCAAAGACAGATCTTCTTCCGGCTCCGGTGCAACAGGCGATGAAACAGCTTCCGGTGCGGTCATCATAACCGGCTGCTGCATCTTTTGCGGTGACATCATCGGCATCTGCTGCGGTGCTGCCATCACAACCTGAGGGGTCACTGTAGAAAGCTTGTTGACTGCCTGAAGAATCTCATTTCTGAGAGTCAGCTCCATCTCACGCATTCCACTTATCAGTTCCTGCTGTTTTTGCATGATCTCAGCCTTCGAATGATCCTCGCTGGTCTGCATTCCCTCTTTTATGATCTCGTAAGTATTATCAATCTTTTCTTCCAATGAAAAGACTAAATCCAACAGCTTGTCATTGGAATTCATCAATGCATCTGCATTTTCTTTACTTCGGTTAATGGTAACCTTGGCAGTCGCCTTCTGTGCTGCGATCACTTCCTGGAAAGGATCCTCGAGACTTTCCTGGATCTGATTTAACTGTTGCTGGATCTCATCACAATATTTGCGGATCAACAGATAGGAAGCTTTTTCAGATTTAATCAGACTGCTGAAACGATCTGCCGCTTCCTCTTCTTTTCTTTGCTCAGCCTTTTGGATATTGGAAACCAAAAGATAAGAATCAAATAAAATTGCAAGTCCGACTCCGACAATTCCCGGCAGTAACTGCGGCATACACGTAAGCAGATATAATTCTACCACTAAAAGAAGGACATCTAATAAGGAAGAAAACAAAATCACAGTTGTGCTATTGTCCTTTTCTTTCTCTTCTTTAAGTTTCTTTTGTAATTCATCATCCATATCAGAATTCTCCTTCAATTTTATTCAATGCAACCACGCTTCGGAACAAGCACGCATGTTGACTCTCTTGCACTCCATGGTCATCAGGACTCCGTCATCCCTTCGGGATGCCACCTCATGACATATTATATCATATCTTGAATAAATGCCTAGCATTTTTAAGGAATTATTTTACTATTCAGCAAACAAGAGTTATGATAATGTATGGATGTACGATCAAGCAACAGCTTTTTTAACTTTATACGGTCTTAATACGAAAACGAATATTTTTTTACTTTCTTTATCATATTTACTGTATGATAAAGATTGTATAAAGGAAGATAAAGGAGAATCTTTCACATGGGTATACAATTGAAAAAGAAACTGACATCCTTTCAGATCATTATTTTTGGATTTTTGGGTGTAATACTTCTTGGCACTTTTCTTTTAATGCTGCCAGTTTCCAGCAGGTCAGGACATATGACACCATTTATGGATGCATTATTTACATCAACTTCCGCGGTCTGTGTGACAGGCCTGATCGTTCATGATACAGCCACCTACTGGTCGTCCTTTGGACAATTCATCATCATTGTTCTGATCCAGATTGGTGGAATGGGAGTCATAACCGTTGCCGCTTCTTTTGCATTGATCTCCGGAAGAAAAATCTCTCTGATGCAGAGAAGTACGATGCAGGAAGCGATTTCCGCACCAAAGGTAGGCGGTATCGTCCGGTTGACAAGCTTCATCATAAAGATCACGCTTTTGATCGAATTACTTGGAGCCGTGATCATGGCACCGGTCTTTTACAAAGATTTTGGGATGAAAGGCATATGGATGGCATTTTTTACTTCCATCTCCGCATTCTGTAATGCCGGATTTGACCTGATGGGAGTAAAAGAACATTTTTCTTCATTGACCTATTATATGGCGCAACCGGTCATCAATATCACGATCATGCTTTTGATCATTATCGGCGGTATCGGGTTTTTAACCTGGGACGATATCCGTTCAAACGGTTTTCACGTGCATAAGTACCGCATGCAGAGCAAGGTGATTCTATGGACCACAGCGCTCTTATTGATATTACCGGCGATATATTTTTTCTTTTATGAATTTGGTTCACTGACATTCAAAGACCGTATCTTTTCTTCTCTCTTTCAGGCAGTGACACCGAGAACGGCCGGCTTTAATACCGTAGATCTGACATCCATGAGTGAAACGGGTCAAAGTATCACGATCGCACTGATGCTGATCGGAGGTAGCCCCGGATCAACTGCCGGAGGTATGAAAACCACAACCATTGCAGTATTATTTGCGACAGCGATCTCTACGTTTCGCCGGAAAGAATATGCAAGCTACTTTGGCCGCCGCATCGATGATGATGTCATCAAAAACGCGGCAACAATCTTGCTCATGTACATCACACTCTGTTTTACAGGGGCACTCATCATCAGTATGACAGAAGGATACCCAATGCTGAACTGCTTGTTTGAATCCGCTTCTGCGGTTGGAACCGTGGGACTGACACTCGGAATCACACCAAGCCTTCACCTTCTGTCGAGAATCATTCTGATCTTACTGATGTTTTTCGGAAGAGTCGGAGGTCTGACATTGATTTTTGCGGCTTTGTCAGGCACACAGAAAAACGTATCAAAACTGCCGCGTGAAAAAATAACTGTAGGATAAAGGAGAAAATATGAAATCAATTTTATTAATCGGACTGGGAAGATTCGGAAAAAACATAGCGATCCACTTAAATAAATTAGGACATCAGGTAATGGCCGTGGATGATGAAGAAGAACGCGTAGAAAATGTCTTACCTTACGTCACAAATGCCCAGATTGGCGACAGTACAAACAAAGATTTTCTGGAATCTCTGGGAATCCGGAATTTTGATGTATGCATTGTGGCGATCGGCAATGATTTCCAAAGCTCACTGGAAACGACCTCTCTGCTCAAAGAGCTGGGAGCAAGATTAGTCGTATCAAGAGCTTCTACCGATGTACATGAGAAGTTCCTGCTTCGAAACGGCGCGGATGACGTGGTCTATCCGGAAAAACAGATTGCAAGATGGACAGCCATCCGTTACAGCGCAGACCACATTCTGGATTACATTGAATTGGACGAAGGTCATGCCATGTTCGAAATTCCGGTGCCAAGGGATTGGGCCGGTCGAACCATCGGAAATATCGATATTCGAAAGAAATACAATATCAATATCATGGGAATCAAGAAAAACGGGAAACTTATGCTGGCTCTCTCACCGGACACTGCTCTGGAATCTGACCAGACGATGCTGGTACTTGGAACAACCAAAGATCTGCAAAAATGTTTCCATATCTAAAAACAAAGCGATAAGCCGGAGATGAGACTATGCAGGATATTCTTTTACTTGCGGCTGTAGCAGCAGTGTTTGTTTTTGGCTATTTTTGTGTCAAAAAACTGGATCTGTTTTTTGACGATAGCGATGATCGTAATGATCATAACGCCAAACAACCTGCTGCTGACAGTTTGCCAAATGTTTCTGAACTTTCTGAAAAAAGACAATCGAATATCTGTATCGTTTTCGATACCTTAAAGACCATTTCCATATTGCTTGCTTCCACATTGATCGGTTTTGGATTTGATCTGTTGGGATTTACGGAAGCCAATAATATCGCCGTGTATATTTTTGGTGTTCTGGTGATCTCCGTCATCACTTCAAGCAGACTTTATGGAATACTGGCTTCCGTTGTGAGTGTTTTGATCTTTAACTTTTTCTTTACGACTCCGCGTTTTACTTTCCGCTTTGATAATCCGGACTATTTCATCACCTTCACGATCATGTTTATGGTGACCCTTCTGTCCGGTTCCCTTGCTACCAGATTAAAAGAAAATGCCAAGCAAAGTATTAAAAACGCAAGAGAAAAAGAAAAAGCAGCGATCATGGCGCAAAATGAGCAGCTTCGCGCAAATATGCTCAGATCTATCTCACATGACCTGAGAACTCCGCTTACCTCGATTTGTGGAAGTGCCGGCAATCTGCTTGCAAACTATGAAAAAATGGATGACACGATGAGAAAGCAGACCTTCACGGATATCTATGATGATTCCATGTGGCTGATCAATCTGGTGGAAAATATACTTGCCGTGACAAAAATGGAAGGTGGGCAGGTCAATCTGACTCTTTCCATGGAACTGATGGATGAAGTCATCACCGAATCCATGAAGCATGTTAACCGAAAGAGAAAAGAACACACGATCAAAGTCACCAGCTCCAATGATTTTATTCTGGCTCACATTGATGTCAATCTGATCGTACAGGTGATTGTCAATCTGGTCGATAACGCGATCAAATACACACCGGAAGGTTCCACAATTGAGATTCATACCGAACAAAAAGAGAAATGGGTCATCGTATCTGTCAAAGACAACGGACCAGGAATCCCGGATTCACAGAAAACTCATGTGTTTGATATGTTCTACAGCGGAGCAAATCGAGTCGCAGACAGTAAAAGAAGTCTCGGACTGGGCCTGTCACTTTGCAAATCCATAGTAACCGCCCACGGAGGCACGATTCAAGTTACAGACAATGAACCAAGCGGCTCTGTTTTTACATTTACATTACCTGCAGGAGAGGTAAATCTAAATGAATAAACCTTTAATACTGGTTGTAGAGGATGATTCCTCTGTGCGCAACCTGATCACAACAACTTTAAAAACAAATGATTACAGGCATCTGATTGCTGAAAACGGAGAAAAAGCAATCTTTGAAGCATCCTGTCATAATCCGGATATCATTTTATTAGATTTGGGACTTCCGGATATGGACGGCGTTCAGGTAATTACAAAAATCCGCTCCTGGTCAAATCTTCCGATCATTGTCATCAGTGCCAGGAGCGAAGATCATGATAAAATTGAGGCATTGGATGCAGGTGCGGACGATTATCTCACAAAACCTTTTTCTGTCGAAGAATTACTTGCGAGAATACGTGTCACACAGCGCAGACTGTCTCTCATGACTGCTGAAATGATCTCAGCAAATTCTATCTTTATCAATGGCCAGCTTCGGATCGATTATGCCGGCGGATGTTCATATCTGAACGATCAGGAGCTTCATTTGACACCGATTGAGTATAAATTATTGTGTCTCCTGTCAAAAAACGTCGGAAAAGTACTGACGCACACCTTCCTGACACAAAATATCTGGGGAAGAAGCTGGGACAATGATGTTGCATCCTTGCGGGTTTTCATGGCAACTCTTCGAAAAAAATTAGAGCCGACACCAGAGTCTCCTCAGTATATTCAGACTCATATCGGTGTCGGCTATCGAATGATTAAAATAGAATAAAATTTCACCTTTTCTTGCCAAAGCCATTGCATACAGGTAAGAAAACAGGCGATTGGTCATGAATTCGTGGTTGACGATGATTCCCAGCGTCTTTATGATTCCCAACACAATCTTTTGTGTTCTGTTTTTCATACCGCTACTTCGTTTTTTCTTTCAGAAACTCCGTCAGTCTGCTGAAAGCTTCCGCTGCCACTGGATCAACCCGTTCATTCGCCACAAAGCAATGGGGCTTTTCCTTTCCATGCTCTGCAAGAGGATCTACCAGGATATGCTCCACTTCTACCTCTTTCAACTTTTCAGACATTGCGATCAAATCATTTCGATATTCGCTGCCTAGCAGGAACGCAGTAGGATAATCCGAAGTCATGTGCGGAATGCACTCGTAACGATTCAGCTCATCTTCATTCAAATAGATGGAACCTTTGACATAGTT
>JALEJB010000142.1 GCA_022768825.1 Lachnospiraceae bacterium
GCTACCATCGATGATCTGATCAAAGAAACCAAACGGGGAAATCTGGATTGGAAGATGCAGATTGAGTCGACGGATGACCTGAATGTAGACTTAAAGGAGAAATATATTGACGAAAATGACAAAACCTGGATCGTAGATGAGTGTTTCGTAGCCTATGAATGCCTCTATAAGCGGCAGCCATTCTGCATGATCAGCTATGAACACGTGCTGACCTGCGAGGACAAGACACGCATGACATGCTTGATTTTCCTGCCTCCGCTGGGTATGCGCTTCTTCGATGTGGCAGAGCTTGCCCCATATGCTGTAGATGCCGATCCGATCCTTGGTAATAAAGTACATATGCTCTGGGAACAGCTCATGCAGCAGTACCGATCAGGCACCGGAAAAGTAAAAATTCAGGTCGTTGATCCACTAAATAACTGATTTTATTGGTTATTTTTACCAATGGTCAAAAAATAATTTCGCTTTTTTTACCAATTGCAAAAACACACAACTCATGTTACATTGAATCCACGCTTCTCCGGCGTGGATTTTTCTTATCATACAGAACAGAAGATGCTCTCAGCTGTCTTTGGTCCGTCCAATCCGTCATATTCCTATTTCATGTACTGGAATTTCGGAGGTATTATGAAATACATTGAATTTATTGACAAACTGATACAGGAGCTGACTCCTCTTTTTCCCAATGACACATCCATCGTATTTGAACAGATTGAAAAAAATAACGGCATTCTCTGGGATGCGATCCTGATTCGCGAACGGAATCAAAATTATTCCCCAACGATCTATACCAGGCCGTATTACCGGCAATACTCTGACGGTACTGCGATATCCGAATTGGTAACCGACATCTATCAGATCTATCAGCAAAGCCGCGTCAAACCGCCCATCGATTTTGGCAGCATTTTATGCGCCGATGAGATTCGAAAGCACCTTTCCATACAGCTTGTAAACGGTGAAAAGAATGCTGCCAGGCTGAAAAACTGCCCGCACATCCGCTATCTGGATCTGGCGATCCTCTTCTTTTGCCGGATTCCGATCAACGGTCAGACGGACGGCACATTTCCGGTGCGGTATGAGCATCTGAAGCTTTGGGATCTGTCCGAAGACGAATTAAAGGAGCTGGCCTTTCGCAATATGATCGAAAATTACCCAATCGAGCTTCTCCCCATTCAGGATCTCTTAAAACAAATAATGGAAACAGATCCTGAACTGCCGGACCTGTTTCCACCAAATTTTTTTGATCGGGACACACTCTTTTATGTGTTGAGCAATACAAGCAGACGCTACGGCGCATCTGCGATCCTCTATCCGGGCGTTTTAGAGCAATTCGCCAGACAGATCAACCGCAGTTTTTATCTGATACCAAGCTCCATTCATGAAATGCTGCTGCTGCCTGATAACGACAGCTATTCTGCCGATGACCTGTCTCAGATGCTAAGTGATGTCAATTCCACGCAGCTTCCCGAAACAGAGATCTTATCTTATAATATCTATCATTACTCCATGAAAGACAAGGCGATCTCACAGATCACCGATCATTAACCAAGAAGCTTTCGGTACAGTTCCTCATAGGCGCATGCGGAAGTCTTCCATGAATAATCCAGCTGCATACCGCGCATGGCCATCGCATTCCACTCTTCGCGGTCATCATAGTAAATATGCATTGCGTAATAAAGTGTATGCAGCATCTCATGGGCATTGAAGTTGGTAAATGAGAAACCGGTTCCGCTATGATCATACTCGTTGTATGGCTGTACCGTATCCATGAGCCCGCCTGTCTCACGAACGATCGGGATCGTTCCATAGCGATAACTCATCAACTGACTGAGTCCGCATGGTTCAAACTGCGACGGCATCAGAAACGCATCCGATGATGCATAGATCCGATGTGCCATCTGCTCCGAATAATAGATGTTTGCCGACAGCTTATCATGATATTTGTTGGCAAAATACTTCAGCATATTGACATAGCGGTCTTCGCCGGTTCCAAGAACCGCAATCTGGATACGTCCGTTTCCAAGCAGCTCATCCATGATATAAGCAACCAGATCCAGCCCTTTCTGGTCTGTCAGTCGCGTGATCATAGACACCAGGATCGTATCCGGATCTTCGGCAAGGGCCAGATCATGCTGCAATTTCTGCTTGTTTTTGGCCTTTCCGGTCAGGAAATTGCGTCGACCGAAGTTCTCATAAATATACGGATCGATCACCGGGTCGTATTCCTCATTATCCAGTCCGTTTAAGATGCCATAGAGATCGCTGCTCCTCTTGCGAAGCAGACCGTCTAAGCCCTCTCCGCCTTCCGGTGTGGTGATCTCCTTTGCATAGGTCGGACTGACGGTGGTCACCGCATCCGCAAAAGCAATACCACCCTTTAACAGGTTTGCCTCGCCATAAGACTCCAGCTTGTCCGGTGTAAAATACGAATCCGCCAGACCGGTCAGGTTCTTAATCGCATCCATCACCCATCTGCCCTGATAGCGCAGATTGTGAATGGTAAATATCGTCTTTGCCTTTGCAAGCTTTGGATAATCTCCTGCATAAGCTTTTAAAAAGACAGGCACAAGTCCGGTCTGCCAGTCATGGCAGTGAATGATATCCGGAATGAAGTTGATCGCGTCCGCTGCTGCCAGTGCTGCTTTCGAGAAATACGCAAACTTCTCGACATCCTCATGCAGGTGATTGTAAGGCTGCGGTCCTGCGAAATAATATTCATTATCAATAAAGTAATAGTGAATACCGGCTTCTACCGTCTCTAAAATACCTACATATTGATTGCGCCAGCCCAGTGATACATAAAAATGTGTCACAAACTTTAATCGGTTTTTGTATATGTCATCCATACATGCATATTTTGGCAAAATGACACGTACATCATATTCCTGCTTGTTGATGTATTTTGGCAATGATCCTGTTACATCAGCAAGACCTCCGGTTTTAATAAATGGTATTGCTTCCGATGTTACAAATAATATGTTTTTCATACACCCTCCAATATTGTCTGTCATTCAGACATTCCATAGGTGTATTATACTACATTTTACGACAGTATTCCAGCCGGATTTTATCAGTTATCAGTGCAATAAATTCGGAATTTGTGGGTTTTCCTTTTCCATTATTAATCGTGTAGCCAAAAAGGGCATCAATGGTGTCCATTTTTCCTCTGCTCCAGGCGACCTCGATGGCATGTCGGATCGCGCGTTCTACCCGACTCGAGGTGGTCTGATACTTCTTGGCAATCGTCGGATACAGGATCTTGGTAATTGAACTGAGCATCTCCATATCCTCCACGGACATGAGGATCGCATCTCTCAAATACTGGTATCCTTTGATATGAGCTGGAACACCGATCTCATGGATCATATCCGTGACAACTGCTTCCATGTCTACTTTCTTTTGCTCTGCTGCCTTTTCATAGGCATACGAGATTTTTCTTTCGTTTGACCTGCCCTTTTTCTTATGTTCGTTGAGGCGTTGAATATTGTTGAGGATCACTTCCTGTTCAAAGGGCTTCATGATAAAATAATCTGCCCCTTTTGCAAAAGCATCTTCCGTGACATTCTCCTGACCGACAGCACTGATGATAATGACACCCGGTTTCTTTTTCAATGTCGAATCCCGATTGATCCGTTCCAGTACACTCAGCCCGTCCAGTTTCGGCATCACAATATCTAATAAAATGATGTCGGGCTGCTTTTCTTTCACAAGCTGCATTGCCTCTAATCCGTCATTTGCTGTGCCGACAAGCTGAAAGCTGTCCTCTCTACGCACAATATCTCCCAGTAATTTTACCATTTTTTCGTTATCATCTGCGATTGCAATATTTACTTTCTCCATGTCTATCCCTCCTCATCCGAAGCATCGGACCATGCAAAACCTGCCTGTTGCAAATCTTCCGTTGCTTGCTATGATAACTGTCGGAATTATAGAAAAATTTTTTCAAAGATTGTGTCAAATCATGTCGTCAGATTTAAAAAAATGATAATTTTAATAAAATATTTGGTTGTCAATGATCAAACCATGTCTGGTTCCGTCATGTACCCGGAAAAACAGCCAGTTACCGGAAACGCCGTTATTCAATACTTCATGAGCGGCCCTTCTGCAATCTTCTGTCGCAAGATCATTTTCCAAAGCAATTGCCAGACGGCCGCTTCGCACCGGCTGAAACTGCATCGGCGCATAGATCACTTCCGTGATCGTATCCGGAAAATGCGGACTGTTGACACGGTTTAAGACAACCGATCCCACCGCGACCTTGGACTCATACGATTCGCTTCCGGATTCGCAGTATATGATATGTGCCAGGAGATTTTCTTCCCCTTCCCGCGGAGTCACCGTCCGGCCGGAATAGCCTTCTGCCTCATACTGCTTCGCCAGCTGTTCTTCCAGACAAAGCGGCTGGCCGTTGTCGTATTCATATTTGACGCGCGCCGCATCACTGCTGTCAAACGAATTTCCTGCATCGACCCAAATCCGGTTTTCTGCCGAAGCAGCGGTATCCTGTATCGGATTGCCGCCATTTTCCTGTACCTGAAGCGCGAGCTCGTATTCCACCATCTGGTTCATCAGGTCCTGCAATTCCCGTTTTGCCTTTTTCGTCTTTTTCTTTGCTTTATCCAACTGCTTTTCCTTGTCCGCAAGCCCTGCCAGAAGCTTTGCATATTCGTTGTCCAGTGACTGCCGCTCCGCTTCTAACTGTGCAGATGCTTCTGCCAGCTTTTCTCCTTCTGCTTCCAACGTCTCCAGACTCGCTTCATATTGTTTTAGTTTTTCTCTGTCATACTGCAAAAATAACCGGATGTATTCCTGCCTGTTCAGATACTGCGCCAGCGTCTCCCCCTCTATGGCAGATAATAATGCGCCCTGTCTCGACATCTTTTCATAGATCACGCGCATACGCAGCCTGATCCCTTCTTTTTGCCTGTCGACCGCTTCCTGCATCTGCTCCAGTTCCAGGTTGTAACGATCGATCTTTTCCTGTGTCCGGTTGATCTTCTGCTGCTTGTCTATGATGCGAAGGCTCATATCATAGATGTCACTGTGCATTGTCTCCAGCTTCTGCCGGATCTCCCGCTCCTGCTTTTGCGCCTCCTCAACCTTTTCTTCGGCCTCTTCTTGTTGTCCGTCGTCCACCGGAGTCGGAAGTGCAGCTGCGATAGACGTCGTTGCCAGACAGATGCAAAAGATCAGCGTAAGCCCTGTCAGTTTTTTATGTAATCTGTTTTTCATGTGATTCTCTTTTCGATTCCGTCCTTGTTTCACCGGAATGCCCGAAACATCAGTCCCTTTTCCCATATGTTCGGGACTGACCCCGGCATCCGTTTTTCCTTTTTCTATCATACTCTGTTTCATACAAAAAATCACTTAATTTTTTAAAGTATTCTCATTATTCTTCCAGCATTGTCTCCAGGAATATCCCATAACCCTTTGTCGGATCATTGACAAAGACATGTGTCACCGCTCCGATGACCTTTCCGTTCTGTATGATCGGACTTCCGCTCATTCCCTGAATGATCCCTCCGGTTTCTTCTAAAAGTCCCTCATCCACCACATGATAACGGATTCCCTTGTTTTTCTCCGAAGGATGATAATTGATATCATCAATAAATATCTCGTACTGTCTGCGCTCCCCGCTGACGCTGCTGATGATAGATGCTTTTCCTTTTTCGATTTCCTGCTTATAGCCCACCTGCAGTGCTTTGATCTCCTGTAATTCCCCGGGAATTTCATCCACTGTTCCGTAAATCCCGATCTCGGAATTTTTCTCTATCTGACCGATCCTGGTCTGATCCGAAAATGCGATCACACCGGATATCTCTCCCGGCGAACCTTTTTTTCCTTTTTTCACTCCGGTGAGCATCGTCTGATAAATCTGTCCCTGATTCATGGAGATCAATTCTTTGCTGTCCATATCACTCACGCCATGCCCCAACGCCCCAAAGGAGCCGTCTTTTGTGATATAGGTCAGTGTTCCGATGCCCGCAATATCATCTCTCACCCAGATTCCCAGCCGGTAGCTTTGGTCTTTGCACAAAACCGGATTTACTTTCACATCAATGCGTTCTCCGTTTCGAACGATTCCAAGACACATGGCCTTTCCCTTGCTGTCTGAGACCCTTTGTACCAGCTGCTCTTTTGTATCGATTTTCTCATCATCCACAGACAGAATCCGGTCTCCCGCAAACAGCTTATAGGCACAGGGACTTTCACTGCCTGACTGTCCTTCCAGTGTGCCCTGATCGACTACCAATACGCCCGAATTTTTCAGGTAAATGCCAATGTTTGTCCCTGCCGGAATCACATTCAGATCCTTTGCCTGATGTGTCTGGATCTTTCCCTCCGGAATAAAAGCTGCTGGGACATCCACCTGCTCGGAAAGTGTCCGCCCTTCCAGCAGATATAACTCGTCCGGAATTGCTGCCTGATATGAGGTGTATGCAAAAATGATCCAGCACAGTATTGTCAATCGTCTTACGATCTTCCACTTTTTGTAATTCATTTCATCCTCCTTGTAATCTACATCTATCCTATGTATCAAAAAAGGAAGAAGCAGAATGCTTCTCCCTTGTAGTATGTTCGTTATTTATTTTTTCTTACCTGCCAATTCTTTCATCTCACGGGCACTTTGCAAAACGGTTTCCGTGACTTCCACGCCACCGAGCATACGGCCAAGCTCTGCAATGCTTTCTTCTTGGTCCAGCAGATGAATATCGGTAACCGTCGAATTGGCGATCACATTTTTTTCGATAAAGAAATGCGCATCTGCCATGGCTGCGATCTGTGGTAAATGGGTGATACAGATCACCTGATGATTTTTGGCGATGACGTTCATTTTTTCCGAAACCATCTGGGCGGTGCGGCCGCTGATCCCGGTGTCAATCTCATCAAAGATCAAGGTGTCGATCTCGTCCTGACTGGCCAGGATCGATTTAAATGCAAGCATGATACGGGACAGTTCACCGCCGGATGCGATATCCTTTAATTTGCGAAGAGGTGCACCCGGATTCGTGGAAATCAAAAATTCCATCGACTCAAAGCCATCACCGGTAAAATGATCCAGCCTCTGGAAATCCAGATCAAACTGAACATCCAAAAAATTGAGGTCGGACAGAGCAGCTATCATTTGCTGTTTGAACTGTTCCCCAGCAGCATGTCTGATATCCGACAGTCTCTGACAAAGTCCTTCCAAGTCCTGTCTGGCTTTTTCGTATTCCGCTTTTAAGTTCTGCTCATATTCCGCATAATTTAAGAGTCTATCGATGCGTTGTTGTCGCTCCTGCATGGAAGCTATCACTGCATCGATGCTTGATCCGTATTTTGCTTTCAGATGATTTAATTCGTCCAGTCTCGTCTCCACAAACGATACACGCTCTTCATCATATTCCAGTGCATCTATATACCCGGAAAGATCCCGCCCAAAATCAGAGATCAGCTGTTCAATGTCACTGATCTGATCGCACAAACTGCCCATATCCTCATCCAGGGCACTCACACTCATCAGCTCCCTGACGCTTCTGGCGACCGCATCGGCGGCACCGCGCTCTCCCATGAGCTGGCTCACCTCCTGTAAGGCTTCGATGATCTTTTTACTGTTTCCGATTTTCCGATATTCTGTTTCCAGCTCCTCGTCCTCTCCGGTTTTCAGGTTTGCGGATTCGATTTCATGCAATTCGTATTCCAGCAGAGATAATTCCCTTGCCCGGCTCTCCTGATCGAGCGAGCCTTCCTCCAGCTCTTTTTGTATCTGTCTGTAGGAAGTATATGCTTTCGCCAGCTCGTCTTTTAAGGTTCCGATTTCATTTTTTGCAAATTCGTCCAAAAAATTCAGATGTTTGCTGGCATGCAGCAGGGACTGATGCTCATGCTGTCCGTGAATATCAATGAGCAGCGACGCGATCTCTTTTAATTTGGATGCCGGTACGCTTTCTCCATTGATTTTTGCGATCGTTCTGCCATTGGATATTTTTCTGGATAAAATGATCACACCGTCTTCCACCTCGATCTGAGCCTCAGACAGTGCGTGTAAGATCGTTTTGTTTTCTTCCACAAAAGTCAGCTCCACCAGACTTGCCTCGTCGGGATTGCGAACCAGATTTTTGTCTGCCTTTTCTCCCAAAGCAAATCCGATCGAATCAATAATGATCGATTTTCCCGCTCCGGTTTCTCCTGTCAGTATATTGAGTCCTGACTGTAATTCAATTTCCACCTCATCAATGAGAGCCATGTTTTTTACATGTAGATTTTGCAGCATATGTTTCTCCTTCAAATGTTTGTATTTCTCTCTCTTCTTCGGGATAGTAACGATCTATGCAGCTCAAATTTATTTGCCAACCAGCTTTTTCAGGCGTCCCATCAGTTTCCCTGCATCCTCTGTGGAACGGACTGCGCACATGATCGTATCATCTCCTGCAATGCTCCCCACGATCTCATCACAGTCCATATGATCCAGTGCCGCTGCCACCGCCATCGCCATGCCGGATACTGTTTTGACAACAAGAATATTCTGGGCGACGTCCATGGAACGAAAGCCCTCTTTAAAGACGCGGACATACTTCTCGATCATATCCGGGTCCGCATTTCCTGTGGTCGCCGTATAACGCTGTTTTCCATGCTCATAGGACACCTTTGTCAGCTTCAGTTCACGGATATCTCTTGAAACCGTCGCCTGCGTCACCTGATAACCGGCTTTTCTCAGATACTCCGATAATTCCTCCTGGGTCTCTATCTCATGTTCCTTGATCAATTCCAATATTTTTGCATGTCTGGTTGATTTCATCACATCTCCTAGTTATATCGTTGCATTTTCTTTCTCAAAATTTCCAAAAAGCTGACATTACTCAGTCTGCAGATATTGCAGCCTTGTTTGGCCCGGTGTATGGCGATCCGGTCTCCGACAGACAGCGTCGTGTAATGATCCCCGTCAAAGCTGACGACCACCTGCTCATCCGCATCCTGTTTTCTCGCAGCCAGCTCTACAACCACTTCATCACTCCCTGCTATCACAATACTCCTTGCATTCAATGTGTGGGAATTGATCGGAGTGATAAGGATCAGATCCGCCTTCGGATCGACGATCGGACCGCCGGCTGACAGATTGTAACCGGTGGATCCCGTCGGTGTCGAGATAATGATCCCATCGCCCTGAAACTGATTGAGAAACTCTCCGTTGACCGATACATTGATATTGACCATCTGCGGATCCCCTGCCCGATGGATCACGATATCATTTAATGCGTACTGCTGCTTTAAAGCTTCCTTTGCCTGAAAGGGATGCCCGCTCAGACGCATGCGGTGTTCAATCACATACCGGTCCTCCAGCAATTCATCGATGGCCTGTGTGATCCCTGTTTCTTCCAGCTCACACAGATAGCCTAATGTTCCCCGGTTCACACCGATCAACGGAACCTCTGTAGCTGCGGTATCTCTCGCAGCGCGGATCAGAGTGCCGTCTCCACCCACAACAAAAATCAGATCCAGCTTTTCAGGCAGACAGGATAAGGGAACGACATCATCTTTTTTTCCCTCTCCAAGGCTCACATAATAGTCACAGGTTCCGCCCTTTTTTTTGATGTAATTCTGCAGATCCAATGTCAGTCGCAGATCCTGATCTTTATAGGCATTTGTAATGATAAAAAAATGCTTCATTGTTTATCCAACTCTCCATGTGCCGCAGCAACAACAGCCGCTGCATCAATTGCCGCTTCTGTCTCACCCAGGTCATCTTTGCGGATATGCACCAGGTATTCGATGTTTCCCTCCGGTCCCTTGATCGGAGAATATTCCAGATTTTTCACAGAAAATCCGATGGACGTGGCAAAATCGATGACCTTTTCTATGACCTCCAGATGTACCTTCTGATCCCTGACCACGCCTTTCTTTCCGACCTTTTCCCGTCCGGCCTCAAACTGTGGCTTGATGAGGCATACCATCTGTCCGTTTTCTTTCAAAAGCTCCTTTGCCGGTCCAAGTACCTTCGTCAGGGAAATGAACGACACATCCACCGACGCGAAATCCAGCGGTTCTCCGATATCCTCCGGTGTCACATACCGGATGTTTGTCTTTTCCATACACACCACTCTCGGATCCTGTCGAAGCTTCCACGCAAACTGTCCGTATCCCACATCCACCGCAAATACTTTGCTGGCACCATTTTGCAGCATACAGTCGGTAAAGCCCCCGGTAGACGCGCCGATATCCATGCAGACACAGGCCCCCAGCCGGATATCAAACTGCTTCATTGCCTTTTCTAATTTCAGACCACCGCGGCTCACATATTTCAGTGTGTTGCCCCGTACCTCAATTGGGATCTGATCATCAAAAGACGCACCTGCTTTATCCTCTTTCTGATTGTTGACATAGACATTGCCCTCCATGATCATCGCTTTCGCTTTTTCTCTGGAAGGTGCCAGTCCCCGCTGCACCAACAACACATCTAATCTTTCTTTCATGCTTTCATCCTATCTAAAATCTTTGTCACGATCTGTTCGGCATCCATACCCGTCAGTTTTCTCTGGTCTTCGATACTTCCCTGCGGCACAAATGTATCTTCCACCGCTATGTGAAGGATATCCGTATCTGACCGTTTGGCGTCAAGGTACGTCGCCACCTGCTGACCGAATCCCCCGGCAAGCTCATTTTCTTCCATTGTCACAAGCAGCCGGTGACTCGCAGCCATCTGATCCAGCATCTTTCGATCCAACGGCTTGGCAAATCTCGCATTGCAAATGGAACAGGCAAATCCCTGCTGTTTTAATTTCTCCCGTACCTTTAATGCCGTCGGCATCATACTTCCGTAAGAGATCAAGCCTATCTGGGACTCTTCGCAGATCATCTCCGCTTCCCCCAGCCGAATCGGCTGCCTCTTTTCCTTTAACTGATCAAAGGCCGTCCCTTTCGGATAGCGGATCACCACCGGTCCCTCGGTATTCACCGCAAACTGCATCATATCTGCCAGCTCCCAACAGTTCTTCGGGGCAAGCACGATCAGATTCGGAATATTTAATAAATATGACAGATCAAAAATGCCCTGATGCGTCTCACCGTCATTTCCGACAAATCCGGCTCTGTCCACGCAAAAGATCACATGCAGATTCTGCAAACAGACATCGTGCAAAATCTGGTCGTATGCCCGCTGCAAAAAGGAGGAATACACAGCAAATACCGGGATCAGTCCCTGTGCTGCCATACCTGCCGCGAAGCTGACAGCGTGTTCCTCCGCAATCCCTACATCAAAGAAGCGATCCGGAAAATTTTTATGAAATTTCTTTAATCCGGTTCCGCTTTCCATTGCCGCTGTAATCGCCACGATGCGTTCATTTTTCGCGGCCAGTTTGTTGATCACAGACGAAAATACATCCGTATAATCTGCTTTTTCTTTTACCTGAAGCAGATCTCCCGTCTCAATATCGAAGGCTGCCGTTCCGTGAAATCTCGCCGGATGGCGTTCCGCCGGCAGATAGCCTTTTCCTTTTTTCGTGATCACATGCACGATCACCGGACCATTGACCCGCGCCGCATGGGAAAATACCTTCCGCATTGCCGCAATATCATGACCGTTCACCGGTCCCAGATAGGTCAGTCCCATATTTTCAAACAGCATACCCGGAATAAACAACTGTTTGATACTGCTTTTTGTCTTTCGGATCCGATTCACGATCCCTTTTCCATACACCGGAACACGCTCCAGTGAGTCCAGCACATCATCCTTCAGGTGCTGATAAGAACCGGAAGTACGGATGCTCTCCAGATATTTTGACATCCCGCCTACATTTTGCGAGATGGACATCTCGTTGTCATTGAGGACAATGATAAAATTTTTTTCCAGCTTGGCAGCATTGTTCATCGCTTCATATGCCATACCGCCGGTCATGGCACCGTCGCCGATGATGGAGATCACCTTATAATCTTTGCCCAGCAGATCTCTGGCAACCGCCATACCGACCCCCGCGGAGATCGAAGTAGAGCTGTGTCCGGTATCGAAGCTGTCGCAGACACTTTCTTTGCGCTTTGGGAAGCCGCTCATCCCCTGATACTCGCGCAGGCTTTCAAAGCCCTCCTTGCGACCCGTCAGAATCTTGTGTGTATAACACTGGTGTCCCACATCCCAGATCATCTGATCAACCGTCGGATCAAAGGTCAGATGAAGCGCCATCGTCAGCTCCACCGCTCCCAGATTGGACGCCAGATGTCCGCCATGCTCTGCGACATGTGCAATGAGAAATTGCCGTATTTCCTCTGCCAACGGCTGGAGTTCGTCATTCTCTAAGTTTTTTATATCATTTGCCTGTTGTATTTTCTCTAGATACATCGTCTGTCTCCACTATTTTCTGCGGTTGACCAGTGATAAGATCAACTGCTCCAGGAATTCACTGTCTTTTTGCAGAGAATGCAGAAGCATGACCGCCTCGTCTGACAGCCGCTTCACTTCTTTCGCGGATTTCTCGATTCCTTCCAGTGTCACGTAGGTCACCTTTTCATTTCGCTTATCACTGCCGATGGGTTTTCCGAGTTCTTCCATCGTACCGGTAAGATCTAATATATCATCCTGGATCTGAAAAGCAATTCCGATATTTCTTGCGATCCTCTCCAGTTTTCCCATATCCTCTTCGTCTGCCCCGGCCAAAACCGCGCCAATCATCATACTTGCTTCCAGTAAAGCCCCGGTTTTCAATGTATGAATCTCTAAAATCTGATCCAGCGTCAGATTCTGATTTCCTTCTGCTTCCACATCGATGACTTGTCCGCCGAGCATCCCATAGATTCCGGCTTTCTTTGCCAAAAGCCCCATTGCTCTTGCCACCCTTGTGGCATCCGCTGTCAATTCCAGTCCCTTTGCCGCTGTCTCAAAAGCGAATGTGAGCAAGGCATCTCCTGCCAAGATCCCCATTGCTTCTCCAAACACGGCATGAGTTGTCTTCTTGCCTCTGCGATATTCATCATTGTCCATCGCCGGAAGATCGTCATGCACAAGGGAATATGTATGGATCATTTCGATTGCCGCCGCAAAAGGCTCTGCCACCTGCTCCGATCCGCCAAACAGCGTATACGTCTCCGCCAGAAGTAATGGCCGCAATCTTTTTCCGCCTGCGTTCACGCTATAGTTCATTGCCTGCAGGACGGTCCGTGCCCGGCCCTGCTCCGGCGGCAGATATGCGGATAAGAGCTGTTCAATTTTGGTAATTTTTGTCGCTAACTGTTGTTGAAAATCCATATCTGATTTTTTCCTTTTTTACTCATCACGTATGAGACATTTGCGAAACTCAACTAATATTTCATTTTGGTTCATACGAGCACATGTATCACAGGTACGCTCTCGCTACTTGTCGCTGGCAATGGTACATAAGTGACCAAAATACGGTCACTAAGTACCAGCCGCTCCAAAGTACCTGTCAGATACATGTGACTACGTATTCCCTATCTACATAATTTATGAGTTTCGCAATTCTCTATCCTCACGTGTAACAAAATCTGTCAGGCTGCCATCTGCCGTCAGCACCTGCATCTTCTGCTCCACTGCATCGATCTTCTCGTTACATCTTTTGATCAGCTTCATTCCTTCTTCATAGGTCAAAAAAGCTTCTTCCAGCGGCAGCTCTTCATCCTCCAAGCGATCTGAAAGCTGCTTTGCCTGTTCCAGTAATTGCTCTAAGCTCTCTTCCTTTTCTGTCTGATTTATCTGTTCTGCTCCCAAGTATTTGCCCTCTCTTTTTTCTCTTCTACACGTGCGAATACATCGCCGCCCAACATATGCAGTGTCAACTGTTCTCCCACTCTGACATCATGAAAATCATTGACAGTCGCACCGGATTCATGTTTCACCAGACTGTAACCCTTTCCGAGCTTCTTAAGCGGTGATCCGCTGTCAAGCTGCATGGCAATGCGCTCCAGTCTGTGTCTGGTCTGAAGCAAAGCACGCTCCATCTGCGCCTGAAGACGATTCTCTATTTCAAGCACATATTGTCTTTTCTGATTCAGCTGATTGGCCGGATTCAGATAGCGCAACCGCTCCGCAAGCTGTCTGCACCGTCTTCGTTCTGACTCGACACATCGCAGCATCCCGGTTGTCATCGTTTTTTCCAGGGTGCACAGATCATCCAATGCATCCTGCTTTTTCCATACTGCCAGCTCTGCGGCCGCAGACGGAGTCGGTGCCCGCAGATCCGCCACATAATCAATGATTGTAAAATCCGTCTCGTGTCCGACTGCCGATATGATGGGCACGGAACACTCAAACACTGCTCTCGCGACGATCTCTTCGTTGAACGCCCATAAGTCCTCTATGGAGCCACCGCCTCTTCCTACGATCATGACATCCACACCCAGCTGCTCCAGCGCATGGATACCGTTTACAATGGACCCGGCTGCGCCCTGTCCCTGCACCAGTGCCGGATACAGGATCAATTTTACCCCCGGATTGCGCCGCCTTGCAATATTTTGAATATCCTGCACAGCTGCTCCGGTGGGAGCGGTCACGACACCGATCGTCTTCGCATATGCCGGTAGTGCCTGTTTATACTCCGGTGCAAACATTCCCATCTCTTCCAGTTCCTTTTTGAGCTGTTCATATTTGAGATAAAGCGCGCCCGTGCCATCCAGTTCGATCTGCTTTGCGTAAAGCTGATATTTTCCATCCCGCTCATAGACTTCGATGGAACCTGTGACAACGACATTGTCGCCTTCCTGCATGCGGAAATTCAATCCTTTGCGATGCCCTGCAAACATGATGCATGCAATCGCGCCGGTGGCATCCTTAATCGTAAAATAGATATGACCGCTACTGTGATATTTGCAATTGGATACTTCGCCCTTAACCGAAAGATTGCCCAGTAAAAAATCCTGGGCAAACAAATTCTTGATATAATGATTTACCTGTCCAACAGAATAAATACTTGTTTTTCTCATAGTCTACACAATTCTCGCCAATACGCCGTTGACAAATGCCGGTGATGACTCTTCTCCGTAAAGCTTTGCCAGTTCCACCGCCTCGTTGATGGCTACCTTGTCCGGAATCGCATCCTCATATTTGATCTCATATACCGCAAGACGAATGATCGCCAGATCTGCTTTTGCCATACGATCGGTCTTCCAGCTATCCACATTGGCATCAATCAGCCCATCAATTTCTTCCAGATGATCTACAATGTCCCTCACCTTATCATGGATATAGATACGGTCTTCTTCCCGCTCATCTTCCATTGTATCCATAAACAGACGAAACTGCTCCGGTATCTCTTCTTCACTGTGAAATTCCACGCGAAAGATCAGTTTAAATATCTGTTCACGGATTTGTCTTCTACTCATACTCATAATATGTTCCCTTTTTGTACTGTTTATTAATTCATTGCGTAACGAATTCGAGTCTGACTTTCGAATCGTTACTTTATTGAAACGTAGGAAAAAATGAGTGTCTGAGATCTCAGACACTCATCCGTCTATGTTTATATTCTTATGATTTCATATCTACACTTGCGATCTTCACATTGATCGTGCCGACTTCCAGACCGGTCATCGTCTCAATGGCCGAGCGCACGCGCTCCTGTACATTTGCCGATACATCCGGAATCGCAAAACCATATTTGATATTCAGGCTCAGATCTACAGTCACGATGCCATCGATCACATCAACTTTTACGCCCTTTGACAGATTCTTGATCCCGATTTTGCTCACAATCTCATTCGTAATATTGCCGGACATGGAGCTGACACCATCCACTTCTGTCGCAGCCAGACCCGCAATGATCGTAACGACCTCATCCGCAACCCGAATCTCTCCCAATTTATCTTCTTTCAGTTTTAACACGGTTCTGTTTTCTTCCATGTATTTAACCTCCCTAAAAGTTTTATTCAATACTCATAGCTAGTGTTATTTTACACCATTTCGCTATTTTATACAAGCATTTTTAAAAGGTGTCAAACGCTGTGCATTTAAATCCTATGATATATCTTACTCCGATTGTAAGATATACCATAGAATTTTATCTTCACAGCGTCTGACACCTTTGGTCATCTACTTTTAAGATTATTCAATTATTCACAAAGTTTTGAAAAGGCATCTGCCACAAACTGGACTTTCGTTCCAACAACAATCTGAACGGAAGTCTTGCCCGGTTTAATTACCCCTGATACACCGGACGATTTAATTAATTTATCGTTTACAACTGTGATATCTTTTACTTCCAGTCTTAATCTGGTAACACAGTTATCGATACTTGTGATGTTTTCTTTTCCACCACAGCCTTCCAATATTGTCTTTGCAATTGCTGTATAATCATTGCTTGCTAATTCTGCTTTCTTCTCTGCTTCAATCTCATCGTCATCTTCTCTACCAGGTGTCTTCAGATCAAATTTCTTGATTGCGAAAAGGAATACGAAGTAGAATACGATAAAGGCTGCGATTCCAAGAGGAAGAATGAGCCATGTTTTTGCTGCAGCCGGGAGTGAAGATGAGAATACCAGGTCCATCGCTCCAGCTGAGAAACAGAATCCTGCACGGAATCCAAGTGCTACTGTAATCATGGTGAAGATACCATAAAGTAATGCATAAATTACATAAAGTACCGGTGCAAGGAACATAAATCCGAACTCGAAAGGCTCAGTTACACCACAGATAAATGCACATACTGCTGCAGATGCAACAAGTCCGATTGCAGCTTTCTTCTTGGTGCTCTTTGCACATTTAATCATTGCACATGCAGCACCCGGGATACCAAACATCATACATGGGAAGAATCCTGACATGTACATTCCAAGGCTCCAGCTTACATCTGCAGAAGTCTCGCCACTCCAGAAGTGCTGCAAATCTCCAAGACCAATGGTATCAAACCAGAATACGTTGTTTAATGCGTGGTGCAAACCTGTCGGAATTAACAAACGGTTTAAGAAAGCATAAACACCTGCTCCGAATACACCCATATTTGCGACACCTTTTCCAAGGGCAACAAGTCCGCCAAATAATAATGGCCATACAAATAATAAAACAACAGAAGCTACGATGGAAACCACACCAGCGATGATTGCTACGCAGCGTTTACCACTGAAGAAGGATAACCAATCCGGAAGCTTTGTGTCTTTAAATTTGTTGTAGCACATAGAACCAATAATACCAGCAAGAATACCGATAAATGGGTTCGCAATCTTGTCGAATGCCAAAACTTTTGTAGCATCTTCAGCGATTGATGGAATGATTGTGGTAACAAATCCTGTGTTCAGAAGTGTTGTAATCATCAGCCATGAAGCAAGCGCTGCAATTCCACCTGTTCCATCGTTCTTTTCCGACATTCCGACACCAACACCAATTGCAAATAAAATTGCCATGTTATCAATTAAAGCTGCACCTGCTTTAACTAAAAACAAACCAATTAAATTTCCAATTCCCTGGATATCTCCTCCTTGCATGGTTGCCGGACACAGCCAGTAACCAATACCCATAAGGATACCGCAGATTGGCAGTACTGCTACAGGAAGCATTAACGCTTTTCCCAATTTTTGAAGAAATTTCATAGTTTTCCCCTCCTTTTTTTATACTTAATTGGGACACCCCCAATTAGTTTCACAATATCTTCTCAAGATTAAGAAATCTTTAGTACTTCATCTTCATTTGTTACACTACCTTCTTTTTGAAGATCAATGTGAGCAAAATCATCAGTATTACAGATAATCACCGGCGTAACCGTATGAAGACCGGCCGCTTGAATCTTTTCCAAGTCCACATCCATCAGCAAATCCCCTTTTTTCACCTGATCTCCTTCTGAAACATGAACGGTAAAGGCTTCTCCCTTTAATGTAACCGTATCCAATCCAACATGAATGAGCAATTCCACCCCCATTGTATTTGTCATACAGATTGCATGCCGGGTTTCAAACACCGTCGTTATTTCTCCATCGGATGGCGCATATATTTTTCCCTCTGATGGAATCACTGCAAATCCATCTCCAAGCATTTTCTCTGCAAAGGTTGGATCCGGCACCTCTGTCAATGACATCAAATCTCCTTTACACGGAGAATAAATGAAATTTCCTTTTGCTTTTCCTTTCAAAAAACCTAACATATAATCTCCTTTCCATCTACATAAACCCTTACCAGATTCAATTTCTCATCTAAGAGTACAAAATCTGCTCTTTTTCCTACCTCGATACTGCCGACTTCTTCATAAATACCGATTTCTCTGGCAGGATTTTCTGTGGCACAGGCAACTGCCGTTTCAAAAGGTACCCCTGCCTCGTGAACAAGAAAACGTACACAATCCATAAGATTTGTTGCCGATCCTGCAATTGTCCCATCATGCAGGGTTGCAAGATTTCCTTTTACTTTGACCGGTTGTCCACCAAGTGTATAATCTCCATCTTTCAGTCCCGTCGCCCGCATGCTGTCACTAATCAGAATCACTCGTTCCTTTCCAAACATTGCAAAGGTTGCACGAATCACTGAAGGATGAATATGCACGCCATCACAGATTAATTCTACATGACATTGTTCATAATCTCTGACCGCTCCGATGACCCCCGGATTTCTATGACTAAGCGGCGGCATGGCATTGTATAGATGCGTCGCATGGGTTGCTCCATGTCCGATTGCTTCAACCGCAGTATCATAATCGCTGACTGTGTGGGCAATTGAAATGACAACCTCCGATTTCGCTTTTTCGATAAACTCCATCGCCCCCGGCTCCTCCGGTGCCAGATCCACCAGTTTAATGAGACCATTTGCTGCTTCCTGAAGCTTACGATAATAGTCATAATCACAGGTCGTTATATTTTCCGCTGCCTGTGCCCCTTTCTTGGAAGCGCTGATAAATGGTCCTTCCATATTTATGCCAACCAAATGTGCGCCACCCCGATATGTATACTCCCCGGCATTCTTCATAACTGCAAGAAGTTCTTCCTTCGGAATCGTCATTGTGGCAGGACAGATGGATGTCACCCCGACAGAAGCCTCATAGGCTGCCATCACATCCAGTGCTTCTCTTGTTCCATCGCACATATCCGCTCCCATACATCCGTGGAAGTGGATATCCACAAGCCCGGGAATCATATACAGACCATCTGCATCCACAACTTCTCCTGTCTCAGACACTGATTGGGCCTGAACCCGAGCAAATTTACCATCTGTAACGACTACATCGCCGGTAAGAAACCCGTGAGCTTTTGTATAAATCTTTGCTTTTTTTATTATCATACGCTATGCCTCTGTAATTTTGCTAAGGGCTGCTTCATCTGCAACTAATGTCACATCATTGTGTAACTGCAACACAGATGCAGGAACCTGCGGTGTGATTGGTCCAAAAAATGCTTTCTGTACAATATCTGCTTTGTCCTCACCACTGGCAATTATGAGCACTTTTCTAGCCTGCATAATGGTTTTAATACCCATCGTGTATGCCTGTTTTGGCACATCCTCTGCCGAAGCAAAAAATCTCTTATTTGCTTCAATTGTCGACTGTGTCAAATTTACACAGTGTACTTGCTTATCAAAGGATTCTCCGGGTTCGTTAAATCCAATATGTCCATTATGCCCAATTCCAAGAAGCTGTAAGTCCACGCCTCCCAGAGACTGAATCAAATCGGTATATCGATTGCACTCCTCTTGTGGATTTTGAGCCAGTCCATTTGGAAGATGTGTATTTTCCACCGGAATATTGACCTGATCAAACAAATGATGATGCATAAAATAATAGTAGCTCTGATCATTTTCCGGATGCAGTCCTCTGTATTCATCCAAGTTCACGGTCATTACTTCCGAAAAATCAAGATCTCCTTTTTTGTACCATTCTACCAACTGTTTATACATACCGATTGGTGTCGAACCGGTTGCAAGTCCAAGCACGCAATTCGGTTTCATAATTACCTGCGCTGAAACAATATTTGCTGCTTTTCTACTCATATCCGCATAATCTTTTGCCTTATATATTCTCATAGAACGCCTCACTCCATTTCACAAATTTTACTTCGGATACCAAGCACCATCGATGGTGCAACACTGAGTTCATCAATTCCCATTTGTACAAAGCGCTCCGTAAAGGAAAGATCCGCTCCCAGTTCTCCACATATTCCAACCCACTTGCCATGCTTATGTGCTCCGTCAATTGTCATCTGGATCATGCGCAGTATCGCTTCATGATGTGGATTATAAAATCTGTCCAGACGACTATTCTGACGATCAATTGCCAGGGTATACTGGGTCAGATCATTGGTTCCAATACTGAAAAAGTCCACATGTTCTGCCAATTCCTCGCTAATCATAACTGCCGCCGGTGTTTCTATCATGATTCCCTGTTCCGGCATCTCATAAGGAATATTTTCCTGTTCTAACTCCTGTTTTACTTCATCGACAATTTCGTAGATTCGAAGCACCTCATCCACCGATGTAATCATTGGATACATAATGGAGAGATTGCCATATTTCGCAGCACGCAAAAGTGCCCGAAGCTGCGTTTTAAACACATCCTTTTGCTCTAAACAGATGCGTATCGCACGATATCCCATTGCCGGATTGTCTTCGTGATCGAATCCCAGATAATCAACATTTTTATCCGCTCCGATATCCAATGTACGAATAATGACTTTTTTTCCAGCCATCATCTGCAACACCTGCCTGTATGCATGGAACTGTTCGGTCTCATCCGGCAAAGAGGTTCTTCCAAGATACAAAAATTCACTTCTGAATAACCCAATTCCCTCTGCATCATTTTCCATCACATATGCCACATCTGAGACATTTCCGATATTGGCATATACATGAATTTTTCTGCCACTTTTTGTGATGGATGCTTTGCCTTTATAGTTTGCTAACAGTTGCCTTTGCTCCGCTTCCTGTTTTTGTTTTTCCCTTGCCAGATTAATCATCGAATCATCCGGATTTACATAAAAGCAGGCTTCCTTTCCGTCAACCAGCACCTGCGTTCCATTTTGCATACGTTCCAAATCAAGGGGAACCGATACCAGTGCCGGAATATTCATCATGCGTGCCAAAATCGCTGTGTGGGAATTCGTCGATCCATGAACCGTAACAAACGCTAGAATTTTACTTTTGTCCATCTGAACCGTTTCGCTTGGAGTCAGATCATCCGCAACGATAATCGACGGTTCCATTGCATCCCAATCAAACTGTTCATCTCCACACAGATTGCTGATTAACCGATTCGAAATGTCCTTTACGTCAACCGCCCGCGCCTGCATGTATTCATCTTCCATACTTGCGAACATTTTCGAAAAATTATCACCGGTAACCGCAACCGCGTACTCTGCATTTACTTCTTCATTCTGAATCATACCTCGAATCGAGTCCTGATAGTCATCATCTTCAAGCATCATCTGGTGGACTTCAAAAATTGCAGCGTTTGTTTCACCTACCTCCTGCAACGCTTTCTCGTATAACGTTCCAAGCTGGTCGTATGTCAAAGTCTTTGCCTTGTCCAAACGATCCACTTCCGCCTCAACATCGTCAATGTGCTTTCTTTTTACCAGACTTTCCGTTTTTTTCAAAACCCTGACTGGTCCAATTGCCGTCCCCTTGTACACTGACTTACCAATATACTTTTCCATATGATCACCCTCTTATGCACGTTTACGCTGTGTCTCTAATTAGAGGTTTTCTTTAAAGAATGTCTCTAGTTCTGCTGCAGCAGCAGTCTCATCTTCTCCTTCTACGCTTACTTCCACTGTATCGCCACACTTAATTCCCATTGACATAACTGCCATCAGTTTCGTGGCATCTGCTGTTTTTTCTTTTCCGTTCAATGTGATTTTGCTCTTAAAAATTTTTGCCACCTTCACAAGCATTCCTGCCGGTCTTGCATGGATACCTATTTCGTCTGTAATTACATATGAAAACTGTTGCATATAAACTCTCCTTTCATACTTGTTTCTCTTTATTTTCACGTTTCAAATCCTTAAATCCAATTTTAACTGATTATTTCATAAAAATCTACTCTTTTTTGTGATTTTTCAACAAAATTTTTCCTTTTGTATGATATTTTTGATGGAATTTACTATTTTTTCTCAAAATAGTTCTTTTTCTCCCTCCCCATAATGCATGCTTTCATCTCAAAAGAAGAGAAAACAGTTATTTTCATTGCGTTTGCATCATTTTGGGATTATACTTATGATTCTAAGAAACAGAACGGCCCAACAAAAATATCCTTCAGGCCGGACAACAGAAAGGCGGTTTTTCGATGATTGAACGTTCCGATTTATTTCACTTTTCCTTTTATAAAAAAACGCATTTCACCGGAAGCTACCGTGGAATGCGCTACTATATCACAAAGGCGACCATCGAATCAGAGCCTACACCAAAGCAGCTTGCCGAGCATGCGAATGACGAAGAACCTTTCAAGGTCACCACAGATGTCATGCGGGCTTACTGCTTTCCCGAACCGTACAATTTTGAAAACACACCGGATGAAGATAAGACCTATGCCGATTTTGAATTTTCCGAAAAAGGACTGGACGATGCCTGCGAATGGCTGAACAAACAATATGCAGCCAGAGAAGACTACTGGCTGCATACACCTAAATTTTAGAATCGTATCAGACACCAAATTACAATTCCTAACAGTAGCAATACTCCCGCTGCTATATACAAAATAATTGCTACTGTTTTGTAAGTATTTCCATTTGCGATACTTGCTTTCTGCGGATTCTTCGGATCAAATCTCACATTACAGATCTCTCCGATCTTCTTTTTTGCCATAAATTCATTGATCAGATAATTTGTGGCTCTGCGGTACTCCCGTCCATTTACATAATACGAGAATACATTTGCTGCCATATGCTGCTGTTGATTGGTTTCTCCAACCGTTGCTCCGTCTGCCGGGCTGTTGCTTTCACAGTTAAAATATCTTGGACTATAACTGATATCAACAATCTTTCCACGCGTCCGTCCGCTCAGCTTTCGATCCGATCCTGCAACTGCTGTAAATGAGATTGCCACGATCAACGCAGCAACTGCAAGCAGACAAATCACTAATCCCACAATCATATTACTCCGCCTTTTGATTGATTATCGATAGATGATATCGTCTCTTCCCGGTCCGTTGGAAACCATCTTGATTTCATATCCAAGATGTTCTTCAATGAACTCAATATATTTTCTGCAGTTTTCCGGAAGATCCTCGTATTTTCGAATTCCCTGAATATCGCATTTCCATCCCGGTAGAACCTCATATACCGGCTTTGCTTTCTTTAACTTCGCTGTAACAGGGAAATCGGTTGTCACCTCTCCGTCGATCTCATAACCGATACATACCGGGATCTCGTCCAGATATCCCAATGCATCTACAACGGTTAATACGACATCTGTCGTCCCCTGCAGGCGGCAGCCATACTTGCTAGCAACGCAGTCAAACCAGCCGACACGTCTCGGACGTCCGGTAGTTGCACCATACTCTCCGCCGTCTCCGCCGTGATCACGAAGTTCTTTTGCCTCATCATCAAAAATCTCACTGACAAATTCGCCGGCTCCTACTGCTGAAGAGTAAGCTTTACATACGGTATATATCTGTTTGATCTCATATGGTGGGATTCCTGCTCCGATTGCACCATAGGCAGCCAATGTAGATGATGAAGTAACCATCGGATAGATTCCGTGATCCGGATCCTTCATCGTTCCAAGCTGTCCCTCTAACAAAATGGTCTTGTTTTCTTTCAATGCTTTGTCCAAATATGCAGACACATCACATACATACGGTTTTACCATATCCCGGTAAGAATGTAACTCATCCAGCAATTCTTCCGGTTTGATGGTCGGTTTGTGATACAGATGCTCTAAGATGACATTCTTCTGTTCACAGATCCGCACAACCTTTTCCTGTAATAATTCCTCATCGAACAACTCACTTACCTGAAATCCGATCTTGGCATATTTGTCGGAATAGAAAGGAGCTATTCCCGATTTGGTTGAGCCGAATGATTTTCCACCCAGACGCTCTTCCTCGTACTGATCAAACAGTACATGATAAGACATCACCATCTGTGCACGATCAGACACTAAAATCTTTGGTGTTGGAACACCCTTGGATGTGATATCGTTGATCTCATTGAACAATTTCTTTACGTCCAGTGCCACACCGTTTCCGATGATGCTGGTGGTATGATCGTAAAACACTCCGGAAGGAAGTGTATGCAATGCAAACTTTCCGTAATTGTTCTTGATTGTATGTCCTGCGTTGGCACCACCCTGAAAACGGATGATAATGTCGGCATCCTTTGCGAGCATGTCGGTAATCTTTCCTTTACCTTCGTCTCCCCAGTTTGCTCCAACTATCGCTTTAACCATTCCGCTACCTCCTAAGTATCGCAGTCCTGTCACTGCAGTTCTGCAAAATATGATTGATTGTGCATAAAAAAGGCAGGTGTAAAAACCTGCCTTTTCTGAATAACCGTTTTTACTTTCTGATTATACCCGATAACTGTAGGAAAGTAAAGCATGGATTTTAGACCGGCGTACCGATCCGATGTGAGCACGCAATGGCCAGCGCACCCGGTCCGATATGACAGGACACACTCAAAGAAAGAGGATTCATGATAATCTCATGATTCGGGAACTGTACCTGTACCTCCTCTTTGAACTGCATTGCCGCCTCAAGATCATAAGTATACGCTATCTCCAGATGCATGTTCGCACCTGACGGATCATGGAAACGCTCGGCAAAATCCTTTTTTATTGCCTCAATCATGATCGTCTTCGCCTGCTTGACTGTGCGTGCTTTCGCAAACGCATCCAACCGCTCTCCCTGAATCTGCAGCACCGGTTTTAATTTGAGCAATGTTCCCAGAGCCGCTGCAGCCGGCGTGATACGTCCGCCCCGTTTCAGGTAAGTCAGCGTGTCGACCATGATATAGATCGATGACTGAAATTTTTCCTCCATCAGGATATCCCGGATCTCCTTTGCGCTTTTTCCCTCATCCGCCAGCATTTTTGCATCATACACCGACTGGCGCTGTGTCACGGAAATGCGCTGATTATTCACAACGAAAACCTTGCCTTCATAGTCGTTTGCAAGCATCATCGCCGTCTCACAGGAGCTTGAAAGTCCACTTGACATCGGAATATAGACGATCTCATCATATTCCTTTAACAGCTTGTCCCATTGATCTGTGACATTGCCGACTAACGGCATGGAAGTCGAGATTTCTTCTCCCTTCTGTAACCGCTCATAAAACTGCTCCTGACTCAGATCAACCTCTTCATATAGCATTTCACCACTGATATAAAACGGCATTGGAAGCACATACACACCGGTCTGTACGGCCTGTGCCTGTGTAATTCCGGAATTGCTGTCCGTCAAAATTGCTACCTTATTCATAATCTCCTCCGTATGTTTCACTTACTTTTCCGCTAACATATTTTAGATTATATCTATTTCAAAGGCGAATTTCAACATGATTTTTTCGGTACAACACATATATAGATGGTTAAAAAAAGCCGCGAACTTTTGTCCGCGGCTGTTTGCTGTATCTTTTCAATTATTCATCATAAAACGCAGGATCCTCTCCACATCCTCTTTCTCGTGCGCCACGATCTCCAGCTCCGGAATGTCTCCGTTTGAAAAGATCTTTGCCAAAGAGACATACTGGCTGAGCTTTGACTTCAGGTTCAGCCGGTCTCCCTCGCCGGTCACCAGCTCGACGGTTCCTTCACAATTGGCAATCATCTTGAAAAATGCATCAATATCCGTAATGTTCTGTACTTTCATAAGCGTTCTCCTTTCCCGGAACATCGTTCCATGAAAATCTCTGCTCTTTCTGTTAAGCAGTTTTCTATGTTTTCTCTTTCCTGATTACGCCCTTAGTATAACATACTTGATTTTTATTACAATGTGAAATATGCACAAAAATACAGCCAATTCTCTTATTTGAACTGGCTGTATTTGTTTATTTTGCACAATTTTTAGTTGTTTTTTACATCATGCCCATTCCCGGTGCACCACCTGCCGGCATTGCAGGAGCATCCTCTTTGATGTTTGCTACGACTGACTCAGTTGTAAGCAATGTAGATGCCACACTGGTTGCATTCTGAAGAGCACTTCTGGTTACCTTCACAGGATCAAGGATTCCTGCATCTACCATGTTTACATACTCCTCGCCTGCTGCATCAAATCCGATGCCAACCTCAGACTCGCGTACTTTGTTGATGATGACAGAGCCCTCTAAGCCTGCATTGTCTGCAATGTAGAATAATGGTGCCTCCAATGCTTTTAAGATCACGTTTGCACCTGTCTTCTCATCTCCCTCAAGACCTGCAGCGAACTGTGCGACAACCTTGGAAGCATGGATGTAAGCAGATCCACCACCTGAGATAATACCCTCTTCTACGGCAGCTCTGGTTGCATTTAACGCATCCTCCATACGAAGCTTGCTCTCTTTCATCTCGGTCTCTGTTGCGGCACCGACACGGATGACAGCAACTCCACCTGCTAATTTCGCAAGTCTCTCCTGTAATTTTTCTTTATCGAACTCAGAAGTTGTCTCATCAATCTGATTGCGGATCTGGTTTACTCTTGCCTCGATGGCAGCCTTATCTCCCGCTCCGTCAACGATCACCGTATTCTCTTTCTGAACCTTTACTGATTTCGCGCGTCCCAACTGATCTAAGGTCGCATCTTTCAGCTCCATACCAAGCTCGGAAGAGATCACCTGACCACCGGTCAGAATAGCGATATCCTCAAGCATTGCTTTTCTTCTGTCGCCATATCCCGGAGCTTTTACAGCTACCACATTGAAGGTTCCTCTTAATTTATTCAGGATCAGAGTGGTTAATGCCTCACCCTCTACATCCTCTGCGATGATCAAAAGTCTTGCGCCGGACTGAACGATCTGCTCTAATACCGGAAGGATCTCCTGAATATTGCTGATCTTCTTGTCTGTGATCAGGATATACGGATCATCCAGTACAGCTTCCATCTTATCCATATCGGTTGCCATATATGCTGAGATATAGCCGCGATCGAACTGCATACCTTCTACCAGATCTAACTCGGTCTGCATGGTCTTGCTCTCTTCAATCGTGATCACTCCATCTTTAGAAACCTTCTCCATTGCATCTGCAACTAAGTTTCCGACTTCCTCGTCTCCCGCAGAGATTGCTGCAACCTTTGCAATCTGATTCTTGCCGTCTACCGTTTTGCTCATCTCAACCAATGCCTCAACCGCTTTCTCGGTTGCCTTTTTCATTCCTTTTCTAAGGATGATCGGGTTTGCACCTGCTGCTAAGTTCTTCATTCCTTCTTTGATCATAGCCTGTGCTAAAACAGTAGCGGTGGTTGTTCCGTCTCCGGCAACATCATTGGTCTTGGTTGCTACTTCTTTTACAAGCTGTGCGCCCATGTTCTCGTATGCATCCTCTAACTCGATCTCTTTTGCAATTGTCACACCGTCGTTGGTGATGAGTGGAGCACCGAAGGATTTATCCAATACCACGTTACGTCCTTTTGGTCCAAGTGTCACTCTGACTGTGTTTGCTAACTTATCTACACCAGCCTCTAAAGCCGCTCTGGCATCTGCGCCATATTTAATTTCCTTTGCCATGATTCTATTCTCCTTTTTCTATTATATTTTCTCTGATTTATGATTACTCTACGATTGCTAAAATGTCGTTCTGTTTTACGATCATGTACTCTTCACCGTCTAATTTCACTTCTGTTCCGGCATATTTTGAGTAGATCACTTTCTGACCTTCTTTTACCTGCATCACAACTTCCTTACCGTCAATGACTCCGCCCGGTCCAACTGCAACAACAACTGCCTCCTGTGGTTTCTCCTGTGCAGCACTTGCAAGGATGATTCCTGATTTCGTTTTTTCCTCAGCCTCTAACTGTTTGATCACAACTCTGTCTAATAATGGTACTAATTTCATGATAATTACCTCCTTAATGAAATTCTTTTTTTCTGTTTATCTTGTGTTACTAGCACTCTACTTTTGCGAGTGCTAACCGATAGTCATATATTATGAGTTTCACTATCAATGTGCAACTAAAGTCATGTTTCATTTTTGCTAGTTTTCTATATATATTCTCTTTTTTTCTCACTTATACTCATTTTTTCTCACGTTTTAAATTTATTTTGTTTTTTTATTTAAAAAAGGAACTGTGCCCGATACACAGTTCCTTAAAATAGCATCATTTATGTTCACCGGTTTTCCGGTTCCCAACAACTCAGATCAATTCAAAATGCTTTAAGCCATTGTAAATACCATCCTCATAGATGTCGCTGGTGATATAATCAGCCATCTCTTTTGCATCTTCGGTTCCATTCCCCATAGCAATCCCCGTTCCGACGACCCGTAGCATCTCTAAATCATTCACACTGTCCCCAAATGCATACGTATCAGCCAGATCGACTCCAAGATATTCACAGATTTTTTGAATTCCTGTGGCTTTACTGTGTCCATTTGGCACGAACTCCACCACCTCGGGATTGTGTACCAATGGATGAAAATGCGGTGACAGCTTTTCAAAGCACTCCGGATCTCCACCATCTTTCATGCCACAGGAAAATTTCGACACCTCTCCCTCTTCCAAAAAGACATCTACCCGTCGCAGGCGGTCTCCCAGTTCACGGATCAGCTTCTGCCCATAAGGTGTTTCTCCAAATCCGTTTTCTTCTTCATTAAAGTAGATATAATCTTTTCCTTCCAGAATCGGAAAAAAATCATATTTTCTGAACGTATGCAAGGTATCAATCGCCAAGCTCCGGTCAATCTTGTGATAATAGAGCAGTTCTCCCTGATACTCGATATGTGTGCCACAGCCAGCCAGCACGCCGTCAAAGCCGACTGCATGAAGCTTCGGATGCTGCACAAAGCTCCTGGTGCGTCCGGTACAGATAAATGCATAATTGCCCGCCGCCCGAAGCGCACGAATTCCTTCTATGGTGCTCTCAGGGATCACATTGTAGCGATCCCACAAGGTTCCGTCGATATCAAAAAACACTGCCTTTTTTGCCGTACTTCTCATTGCTCTTATTTTCTTACTTCTAACAATTTTTCCTTTAACTGATTCTCGATATTTTGTAATTCCACCTCAGCAGCAGCTCGTTTACTGCGTCCCTCAGTCTGAATCTTCATCACCTCATCCAACGTCTCGATCAGCGACTGGTTGGTCTGCTTTAAGGTCTCGATCTCAACGATGCCGCGCTCTGCTTCCTTTGCACTGGCAATCGTAGCAGTCTTTAAGTTCTGTGCGTTCTTCTTGAGCAATTCATTGGTCATATCCGTCACTGCACGCTGTGCGGCTGCCGCCTGATTGGAGTGTTCCACGCCTAATGCGATTACCATCTGATTTTTCCAAAGCGGGATCGTATTGACCAGTGTGGACTGGATCTTCTCTGCCATAACAGTGTCTGAACCCTGTACCAGACGAATCTGCGGTGCGGTCTGCAATGCAATATTTCTCGTCAACTCCAGATCGTATAATTTCTTCTCAAACCGATCGATCAGATTCTCATAGTCATTGGCTGCCTGCGCATCCTCCGGAAGGCCGGTCTCCTGCGCTTTTGCGCGAAGCTCAGCTAATTCATTATTTCTCGCCTGCTCGATCTTTTTCTTTCCGGCAATGATATACATGGAAAGTTCCTTGAAATATGCCAGATTCATTTCATACATCCGGTCAAGCATCTGGGCATCCTTGATGAGCTGGATCTGATGTCCCTCCAGCGCAGCAGCAATCTTCTCCACATTTACTTCTGTCTTGTCGTATTTTGTACGCAAGGCAGTCAGCTTGTTGACTTTCTTCTTGAATAACGCACCAAGACCTTTCTCATCGTCTTCGACGTCGAAGCTTTTCAGTTCTACAACAAGCGAGGTAATCATATCTCCAATCTCGCCCATGTCTTTTGTCTTCACATTATCCAATGCCTTTTCCGAAAAGTCAGCCATCTTTTTCTGTGTGCCCGCGCCGTACTGAAGCACCGCATTAGAATTGCGGAGATCAATTTTATCCACGAATTCATTTACCATACGCTTTTCCTCATCGGAGAGCATGGAATCATCCATATCATTTTTCGGTGCCGGAATCACTTCCGCTTGCGCCACAGCCTGCGCGGGAACTTCCTTTTCCTGCGGTGTATCAAATGCCCCGAAATCCAGTGTCGGTGCTTCTGCTGTCAAAGTATCAAAATCTGTCATCTCTAATCCTCCCTTATATCTTTTATAATCATAATGTAAATCTACGTTGCATGATTTGCTCTCTATTATATCAAAGTTTTAAAAAAGCTCAAATCCATTTCGGTGCAAACTTCACATAATAGGCACTTTTGACCAACTTGTAATGATGATATCCTTTGGGTTTTGGTATCTGCAAGCTACTATAACTATCAGATACGTTGCTCTGCCCTGCCTTCAACATCATATACGTCGGACTTGTCATTGCAATGAGCCGATTCTTGGAATCATAGACCATTGCGTAATAACTCAGGCTCACCGCCTGATTGGATGTATTGTTCCAACACAAGGTGCCAGTGATCTCCTTACTTTTTTCAAACTTATTTTTTATGTTCACCTTGATTTTTGATGACGCGTCCACATACCGATTTCTCGCATCGTTCTGTAGTCCAACAACCTTCGCACTGATGTCCGACAGCCTGACCGATTTCGCATCCTCCACATCCAGATATAGCTGCATCGGTGTCACCGTTTTTGCCGGCAGATTAAAAACGCGCGTTGTGTCTTTTTTCAAAATCACGCCTTCTGTATCCTTGATCGTATATTCTATCAGTGCCTGTTCAAAAAATTTAGAGGTCTTGTTCGACACTGCCAGATAGACATAACTGTCACTGCTGTCATCCGCCAAAACCTTGATTGAAATATCCGCTTTCTTGACTGTGACGTTGATCTTCGCTGTGCCAGATCCGGTTTTCATCGTCACCTTTGATTTTCCTGTCTTTGCTGCCACAAGCGTCGCATAGATATGATCCGGCTCCTCTCGCTTCACCTGAACCACTTTCCCGTTGGTGTTGGAAATCTTAGCGATCGGTTTACCCGGATAGACCAAAACCGTTTCGCCCACATACATCGTCATATTTCTGGTAGCTGCCTGAGTCATCACTGGAAACAGGCAAAACATCATTGCCATTGTCAGTGTACAGGCCAACACTCGTTTTCTTATCTGTCTCATGACTCCTGCTCCTCTACTTTTCCTTGATATAATAGATCGCCTTGATTCCGGCCTGGTTCAGATAACAGTTATCCGAGCTCTTATAACAAACCTGACTGTCTCCGAACGTATACCATCGGTTTGCCTGATAGATTTTCTCCCCATAGCAGATGTCATAAATTCCCTCATACAGCTTTTGCGGTGTGGACGAGACACAGGAGAGCGTCGCCAGCAATGCATCCGGACAATAGGCAGTGCGGATGTTCCCGTTATCGATACACTGATATCCCGCAGCAAAATGATCATTGATCTTTAACACATACGTACCATTCCCCTTGTCCTGAATGGCACAGACCGCTTGATCATTGTCCGCATCCCAATTGTAGGCATCAAAGTACAGACCCACAAAACGAGCAAAAGTATATAAGATCATGCCCTGTGTATTCGGGATATCATGGTCTAATGCCTCCGTGACAGCCTGACAGTTTTCCATAAATTCGATATATGTGGGCTCTCCATCGTTATCCGAATCCTGATCGACATATTTTACCAGACCTTCATTGTTGTACCGATCTATGACTTTGACGGTTGCACCAATGGTTGGCAGATACATCGTTCTGTTAAACTTCAAAGGTTCATAATTTGATACACCACTAAACCGGATGGACGCATTCGCCAGATCGGTCTTCCTAATCTTTTGTCCGCCCGGTTGAATCGTAAAGGTCGCATACTGGATACTGTTTGCTGCCACGGTAATACTCTTTTGATCAGCCACACCGCTTGCTACCGTCTGACCGGCTTCATCCCTCACAGTCACTTTGATATTTTTCTTTGTCACTTTTTTTGAAGTATGGTTCATAAGCGCAGCCTTGATAATCAGCTTTCCTGTGCGGTCATAATATCCATCATATGCCTTCATCAGCGCCTTTCCCTTTTGTCCCTGTTCCACCTTTGTCGGTTTCTTGCAACCATCTCCGATATATCTGTTTTGTACAACAGTGACATATTCATAGAGCATCACATCATTAGACAATTGCAGCACGTATCTGACAGCTCCGACTTTGTTCGCCTTTAGGATATTCTTCTCCTGATCATAGGTTGTGACACCTTTATCGCCGGAAACAGCTACCGATTCAATTGTAGCGTCTCCGATTGGAAACTGCATGGTAAAACCTTTACTGAGAAAGGATTTTTCCTCCATCTGTCTCCACCAGCCCTTATAGTATATCTCCAATTCGTACGGTGTCACATCTGCGTATGTGACCGTGATCCGGTAATCGCCCTCACCGAGACCAACGCACTCAACCGTCTTCGTATATGAACCCAATGATTTCGAATGCTGCCACGTCTGATCGTCTTTCGAAAAACGGATCGGTTTTCCGGTCGTTTTTCCGTTTTTGATCAACGTAAATTCTGCGTCAATGGGCTTATCCACCACCAACTCAATACAAAGTGTTTTTTTAAACTTTGGTTGATATAAAGAAAAATCATATGTATAGGTTTTGGACGGATCCGTCTGTGCCTCATCCTCACTACCCACCGACGCAATCGTTCGCTCCAACTGAATATGACGGTATGCCTTATTCCATGCAAAGTACACATCTAGCGGCGCAGCCTGCACACACACTGCATGTTCAATTATAAGTATCCCCGCGATCAATGCCACAATCAATCTCTGCGTTCGTTTCCGTAACTTCATTCCAACTCCTCCTGTCAGCCCTGATTATTGCTCTGCCAACAAAGCCTGGGCACCAGCTTGTAATGATTGAAACCTGGGTATGTCGATTTCGTGAAGCTCATCTCACAGCTTTTTTTCGAGTTTGCCTGAATGCTATAATACTCATCCCAGACCCCGATCAGGCGGTCCTTCTTATCATAGATCATACAATAAACCCTTCCGTCCACCAAATGACTTGTGGGATTGGTCACATCAAAGGTAATATAACGCCTTCCCTTTTTGAGTTTATCTGTAATTTTTCCAACCTTCAGCTTGGAAGACATTTCCTTATACTGATATCCAAACTTTCGTTCCACACCGACCAGTTCGACCACGCATTCCTCCGGAACTAACGTATATTGTACCTTCGCATGTGTTCCCTCTTCATAGTGTGTTCCAATATATTGCCGCGGTATGATCAGGGATCGATGGGCAAGTAAATCATTGACACCAAAAGCATACTCACTTGTAGTATAGCAGATCTCCCCCTCCGGAGATTTCTCTGCAAGGGTACACTGATAACTGACATTATGAAAGTAAATATCCGTATCATTTTGAAACTTCAGATAGTAATACTTTTTGTCTTTACTTGCAGAAAAGCTCACCTTTACGTCCAGCTTTTTTACCATAATCTGATATTTTTTTGTCCCCGATTTTGTCTGTACCGTTATGAGAGCTTTTCCCGGTTTTCTCGCCCACAGACCGATATATCCATACTCCTGTTTCGCCGGCTTTACCACCTTGGAATTGGAAGATTTCACACTTCGTACGTAATCTTTGACCATCTGATCCGGATCGCCTGTATAATAGGTCGCATCCTCATCTACATACATGATCATTTTCTTTACAGCCGCCTCTGCCTGCATCGGTGGACACAGTTGCGCAATGAACACTATCATCAGGCAGACACACAGAATGCGTTTGCACCATTGTCTCATTTTCATTTTCTCTCTCATCTTTTCCCAGATTCCGTTTTTTATCGAAAATCCGTGTTGGGTGTCAGTCCTTCCTGTGCCATCACCGTCTTCATTGTCGCGATATCCGATGCGATATCAAAGGCGGTATTTTCAAAAAGGCTGTCAAACAAATTTTCAAATGCTTCATTGATCGTATCCAGTGTGGCTTCGATCTCTTTTTTGGTATTT
>JALEJB010000188.1 GCA_022768825.1 Lachnospiraceae bacterium
TCCACCGCATCCTGAACAGATGACGCACGTCCGGACTCCAGAAGGCGTTTGGCTTCTACCACCTTTAACAAAACCTCCGGGACAGCCTTCTCTTTAATCACATAATAGGTTGTCTTTTCTGCCATCGCATTTCCTCTTATCCATACATCCGACACAAATTGTACGTCCCACAAATACATTTGTGTTCACTTGAAAGATAATACCACACAACTGAAAAGGGCGCAAGACCTTATTGATCCTGTGCCTTCTTTCCCTGTGAAACCCATTTTAAATATGCATTGATAAAAATATCGATATCGCCATCCAGCACGGCTTTCGTATTGCTGGTCTCAGCATCCGTACGCAGATCCTTGACCATACTGTACGGCTGCAGCACATACGACCGGATCTGATTGCCCCAGCCGATGTCTGTCACCTCACCACGGATCTCCGCTTCCTTCTGTGCATTTTCCTGCTGACGCAATAGCAGCAGCTTTGCTTTCAGCATCTGCATCGCCTTGTCCTTGTTCATATGCTGTGAACGTTCATTCTGACAGGTAACGACGATTCCGGTCGGAAAATGTGTGATCCGGATTGCAGATGAAGTCTTATTGATGTGCTGTCCGCCCGCTCCGCTGGAGCGATAGGTATCAATTCGGATATCCTCATCTTTTACCTCAATGTCGATGTCCTCCTCGATGTCCGGCATCACATCGCAGGACACAAAAGAAGTCTGTCGTTTTCCTGCTGCATTGAACGGTGAAATTCGCACGAGGCGATGCACGCCTTTTTCTGATTTCAGGTATCCATAGGCATTCTCGCCATTGACCTGAAATGTCACGGATTTGATTCCGGCTTCGTCTCCTTCGTGATAATCAATCACATCCACGGAAAATCCCTTATCATTTGCCCATCTCGTATACATACGGTAAAGCATGGATGCCCAATCACAGGACTCCGTACCTCCCGCGCCGGCGTTCAATGATACAATGGCCGCATCCGCGTCAAACTCGCCCGAAAGCAGTGTCTTGACGCGTATCCCTTCATAGGCTTTCTCATACTCGGCAACCGCTTCTTCGATCTCAGGCAAAAGCCCTGCATCATTTTCCTCTTCCGCCATCATGATCAACGTCTCTATATCATCGAATTTTTCTTCCAATCCATGATATACTTCCATATCATCCTTGAGACTCTTCAAGGTCTTCATCTTCTGCTGCGAACGCTCGGCATCATTCCAGAAATCCGGTGCCTCCATTTCCCGTTCCAGCTCTTCTATTTTTTGCGCTTTGACTTCTAAGTCAAAGTGCATCCCTCACTTCCAGCAGTGGTTCTTTCCACGTATTCAGTAAATAACGGTATTGATCTAATTCTACCACGGTTGGTCACCCTCTTTCTTTAAACAAATTTCGATTACTCTTCCGGCTTGGGCTGTTCTTCCAGCACCTCGACGGCTTTTTGCATCTGATTATCTTCCTTCCAGTCATAGACTGTCGCTTCCGGATTCAGATATTCATATTCCAATTCGATATCCGGTTCGATTCCGGTACCGTGAATATTTTCGCCTTTCGGCGTATAATATTTCGAAGTCGTAAGCTTTATCGCGCTGCCGTCATCCAGTTTGATGATGCTTTGCACAATTCCTTTTCCAAAGGTCTTTGTACCAATCAAAGTTCCGTAATCATAGTCACGGATCGCTCCCGCGAAAATTTCCGAACTGCTGGCGCTGTTTGCGTTGATCAAAACTGCCATAGGAATTTCCAGACAATCTGCATCAGAGCTGATTTCATTTTTATTTCCATATTTATCTTCGGTCCAAACCAGAAGCCCTTTCGGCAAGATCTGATCCAAAATGTTTGTCACACTTTCCAACATTCCTCCCGGATTGTCCCGCAGATCCACGATCAGCTTCTTCATGCCGTCTTTTTCCAGTTCCTCAACAGCCTCAGCAAACTGCTCATCCGTAGCCGCCCCGAATTCTGTGATAGAGATCAATCCGATCTCATCCGTCAGCATCTTATACGTAACAGTGGGCACATCCACCACATCACGAACCACATCAAAATATAAATAGTCTTTTTCTCCGGAACGATAGATCTTGACCTTCACGTGCGTTCCTTTTTCACCGCGCATATGCGTCACAAGTTCCGATAATTCCATGCTGTTCGCCTGAATATTCTCCACCTGAACGATCATATCTCCGGCACGTATTCCCGCTTTATTAGCCGGGCTGTCCTCATATACATGCAAAACAGTCACCTGCATACTGTCCGGGTCCTGGGTCAGCACAATGCCCAATCCACTAAACGAGGCACTGGCGCTTTCCATCATCTCCTTATATTCCTCTTCGGTATAGTATGCGGTATATTTATCTCCGACACCCTCCAGCAGACCCTTGTAGAGACCATTCTGCAGATCTTCCACATCGATATCCTCATAATAATAGGTATTCAGTTTAGTTGCTAAAAGATTCAGTTTATTTTTCACTTCACCGGTAAGCAGCCCGTTTTCCGATGCATTCGAACCAATTTGAGCAGTAATCGTCTGCCTCTGATCGGATACCTCCGGCAGCAAAGTCACTACGGCAACACTGACAAGCAGCCCTGCCAGCACCCCGCAAAAAATTCCTTTGAAAAAGCTATGCCGTTTCTCGCGCCCACGCTGCGACAGCTCCTCGCGAAGCACATCAGCAACAGCCAATATTTCCGGGTCACGGATCGACACCTGCTCCTCTTCTTTTCTTTCTTCTTTTTTCATGCTACTTTATTTCCTGTGTTTCATCTGTTCTGTTTGCAGAGCAGACTTCCTTATACCTTCAAATGCTTTCTGGTTGTCACAAAGCTGCCGATAAATCCAATGCCGACACCAAGCGCAAGACCGATGGGGGCCAACACTTGAAATACGTCGTCAACAGGCAGGAATGAGATCAGATTACTGATAAAATTGAATTTACCCATAATATATCCGATCATCTTCTGATACATGACATATAAGATCAACATTGGCAGCACCGAACCGATCAGTCCGATCAGAATTCCTTCCACAACAAACGGTGCGCGAACAAAAAAGTCCGTTGCGCCGATCAGCTTCATGATCCCAATCTCCTCTTTTCGAACAGCAATTCCCACCGTAACCGTATTGCTGATCAAGAAGATGGATACGCAAAAAAGAATAAATATAATACCGATCGATACATAACCGATCAGACGATTAAAATCCGTCAATGTATTTGCTACAATTTCCGAGCGTCGTACTTCACGCACGCCGTCCACACTTTCCAGATAAGCAACCAGCGATTCCTGCATGGATACATCATTCAGATAGATCTCGTAGCTTTCCGACTTTTGCAACGGATTGTCATCGCCGAAACCTTCCGCCAGTTCTTCATTTCCTTCAAAATAAACCGAACTGAATTCTTCCCACGCGTCCTTTGCAGATTTAAAATTGTATGCTGAAACCTCCGGTCGAGCGTCAATCTTATCACCAATTTCCGCAATCTCCTGCGGTGTGATATCATCATCAAAGAGGACCGTAACCGCAACCCCTTCCTCTGCTTCCTTCACCATCGAATTCAGATTGGTGACGATCGAATAGAACAGACCAAACAGGAAAATGCACGCCGTCATCGTGGCAATCGATGCCAGAGAAAACATCTTATTTCGCCAGATATTTTTGATTCCCTGTTTGATCGAATAGAACAATGTACTAATTCGCATGGCTATCACCCATATCATCCAGAGCTGATCCATCTGCCAGATCAGAAGCGATGACTCCTTTCTTAATTGTGATAACTCGCTTTCCCATTGCCCGTACAATTTCCAGATTATGGGTAACAACCACGACAGTTGTCCCTCTGGAGTTGATCTCCTCCAGCAGATTCATGATCTCCCAGGCATTTTTATTATCCAGGTTTCCGGTAGGCTCATCTGCCAACAATATTTTCGGATTATTGACCAGCGCCCGGGCAATCGCCACGCGCTGCTGTTCTCCTCCCGAGAGCTGCTTTGGAAAAGAACGATATTTCGCAGCCAGTCCTACCACAGAAAGCATGACCGGCACTTTTTGTCGTATGCTGCGCTTGGACGCGCCAACTACGTGCATTGCAAAAGCTACATTATCATAAACATTGCGATCCTTTAACAGACGGAAATCCTGGAATACAACTCCAAGATTTCTACGAAAATAAGGCACCTGCCTGCGATGCAGCCTGCTCAGATCTTTATTGTTAATGATGATGGTGCCTTCCGTCGGTTCCAGTTCTCTCTGCAGAAGCTTGATCAGGGTTGATTTTCCCGATCCGCTGTCTCCGACAATAAACACAAATTCACCCTCTGAGATATTTAAGGAAACATCGTTCAAAGCAGGTATGCCCTCTGTATATGACTTACTTACATGTTCCAGTTGAATCATTTGTTATGCCTTTCTTTTAGTAATCCATTGTCTCCATATATTTCATATATTTTACGACCATCAATGCAATCTTAAAGGTAATTGCATCCTCGAAAATACGAAGATCCAGACTGGTACTCTTTTGCAGTTTATCCAGACGATAGACCAGCGTATTTCTGTGAATGTATAACTGACGCGAGGTCTCTGATACATTCAGATTGTTTTCAAAGAATTTGTTGATCGTCGTAAGTGTCTCTTCATCAAAATCATCCGGCGATTTCCCGCCAAAAATCTCCTTGATAAACATCTTACAAAGCGGGATCGGAAGCTGATAGATCAGTCGTCCGATTCCAAGTGCGGAATAGGCGATGATATCTTTGTCCTCAAAGAAAATTTTTCCTACATCCAATGCCATTCTTGCCTCTTTGTAGGAACGCGACACTTCCTTGATCTCTTTGACGATGGTTCCATATGCAATATGCACTTCCTGATTTGCATTTCCGCCAAATAATCCGCGAATCACCTCCGCGGTCTTATTCAGTTCCTCATATCCTTCGCCCTCGCCAAGCTCACGAACAATAATGATATTCTTCTCATCAACCGCTGTCACAAAATCTTTTGTCTTGCCATGAAAAACACTGCGCACCTTCTCCAGTTCGTTGCCCTCTTTCTCACGGTTCGTCTCAATGATGTATACACAGCGCGGCACATCAATCTCAATATGCAGTTTCTTTGCGCGGTTATAAATATCTACCAGCAGCAAATTGTCCAGCAACAGATTTTTGATAAAATTATCCTTATCAAAGCGCTCCTTGTAGGCTACTAACAGATTCTGGATCTGAAACGCCGCAATCTTGCCGACCATATAGACATCATCTGTCTCGCCGCACGCCAGCAGGACATACTCCAGCTGATGATCATCGTACACTTTAAAAAACTGGCACCCCGAAACCACCTGCGCATCAGCCGGCGATTCCACAAACTCTAAAGCCGCGGTTGTATATTTTTCAGCATCCGGAAATGTGGATGCCAACACAGTCCCCTCTGTATCTATAATACACAAATCGTTTCTTGTGATTCCTTTCAACCCATCAATTGTATTTTGCAATATCTGATTTGAAATCATACCACTGCCCCTCCTGTCATTTGTTATCTACCCCATTATCATTTAATGCATTTTTCACAATAAAAATAAGGCGAAAATTGCACACAACAAATATTACACCACCTATTTTAATGCAAAATCCCAAAAAAGGGAAGAGGAAATGGCACATTTTTTATGCTAATATTCCAAAAAACCTTCTCCAAGCACTTCTTTCGCATCCGTCACAATGACAAATGCTCCCGGATCAAGCCCTTTGACGCAGTCTTTGATCGCAAGCACCTCCTTTTTATCCACAACAAGAAATAGCATTTTATGCAGTACATCGGAATACATCCCCTGTGCCGGGATCATCGTTGCTCCCCGATTCATCTGATACAGCACGTGTTCCGCAATCTCATTGTTTTTTTCGGAAATGATATAGATCACCTTTGAGTAATTCCAGCCTTCCAGCAGCATATCGGATACCTTCGTCACAATGATGACCGCAAGAATGGCATACAGTGCCGGTCGCGCCCCCACCAGATAAAATCCGGCGAGAATGATCGCTCCATCTACGATCATGAGAATCTGCGCGATGGAATATTGACGAAATCTTTGATGCAGCAGTGTGGCGATCAGATCGGTGCCGCCCGTTGCATTTCCCGTCCGAAGGATCAGGGCGATTCCCAATCCGGTAAAGGCACCACCATAAACCGCCGCCAACAGATAATCACCGTCGGCCAGATCCACCGTCGGCAAAACTGCCAGCCATAACGACAAAAGAACAGCCGCAATAGCTGTCCTCTCCACAAACTTTTTACCCATTACTCGCCATGCAAGCGCAAATAGTGGCAAATTCAAAAACAGGTTGGTAAACCACAGCGGGATTCCGCCGGGAATAACTCCCAGTGTAATACGCCTCACCAAAATCCCTATTCCGGTAAAGCCTCCCGTGACAATGCCCATTGGATCAAAGACCCCTTGAATTGCAATTGCCATAAATGCCGTTCCCATGACCAATAACAGATAATTATGCGTTTTTTTCATTCTCGTTTGTCTCCTGATAGTTGTTCACATGAAGCTTAAACCATCTTTTATGAAACCAATACCGGATACGCATGCCCAGACTCATCGGCTCTTCCTGGGACGCATAATTTTTTCCGAGACTATACCATATTTTTGCATCTATTTTATTTCTAGCATCATTTAAAAACTCTTCCTGAACCGGCGATGACAGAACAGAAAGCACCACATCTATGGATGCGCTGTTGATTTCATTAATCAGATGATCCAGATTTCCCGGACACGCCTCAATACTATATTGTCCGGTAATTTGAATCTTTTCATACCTGTCTGATAAATATTTTTTTAATTTTTCCACATCCGCATCGGTTTGTGCCACCAAAAAGAGCTTCCGTTCCGAACGCACCATTCTTTTTATAAATTCCTTCATAAAAAGCTGCTCTTCGATCTCCCGATTTCTCTGGTTCGAAGAAATCTTTGCCTGTTTTAAGATCTCTGCATCGTCCACCACGATCAGATCTGCCTGTTCCACGCAATCCTTTACTGCCGGATTGGTGCCGGCCATAAGTAATGTCTGCATCGACACGGTCAAAATACAGTGAAACCGATTGTCTGCAAATGCATTTTGTACAAAGCCCATTTCTTCTCTCAGTGAATAACTTCCAAAATGAAGCCCTAAAATCTGTATTTCTTTTCTCATCTAAAACACCCATCATTATATAGAATCATATCATGAGTAAAATCAACCCATATCTCCTAAAATAGTATATCAGACAAAACCGTATATTTCAACTCTCCCGAAAATTCTGACAATTTGTCGTGATTTCCACTCGTTATTTGACATATTTTTTAATTTTTGCATTATTCAAAAGTCAATAGAATTTCAGATTTTCGTAAACTTTAGGATGATTGCACAAAACCTTTGTTCTGTTTTTTTCCTCACAAAAGAGCAAAATTTGTCTTTTTTTCTGTGGATAATGTGGATAAGTTCGTGAATAACTCATTTTTGTCGATAAATCCGCCGCATTTATTGTGGATAACTTTTTTCTCAAATTATTTGTTTTGTTCCCTCTTTTCTGAAAGTTTTTTTACATTTGTGCACATTGTCTTTTTGCACACTTACTCGAAAAAAAGACTTGTCAAACAACAATGTACAATTTGAAAATATTTATGATCTATTACATACATTGTTTATCGCAGGAAATCCATTGGCATTTTGCATGACAGGACAAAGCAAAACGGAGACGTCTCCGTCTCCGTTTCTTCCCATATTTCCAATTTCTAATTTAAAATTCTTCTTACTGATGCAATGGTCCGATAATTGATCGGTGAAGTAAATTTAATTCCCGATGACGGGTTACTTGCATGTACCAATGTATTGTTTCCTACATAAATTCCGACATGGCCATAATAGCATACGATATCTCCCGGCTGAATATCAGATACACTGACTGCTGTACCACAGCTTCTCATCGCACTTGATGAATGCGGCAGTGATACACCAAAAGCATTGTATACGGACATTACAAATCCGGAACAGTCTGCTCCATTAGTCAGGCTGGTTCCACCATATACATATGGATTGCCAACAAACTGGCTCGCATAGCCGGCAATTGCCGATCCGTTTGCATTGCTTGGAACAGGCGTGGTTTTTTCTTCTGCCGGAGCACTCTTTTGTTCCGAAGAACCACTATTTGTCTCCTGCTGCTGTGCTGCTCTGGCTGCTTCTTCTCTTTCTCTGGCGGCTCTCTCAGCTGCTTCCTTCTCGGCTTTTTCCTTTTCAAGTCTCGCCTTCTCGGCTTCTCTCGACTCAGCATAGGAATATACCATCTTGACATCTACATAATCTGCAGACACATATCCTTTGCCATCTTCGGACGAAACCTTTACCCAACCGTCCTTCGCCCTGCTCAGTGCCGTCAGTTCCTCACCCTGTGGTACGAGATCCAGAATTGCAGCATCTTCACTTGGCTCTTTTCGAACACGAAGTGTCTGCGCAGTGACAGTTGCGATGCGATTTCCCACTGATTTCAAAAGTTCCTTATTGTCGACTTCTACAAACTCGGCTTTCACATATCCCTTGACATCGCCGGACTTAATCTTATACCAGCCGTCTTTTTCGTCAAGAACAACACCGACACAGTTATTGTAAAGCTTTCCTAATACTGCGCTTTCTTCATCTGCTTTTGCACGAACGTTGACATATCCTTCCACCTGTGCAACTGCATATACCTTCTTTTCCTTCTGTTCAGTTGTCTGTTCTTCTGTCTGTGTCTCAACAGGTTCTATATCATCGGCTTCCGCTCCATCAACAGAACGAACGGTTGCAGCATCTGTCTGGGTGACTGCTACTTCCACGTTACGGATCGAATTCTCAGATAAATATTGTTCTAAGATTGATGAAATTCCCGATGTCGGTGTTGAAACATTTAATTTTGAAGCAATGTTTACGCTTGTAACTCCCGTCGCCCCTGCAAACGGTGCCGCAATGATTGTAGCAGGTGTTGCGGAAAGTGTCAGTGCACTGGCCAGGCAGCAGGTTGTCATGCGTAATGCTTTATAATTCATGGTATCCTCCAACTTTTTCACAATTGTTACGAATTTGTTACAATTGACATTATAGCAAGGATATTTTTACCTGTCAACTACTAGATATTGGAAGTTTTCATCACAATTGAACCAAATAGCTTTCCACAGAATGGATGGCGTTTGCTCCATCCGCAATTGCCGTAACTACCTGCCGAAGAGGTTTCTTTCGTATATCACCTGCAGCAAAAATGCCGCGAACACTGGTGATTCCTGATTCGCCGGCAATCAGATAGCCATTTTCATCCGTTTCTACAAGTCCTTTTAACACATCGGTATTCGGTGTCAATCCTACAGCAATGAATATTCCGTCCACCGTCAGACTGCTCTTTTTATTCTCTTTATTGTTAATAATTTGTAACATTTCCACAACACCATCGCCACAAATCTCTTCCACCTGCGTGTGAAAAAGGATCTCGATGTTATCTGTTTCAAAAACTTTTTGCTGCAGGATCCGGGCCCCGCGAAAAGCCTCGCGTCTGTGAATCAGATAAACCTTCTCACATCCTCTTGCAAGAAATAATGCATCCTCCAGTGCCACATCTCCACCGCCAACTACTGCAACTGTTTTTCCTCTGAAAAACGCGCCGTCACAGGTGGCGCAATAGGACACGCCCATTCCGCGAAGTTCCTGTTCGCCCGGCACGCCGAGCATCCGATAGGATGCACCCATCGCAAGCACGATGGCACGGCAATCGTAGGAATCTTTGTCGGTCACGACTACCTTCGTTTCCTCGTTTTCATGCTCAATGCCCCGAAATTCCGCGGTCTCGAATTCTGCTCCCATCGCTTCGGCATGCTTGCGGAATTTATCTCCCAGTTCAAAACCACTGATGCCCGGAAGCCCCGGATAATTATCCACATCCATCGTATTGATGATCTGACCACCGCTTAACATTTCTTTTTCAATCACAAGTGTCTTTAATCCTGCCCGCTTTGCATAAATAGCAGCCGCCAGTCCTGCCGGGCCGCTTCCGACTATAATAATATCGTACATATTTTTCTCCTTTTTATTCAATTTCTACTAACAGACCAATTGTTTTTCTAATGAAATTATGATATACTCAGTATAGATATTATACATATTTTGCAACTATTCTAATATCTGATTTCGTCAGCAGAAAGGTGGGATGATCATGGGAATTGACGCACTTACTTCGACCGCATTGTTTCAAATGGAACGTGGCTCCAGCAAAATAAACGGAGTTGAGACTCCCTCGGATATCGGTGTCGCAATGCTGAGCAAGCAATTGGATGCATCTGCTGCCAGCGGCGTCAACCTCATTCGTGCAATGGAACGTTCTGTCAACCCAGACATTGGCGGAAATGTAGATTTTTATGCGTAATAAAACAGTATGAAAAAAGTAGAGGATGAAAGCCGGTCTTTCATCCTTTTCTTTTGTTTTTATTTGATTCTTCGTATACTCTTTTCCGTAATCTCGATCAGGCGCTGTTTATACAGATGTCCCACCGCTCTCTTAAATGCAGCCTTACTCATCTGAAGTTCGCGCATAATGATCTCCGGCGAAGCCTTGTCATTAAACGGAAGAACTCCCGCAAACTCATCAATGACGCGCAAAACCTTCTGTGCGTCTGCGTCCATTTGTTCTACTGCCGTTCCTCTTCTGGATATGTCCAGCTTGCCATCTTCCTTCACATGGGTGACTCTTGCCTCGATCACCTGTCCGATGCGCAGATCACTTGCATCCTCACTGCGCGGGATCATAGCAGAATAGCGGTCATCCACTGCCACAAATGTCCCGTAATCGTGACCGAATTCATAGACACGTCCCTTGACCGTATCTCCCGTCTGATACGGCGAATCGGTCAAAAGCAGATCATAGATATGACGCATACTGGCTGCCAGTCTCTGACTTTTGTCAATATAAAGCGTCACTAACACTTCATCGCCTTCCCGCACTTTTCCCTTCATCTCTTTATATGGAAGAAACAGATCCTTTTCCAGTCCCCAGTCCAGAAAGGCTCCGATCTTGCCCACCTGTGATACACGAAGTGCTGCCAGCCCGCCAAGCGTCAGCTTTGGTCTTGCGGTCGTCGCGATCATGCGATCCTTGGAATCCCGGTACAAAAATACTTCAATGCGATCACCAATGACCGCATTCACCGGCACCTGCGCTTTTGGCAAAAGCACACGCTCCTCTTCGCCCCGGCTTTCTGCCAGATATACACCAAATTCTACTTTTTTAATGATTTCTAATTTCTGATATTTGCCTAACTGCATACGATTTCTCTATACTTTCTTTATTTTGTCTTTTGAGCACAGCATTGCCTGCTACTGCTCCTATCTTCTAAACATCATAGCACAAAAAGCTGACAAATCAAACCACTTTCCCTCTGTTCCATTGTAAAACAGATAAAATTGTGATACATTTTGTTCTATCATTCAATAAATAGATGAGGATAAAAATATGAGAAAAAAAGAACTTGCCGCTATCATGATCGACCGATTAAAAAAAGAATATCCGGATGCTGCCTGCAGTCTGGATTACAATGAGGCGTGGAAGCTGCTTGTCAGCGTGCGACTGGCAGCTCAATGTACAGATGCACGTGTCAACGTCGTGGTGGTGGATCTATTTGAAAAATTTCCAAGTATTGAAGCACTTGCCGATGCTCCGGTAGAGGAAATCGAAGCGATCGTCAAGCCTTGCGGACTTGGACACAGCAAAGCAAAGGACATCAGTGCCTGCATGAAAATGCTTCGGGACAAATTTCACTGTCAGATCCCGGATGATTTCGATGCATTATTATCCCTGCCGGGCGTGGGCAGAAAAAGCGCCAATCTGATCATGGGAGATGTATTCGGAAAACCTGCCATCGTCACGGATACCCATTGTATCCGTATCGTAAATCGCATGGGGCTCGTAGACCAGATCAAGGAACCGAAAAAAGTAGAAATGGCACTTTGGAAGCTGATCCCCCCAGAAGAAGGAAGCGATTTCTGTCACCGACTGGTCTGGCACGGACGTGCCGTCTGCACTGCACGAACCAAGCCAAATTGCGAAATTTGCTGCTGCAATGATGTCTGCAAAAAATGTGGCGTTTCCTAACCGGCATGGTTTAATTTTCCAAAACTGGCTTTTTACAATAAGACAGCTAATTATTAAAATAGCCCTTATCACGTGACATGATACAATCATTTACAGACGAAAGGAGCTATTTTCAATGGAAAATACAAACAAAACAATTCAATTATCAAGCATTCAGACCATCTGCTTTACAGCAATCTTTACGGCACTCGTTTATATCTTTACTGCCTGCATCAATCTTCGTCTTCCGATCGCAGCAAACGGTGGATTGGTTCATCTGGGCAATGTCCCTCTTTTTATCTGTGCGATGATCTTCGGAAAAAAGATGGGCTGCATCGCCGGCGGTATCGGTATGGGATTATTTGACCTGCTCAGCGGCTGGACCCTGTGGGCACCGTTTACCTTGATCATCGTTGGTCTGATGGGCTTTACCGTCGGTGCGATCTCAGAGAAAAAAAGCGGCTTTGGCTGGAACTGTGTGGCGCTTCTTGCTGCTCTGGGAATCAAAATCGTCGGCTATTATATTGCGGAAGGGATCATCTACGGAAACTGGGTTGCACCGGCTGCATCCATTCCGGGAAATATCGTTCAGATCTGCGTGGCTGCTGTCATCGTGTTAGTCGTAATCGGTCAGCTTCGCGCCATTGCTTTCCGCAC
>JALEJB010000168.1 GCA_022768825.1 Lachnospiraceae bacterium
TGATCATGTATCTGAACAAGCATCTGTTCAGCAAGAACTATGGTGCCGGCGGAGCATTATCCGTATTCCTGTTCGTTGTAACCGGTATTTTGAGCTTTATTGTATTTAAGATGTCAACTGACAAGAAAGATTGAGGAGGTGTAGATCAATGAACGAAAATATTGAAGGAAAAACAAGTAAGGGTCTTGGTCTTCATGCAAGAAGAGTCATTGCATATGCTGTATTGATCCTCCTGACATTCTTTTGTCTGGTATGGTTTTATATCCTGTTGATCAATTCCACCAGATCCAATTCAGAACTGAAACGAGGATTCTCACTGCTTCCGAGTACGTTCCTCATTACGAACTGGAAGAGTCTGATGGCAGGAACTTTACCTGTATTTAATGGTATGCTTAACAGTATCTTTGTATCAGTATCAACAGCGGTACTTTGTACCTACTTTTCGACACTGACGGCTTATGCGATTCATGCATATGATTTCAAGGGAAAGAAAGCGATCGCAACCTTTATCCTTGCAGTCATGATGATTCCGACACAGGTTACCGCATTGGGATTTTTGCAGCTGATCGGAAAGATGGGACTGGATGACTCCTTTATCCCATTGATCATTCCGGCAATTGCGGCACCGGTTACCTACTTCTATATGATCCAGTATATGGAGAGTACCCTTCCGCTGGCAATCATAGAAGCGGCGCGTATTGATGGTTCGGGCGAGTTTAAGGCATTTAACACGATCGTACTTCCGATGATGAAACCGGCGATCGCAGTACAGGCGATCTTCGCATTTGTAAGCAGCTGGAACAATTACTTCACTCCGGCACTGGTATTACATACAGATACCAAAAAGACACTGCCGATTTTGATCGCTCTGCTTCGTGGAGCAGACTTTCTGAAGTTTGATATGGGTCAGGTATATATCATGATCGCATTCTCAATCTTCCCGGTAGTGGTTGTATACCTTTGTCTTTCAAAATTCATCGTCGGCGGCGTTGCCCTCGGTGGTGTGAAAGGCTAGGAATAAATTCTTTTTCTATACTACTCCCAAAATCAGCATCCTTCCCCAAGGGATGCTGATTTTTTAATTATACGAAAAATTTACTATGGCATTTTGAATTGTTTCGTATTATACTATTTGATATATGTCATAAAATACAATGGGAAAAAAGCTCAGATAAAGGGGAATTATTATATGACAGAAGCTCCAAACAAGAAAAGGCCGACAATCGGTGTGTTAGTGGGTGGACTCCATACATATTTTCCAAAGGAGATCATAACGGGAGTAGCTGCGGCTGCAAAAGAAAAAAATATTGATGTGATGTTTTTTTTACAGGCACAGACAAAGGGATTTTTTCATGATGTTCTGGGCTTTGATTTTATGGAAAACTTTGATTATCAGTATGATGTAGTCAACGATTACAGTTTTATTGCGGGTTTGGATGGTATGATCATCAATTACGGCACGATCGGAATCTATTTGGATGAGAATGATCCGGGCGCCTTTGCAGAGAAATACAATGAAATCCCGCTGGTGTTTTTGACCGAGATCGTGGATGCTCCGAACTGTCATTCGATCATATCGGATAATGTTCAGGGTATGAGCGATGTGATCAACCATCTGATAGAGGAACACGGATGCAAAAAGATTCTCTATATGTCAGGACCAAAGGATAATACAGATGCCCGTGAACGCCTGCAGGGATATCTGAAGGTGATGAAGCATCATCAGCTTCCGGTGGATGATACGATGATCCGGTGGGGCGATTTTTCGGAATTTGTTGACGACCAGGTAGAGGAACTGCTGGATGCGCATCCGGATGCGGATGCGATTGCATTCGCCAATGATGAGATGGCCTTTGCAGGATATAAGGTCTGCCGGAAACGAGGTCTTGCAATCGGAACGGATATCCGTATCACAGGCTTTGACAATAATGCGATGTCGGGCAAGATGACACCACCGCTTACGACAGCATTTCAGGATGGTGTTTTGATGGGACGCCTTGCGGTATTGGATCTTCTGATGATGATGTGTGGGGAAAAACTCAAAGACCGCAGAGTAAAAGTACAGTTTGTTGAGAGAGAATCCTGCGGCTGCGAATCGAAGCAGATGCATTTTACCCAGACAGAGATCGGCAAACGGGTTTTGATCCAAAAGCTCACCCGGGAGCTCACTGAGACCAAACAGCATGAGATCGATTTTCAGCGTAAGACGTGGTTTATTCCGATGATGACCAGAGAACTGAATGAATATATGTCAGATGAACATCAGTATTGTCTGCAGGTGATGAACAATATCAAGCGCTTGCATGTGGAGAATGCCGCGTTGTTTTTGTTGGAAACTCCGACCGTTTATCGCAGGGACGGGCGAAAATGGACCTGTCCGGATGATCTTAGGCTGGCCTCCTATATGAAAAACGGAGAGATGTTTTCGTATCAGGTTTACGAGCGTCCGCTTGTCAGCAAGGAAGAACCTTTTGCAAAGTGGCTGGAAGATGAACAGCCGCATCAGTATCATTATTTTTTGCTTTTCTCCGGAGAAAGACAGTATGGTATGCTGGCGTTGGAGATTCCGACATCTGAATTTACATTCTTTTTCATGTTTAGTTTACAGATCGGAGTATCTCTTCGTTATCTGGAGATCAGCTCCAATGAGGCTGCGATCCGTGCACAGCTGATGTTGGATATGGAAAATATGAGGGAGAAAAATCATATACTGGATATGGTATCCGGTTATGATGCGATGACCGGTTTGCTCAATGTGCGGGGATTTACAAAAGAGATCGAACGTCTCGGGTCAGAAAAAACCGGCGAGAAGGCATATGTGATCTGTGCGGATCTGGATCACTTAAAACAGATCAATGACAGTTTCGGTCATGTGGAGGGCAATTTTGCAATCTGCTCGGCGACCAAACTGCTTGACAGCTGTATCAAGGTGGAGCATTTGTCTGCCAGAACCGGTGGTGATGAGTTCGTCTGTATTGCGCTTTCCCCGCAGAAAAATTTTGCCGCAAGCGTCCAGAAGAGGATCATAAGGGCTTGTGAAAAATTCAACGCAAAATCGCCGAAACCGTATTACGTAGAAATGTCGGTGGGAATCAGTCCGATCATTTTGCAGGAAAATATGACGATTCAGGACATTATTCAGGATGCGGACCACGAATTGTACAAGGCGAAGAAGATCCGGCGGCAGTGTGTGATCCGCGAGACCGGGATACAAGAAGAAGCATAGCTGTTTCGTACAGTTGAAACAATCAGAAATAGAAGAAGGTAGAGAGATGAAATTACTTTCCATTGCAATTCCATGCTATAATTCACAGGATTATATGGAAAAATGTATTCAGTCATTGCTGGTAGGCGGCGATGACGTAGAGATCATTATTGTGGATGATGGTTCCAAGGATGCCACACCGGAAATTGCGGATAAATATCAGAAAAGATTTCCGAACATTGTGCGTGCCATTCACAAAGAAAACGGTGGGCACGGCTCGGCTGTGAATGCAGGGATCGCCAATGCTACGGGCATGTTTTTTAAAGTAGTAGACAGCGACGACTGGGTAGACGAATCGGTCTTTTTGCAGGTGTTGGATCGCCTGCGGGAACTGGCATTGGGGGACGATATCATTGACTTGTTTATTGCGAACTTTGTCTATGACAAGGATGGCGCAAAGCATAAAAAAGTTATGAAATATACGTCCATGTTTCCGGTGGAAAAGGTGTTTGGCTGGAGCGATGTCAAATTGATCACAAAGGGTCATTATCTGCTGATGCATTCGGTCATCTATCGTACACAGGTACTTCGCAAATGCGAATTGCAGCTTCCGGAGCATACATTTTATGTAGATAATATTTATGTGTATCATCCGCTTCCGTATGTGAAGAAGATGTATTATATGGATGTGGATCTCTATCATTATTATATCGGGCGGGACGATCAGTCCGTGAATGAAAGTGTGATGATCGGACGCATCGACCAGCAGTTGAAGGTGAACCGCATTATGATCGAAGATTACGATCTGTGGAAGATCTCAAATAAAAAGTTGCGCCGCTATATGTTCAATTATCTGGAGATCATCACGGTTGTGTCGACGGTTTTACTGCTTCGTTCGGGAACCGAAGAAAATCTGGAAAAGAAGCGCACACTGTGGAAATATATCAAAAATTATGATCTTCGCCTGTTTCACAGATTGCGAAACGGAATTATGGGGAATGCGATGAATCTTCCGGGCAAAGGCGGAAGAAAAATCTCCGTGGCAGCCTATCGCCTGACACAAAAGATAGTCGGATTTAATTGATGCC
>JALEJB010000061.1 GCA_022768825.1 Lachnospiraceae bacterium
TTGAAAGCAGAGCAGTTTTGAATTTTTTTGTTCCGGGAAGAAGGAGCAAATAGAAAGCTGTCTTCTGAGCATTGCGGAGAAAAAGATTTTTGCAGATCTCGATTCCCAAAAGTTTATCTACGTCATGGCATGCCTCGATCGTAGGCATGGCATCGTGGTCCAGCCTCTTGTAGGAAATGCCGAGAGAATCCAGAAAATCGTAGGTGCGGATCTCCTTGGGAAGACGTCCGGACTCATCAGCCGGACGGCCGGTGTACAGTACGGGATCAATATAGTAGGAGACAGGGGTATCATTTTCGTGTATCATCATGCAGGTCACCTCGTAATGGTTGATTTGGAGTATGCGCTGCCTGGACTGTGCCTGATGGGTTGCCAGGTCAGCGTTTTATTTACACATTATAATGAATCTGTGGTAAAATGTCGATAGAAAATTTGTGATCAGGAGACAGAGAAATGGCAGTGGGAGAGGCAAACAGAAGAAAGAACAGAGTGTCTGAGCGGGCAGAAAACGGCAGAATGAATAAAACAGCAGACAGAAGAAGGAAGGGAGAGGGAAAGCGGAGAGATACAGAAAAAGCAAATGCTCCGTTTTCCGGAACAAAGAGCCTCTGTCCTGTGGAAAAAAAGTGCGGCGGATGTCAGCTGCTGGATATGGAATATAAAAAACAGCTGGAGCAAAAGCAGAAAATGGCAGAACAGCTGCTGAAGGGAATCTGTCCGGTAAGGCCGATTATCGGCATGGAGGATCCGTTTCATTACCGGAACAAGGTACATGCTGTGTTTGACAGGGACAGGCGGGGGAATATTATTTCCGGTATCTATCAGGAAAACAGTCATGTGGTTGTTCCGGTAGAAAAGTGTATGATCGAAGATGAAAAAGCGGATGAAATCATAGGTACGATCCGGGGAATGCTGAAATCATTTAAAATTCAGACTTACAATGAGGACACCGGATATGGTCTTCTGCGACACGTACTGATACGAAAAGGATTTCAGACCGGAGAGATCATGGTGGTTCTGGTAACGGCATCACCGGTCTTTCCTTCAAAAAACAATTTTGTGAAGGCGCTGAGGGAGAGGCATCCGGAAATTACCACCATCGTGCAGAACATCAACGGAAGAGGAACCAGTATGGTTCTGGGAGAAAAGGAGCATGTGCTGTACGGGAAGGGATATATTGAGGATGTGCTGTGCGGCTGCCGTTTCCGGATATCCTCCCGCTCATTTTACCAGGTCAATCCGCTCCAGACGGAGAAGCTGTATGGAAAAGCGGTGGAACTGGCTGCACTTGGGGGAAAGGAAACGGTAATCGACGCTTACTGCGGGATCGGAACCATCGGCATTATTGCCAGCCGTCATGCCGGTCAGGTCATCGGTGTGGAACTGAATAAGGATGCAGTTCGCGATGCTGTAAACAACGGGAAGCTGAACAGTGTTTCCAATATTCGGTTTTACTGCAACGATGCCGGTCAGTTTCTGGTAAACATGGCTGCCCGGGGAGAAAAGGCGGATGTTGTTATTATGGATCCGCCGCGAAGCGGAAGCACACCGGCATTTATCGAAGCACTGCATCGCCTGGCACCCAAAAAGATCGTATACATATCATGTAACCCGGATACTTTGGGACGTGATCTGAGAATATTTGAGACGTATGGCTACATTGCCAAGGTCTGTCAGCCGTTTGACATGTTTCCGTTTACGGATGATGTGGAAAATGTGACAGTGTTGGAGCGTAGGAAGGAGAGATATCATGACAGAACAGGAAAATCAAAAGTTGCTGTCTCAGGCAATCACAGAGATACAAAAAAAATATCAGGACAACGAGCTGCTGCTTGGTGTGGATCAAAAAAGACTTCCAAGCAGAAGAAAGGTAATTGAGATCATTAAGGAACTGAAAAGCGTGATGTTTGCCGGTTACAGTGCGCAGGTGGATGGGATGAAGGCGAATCTGAATGAGTACATCGCATATCACTGCAGCCATGCGATCTATGAACTGGCAAATCAGATCGAGATCGCCCTGGGATATATGGATGAAAAACATAAAGATAAGGAAACGCTTCGTGCGGACGCCGAAGGGATCGCCAGTCGTTTTGCTACAACAATTCCAAGAATACAGGAGATCCTGCTGACGGATGTGCAGGCGGGATTTGACGGAGATCCGGCAGCCAAAAGCAAGGAGGAGATCATCTTTTCCTACCCGGGATTTTACGCGATCTTTGTCTACCGGATTGCCCATGAGCTATATCTGGAGAAGGTGCCGTTCATCCCGCGTATGATGACCGAGTATGCGCATACGGGAACGGGAATCGATATCAATCCGGGTGCAACCATCGGGGACTATTTTTTCATTGACCACGGAACCGGCGTGGTGATCGGAGAGACGACCCAGATCGGTACGCATGTCAAGCTCTACCAGGGCGTGACGCTGGGTGCGCTTTCTACGAGAAAAGGTCAGTTGCTTGCGGATGTCAAGCGTCATCCGACCATTGGCAACAATGTGACCGTTTATTCGAATGCAAGTATTCTCGGTGGAGAGACCGTCATAGGTGACAATTCCATTATCGGAGGAGCGGCGTTTATCACTTCTTCGGTACCTGCTAATACAAGAGTCAGCGTCAATCCGCCCAAACAGGATTTCAAGGGAAAAGAGGACCATGATCTGAAATACACAGAGCTGTTTGACTGGAATTAAAAACGGTTCGGCAGATCTTATTGAAACAGGGTTGAATGAGTTACTCAGTGATCTCAATCATACAGCTTGCTTTGACTCCGTCCTCTTTGGCATAGACGTAGGCTTTGCCCGGTTCCCGGGCTGTTACCAGACCGGAGGGATCGACGGACAGGCGGTTGCAGTTACTGACAGACCATTCCGGGACAATACCGGAGGAGACCTTTGCCCGCAATTGCAGTTTCTCGCCGACCTTTAATCGGGCACTTTCCTGACTGAGCCGTATGGTTGGCTGTCTGACTGTGACCAGACAGGTTTTGGTGACACCGTCTACTTTGGCGGTGATATTGGCAGTTCCGTGTTTATTGGCATAGATCCTGCCGGTTTCGTCCACAGACGCAACCGATGATTTGCTGGATTTGAAGGTTGCTTCCTTCGAAGAAGAACTTTTGACTTCCAGTTTGAACATTTGATTTCGATAGAGACTTACCGCAGACCGGTTGAGACTGATCGTCGGTTTCTTCACGGTGATCCGGCATTTGGCACTGACATGATCCGCACTTGCGCGAATGACGGCAGTGCCGATTTTTTTCGCGGTGACGAGACCGTCTTCATCGACACTCGCTACAGCAGAGCTTTCGGATTTCCAGGTGATCTCATGTCCGGTGGAGATCTCTGCGGATAATTGCAGCGATGCACCGTTTTCCATTGAGGCACTCGTGCGGCTGATGGTGATGGTTGGCTTGGATACCGTGACTTTGCAGGAGCCTTCCGCATTTTTGATCTTCGCGGTGATGGTGGCAGTGCCGGCGCGTTTTCCGGTTACCACGCCGTAGGTATTGACCGAGGCGACAGCGGAATTGCTGGATTTGAAGGTTGGCATCTTACCCGTGGTGGTGATGGCAACCAGTAAAAAATCATCATCGATTGCGATTGTTTTGGAATAATGGTTCAGGATGACAAGTGGAAGTGTCTTTGCTTTTGCAGCATAGGCAGGATCCGATTGACCGAAGCATAAGGCAAGGGTCAAAATCATAGATAATAATACTGTTTTTTTCTTTTTCATAGATTCCTCCCGGAATCTGCCGAACCGTATCTTGAACATAGCAGAGTATTTTCAGACTGTAAATTAGTAAAAGAAGAGAAAAAAATTTTTGCCTTCCGTCAAAATGCACAAACCATGGACAGACTGCAGGAAGTCTATTATAATAGGAATCAACAGTTTCGTTTGATGGTCAGGAGCAGGAAGCTGCGGACCATCAAACAAAAAAATTCATAAAATTGTACAAAGAAAAGAAACGGCAGGGAGAACTGTAGCATGAGAGAAATGGAATTTAAGATGGAGCGCATCGGACTGGTGAAGGAGGGCGATGTTTTGCCGGTTTCAGAGGGAAAGCTGCCCAATTCCTATTACTATAATCTGGGTGATTCCTATGCGATGTCAGCAAATTATTCCTTTCGGGAGCGCCTGAAAAGTACGCAGGGAGTTGTAAAAAAGGTGGAAGAGACACCAAAAGGATTTTTTGTGACTGTTGAATTTGACGAATAATCATCGGAGGTTGTGGCTGGAATGGCAGTTCGGGCAAATAATACTACGGATCGGCTTTTGGCAGACAGTTTTAAGGAACTGGCACAGATAAAACCCGTAGAAAAAATAACAATTAAAGAGATCACAGATAAGGCGGGGGTGATCCGGCCGACTTTTTATAATCATTTTCAGGACAAATACGAGTTGCTGGAGTGGATCATTCGAACGGAAGTATTGGAACCCACGTATCCATTGATCCATAATGGGCTGGCAAATCAGGCACTGCTTTTGATTTTTACCTGCATGGAGCATGAGAAGCCTTTTTACAGCCGCATCAGCCGGATGGATGGACCAATCACCTTTGAAGAACTGGTTGCAAAGTGTATCAAAGAATTTTTTGTTCGGATTATTAAAGAAGCACAGATCAAAGATCTGGAGCTATTTCCTTTTGTGACGGAAGAGGTGCTTGCTGAGTATTATGCGAAATCCATGATCTTTTCCGTGAAGATCTGGATTCAGCAGGGGATGAACGTACCACCGCAGAAAATGGCGGATCTGTATGAATATCTCATGAACCATTCGTTGGAGGACATTCTGCACGGGGTATAGGTGCGTGCAATAGAAATCAGTTCCGGTTGATATACAAAAACATCAATTTGTATATTTTTTACAAACAAACAGAACCGATTGTTGCCGGTGCGTAAACAGACAAGAAGGATTGCTTATGGAATTAAGCAGTTCTTTTTTTTATACTCCTTTCTACACAACTGATTGTGAAAAAAGTCTGAGAAAGGATGATAGGATGAAAAAGTTTGGAAAAGGGATTGTAAAATATCGGGTGCTGATTCTGATTCTGGCAATCGTTTTGCTGGTTCCGTCAGCGATCGGATATTTTCATACGAGAGTCAATTATGATATTCTTTCCTATTTGCCAAAGGATATCGAAACCATGAAGGGACAGGATATTCTGGTTGATGATTTTGGGATCGGAGCATTTTCTCTGTGTGTTGTAGAAGGAATGGAAAACAAAGATGTTGTCGCTCTCAAACAAAACATCCAAGAGATACCGCATGTCAAAGAAGTCGTCTGGTATGACACGATCGCAGATCTGTCACTTCCGATGGAAGTCTTACCGGAAGATATGTATGAAATATTTAACAATGATGAAAATGATGCCACTTTGCTTGCAGTGTTATATGACACGTCCATGTCCGCAGATGAGACAATGGATGCCATAAAGGAGATCCGCGAATTGGCAAAAGACCGGTGCTTTGTCAGCGGAATGTCCAGCGTGATCACAGATATCAAGGATCTGTCCGCAAAGGAAGTGCCGATCTACGTCATCATAGCAGTGGCATTATCGTTGATCGTTTTGTCGCTGACCATGGATTCGGCAATTGTTCCGCTGCTTTTTCTGGCAAGTATCGGAATGGCAATCGTATACAATCTGGGAAGCAATGTGCTCACCGGAGAAATCTCGTATGTGACGCAGGCACTGGCAGCAGTCCTGCAGCTGGGAGTCACAATGGATTATTCCATTTTCCTGTGGCACAGCTATGAAGCTGAGAGGAGTAAAACAGACAGTAAAGAAGAAGCGATGGCAAATGCGATCGCAAGTACGATCACTTCTGTGGTGGGAAGCTCTATCACGACAGTGGCCGGCTTCATAGCCCTTTGCTTTATGAGCTTTACGCTAGGTCTGGATCTGGGAGTGGTGATGGCGAAAGGTGTGATATTCGGTGTCATCGGATGTGTGACCATCCTTCCGTCAATGATCTTAATTTTTGACAAAGCAATACAGAAAACGACGCATAGACCGATTGTCCCGGATCTGGGACGGATCTCAGGATTTGTCACAAAACACTACCGCTGGTTTGTGGCAGCATTTGTCATTATTCTGTTTCCGGCAATCTATGGCTATACACACAATGAAGTATATTACGATCTGGCAGGAACACTTCCAAAAGATCTGCCAAGTGCAGTGGCAAACCAGAAGCTGGAAGAAAGCTTTGATATGAATGCCACCCATATCTGTCTGGTTGACAGTTCGCTTCCTGCAAAGGATGTGGCACATATGATCGACGAGTTTAATGAGATAGACGGCGTAAAAGCAACGCTGGGAATCGAATCGGTGCTGGGAGCCGGATTCCCGACACAGATGCTTCCATCCGATCTGGTATCCGTTGTAAAAAATGATCAGTATGAGCTGTTGATGATCAGTTCGGAATATGCGGTTGCGTCGGATGAAGTCAATGCGCAGTGTGAGAAGCTGCAAAAGATTCTGGAAAAATATGATCAGAACGGTATGCTCATCGGCGAAGCTCCTTGTACCAAAGATCTGATCGAGATCACAGATGAAGACTTTAAGCGGGTGAGTGCGGTATCGATCCTGGCAATCTTTTTCATTATCCTGATCGTATTCAAATCCATCAGTCTGCCGGTGATCCTCGTCAGTGTCATAGAGTTTGCAATCTTTATCAATATGGGTATCCCGACTTATACCGGAACGGTATTGCCGTTTATCGCATCCATTGTCATTGGAACGATCCAGTTGGGAGCAACGGTTGATTATGCCATCCTTATGACCAATAAATACAAGAATTATCGTCATGACGGGCTTGAGAAGAAGGAAGCTGTCAGACTGGCGCTGGAAGGCTCGATCCAGTCTGTCATGGTCAGTGCTTTCAGCTTCTTTGCAGCGACCTTCGGAGTAGGAATTTATTCAAATATTGATATGATCAGTTCGCTTTGTGTCCTGATGTCGCGAGGCGCGATTATCAGTATGTTGGTAGTTATTTTTGTTCTGCCATCGATGTTTCTGGTTTTTGATAAGCTGATCGTTAGCAGCAGTGTCGGATTTAAAAAGAAATCGTTCAATTAAATGGGAGGATCTATGATGAAGATAAAAGAGGTTCAGAAAAAATTTGGAAATAAATTTGCGGTTCGTGTTTTGACAGGGGTACTTACGGCAGCACTTTTGGCGGGAAGCTATGGAATGGGATACATGAGAGGTGTACAGCCGGATGAACAGATCTCGGTCGTTGCGGCGGAGAAATCTCAGATTGAGGAAAAGATCAATGAGCTGGTCAGTCAGGCGTCCAAACCGGATGATACGACAAAAGACGAGACAGTATACGTCATAGCAGACGCAAATGGCAACACCGGAAAGATCATTGTGGAAGACTGGTTGAAGAATGTGGATGGAGCAGCAACCATCAAGGATCAGTCAGATCTGGAGAATATTGCCAATGTCAAAGGTGATGAGACCTTTTCACAGGACGGGCAGCAGCTCATCTGGCAGGCAGATGGAAAAGATATTTATTATGAGGGAACGACGGACAAAGAGCTGCCGGTCACAGAAGCCGTCACCTATTATCTAGACGGACAGGAAGTTACTCCTGCTGAGCTTGCAGGTAAAAGCGGAAAGGTGACGATCCGTTTCGATTATGAGAATCATGAGAAGACAAAAGTTGCGACGGACAGCGGAGATATCGAGGTATATGTGCCGTTTACCGTAATCACAGGAATGATCCTGCCGGACAGCTTTACAAACATTCAGGTCACCAACGGAAAGGTGCTTTCGGATGGGAAAAATAATATTGTCGTAGGAATGGCGATGCCGGGATTGCATGAAAGTCTGCAAAAAGACGTTTCGGAATTTGATTCTGATGTGAAGTTCCCGGATTATGTGGAAATGACTGCGGATGTAGAAAATTTTGAACTTCAGATGACAGCCAGCATTGCGATGACCGGACTGCTTTCCGATCTGAATCTGGCAGACATGGATCTGGATGGTCTGGAGAATTCCATTGACACTCTTTCAGAGGCAAGCGGTGATCTGGAATCCGGCAGCAAGTCATTGGCTGATGGATTAGGCACCTTAAATGATTCGATGGCTGAGTTTACAAAGGGGGCAGGAGATCTGTCGGCAGGTATCAAATCTTATACAGAGGCGGCGACGAAGATTGATCAGGGGCTTGCTGCGTTAAATAAGGGTACCGGTACGTTGGCCCAAGGAGCATCTGCCCTGGACTCCAGTGCAAAGACAATTTCCGCAGGTGTGCAGAAATTGGATCAGGCACTGAACAAAGAGATGACAAAGAAAGAACAACAGGCTGCGAAACAGGCGGTTGCTGCGCAGTTTGCCGAAGGAACCGACACCTACCAATACATTTACGGATCGGCGACAAAACAATTTGGCAAAACGATGACAAGTGAGGCGACGGTTCAGCAGATTCAGGCAGGAATCACCGGAATGGGACTTACCGATGAAGGTGTGATCAAAGCACTTGCCCAGTATTATGCCGCCAATGGTTTTATCGATGCAACAACCGGAACAAAGTATACGCCTGCCCAGTGTCAGGCAACGGTTCCGGGCACCGATACAGTGTATGCAGCTTATTTCGCAAAGACCGTATTATCTTCCGGGCTGGCAAAAGGAATCGCCGGTGGAATCGCTCAAAGCGGAGCTGCCGCAGTAGGAGAAAATGTGGTCAGTGCCTGCAGGAGTGCCGCTGAAACCGCAGCAGTTCAGGGTGCTGAAAATGCGAAGAAGACCATTGCAGGTCAGATTGAAGCTGTGGACAAGGCAAGCGGATACAGCCTGGTGACAGGAAGCAGCGCGCTAAGCAGCGGAATCTCAACCCTGGCGGCATCCGTTCCTGATATGGTAACCGGTGTGAGTCAATTGAAGACAGGAGCTGATCAGCTGGTTGCAAACAATCAAAAGCTCACATCAGGCGCAAAGAACCTTTCCGACGGGGCTAGCCAGATCGCCGAGGGTGTTTCAAAGCTGGATGACGGGGCCGGTCAGCTGTATGACGGCATGGTGCAGTTCAATGAAGAAGGTATCTCAAAATTAGTAGATGCCTTCAATGGGGACGCAAAAGATCTGTTGAGTCGTGTAGATGCAATCATTCAGGCAGGAGAAAACTATACGACATTTACCGGTCTTAGTGATGAACAGATCGGAAGCGTGAAGTTTATCATCAAGACAGATACCATTAAAGCGGAGTAGTACCGTCAGATCTTGCCTGTAACAATTGCTCGATCAATCGGGAGGCCTCACATCGGGTGAGCGCATCGATGGAAAACTGCGGATCGGAAAGCTTCTGATCCAGGGGGATGTCCTTTTTGGGAGAAGGGGTATATTCGGACAGCAGCCTGTGCAACTGTTCCTTTTGAGGGATGGTGACAGGCTGCTGTCTTTTGATGCGGATCTGAAACGGACGCGGTTCAAAAAATGCCGGATGACTGCTTCCATATTGCCGGTAGAGCTGTTCGAATACCATGGCAGCAGCATAGGCATCGTCATAGGCGCGGTGTACCTGATCGGTTTCGATTGAAAAAAAATGACGTAGTTCAGGCAGTGATTTCTTTTGCTCTGCCGGAAGAAAATGACGCGCCAGCTTTAACGTATCGATCCCGAGCGGATGCCAGGTGAGTCTGCGATTCAGGCATGCCTGCGCCAGAAAACTGTAATCAAAGTTTAAGTTGTGACCCAGAATGGGATCGTCCCCACAGAACTCCAAAAAGGCGGGCAATACCTCGGATAATTCCGGGGCAGAACGTAACGCATCATCGGTGATGCCGGTCAGATCGATGATGTGTGCAGAGAGTGTCTGATGGGGATTTACCAGCGTAGAAAAATGCGCAGCCGCATTTCCTGATTCCATGCGTACTGCGCCAATTTCAATGATGTGATCGGTTTTCAGATGAAGTCCTGTCATCTCGAGATCAAGTGCAACATAATTCATCGTTTACGGTTCCTTTTCTGTAATGGTAAAATCCATATCTTCCAATTCAAATTCGTCGTCATCAAGCACTGCTTCTGCCTCTGCCATCAGCAGTGCCTCCTCTTCCAGCTTCTCGCGAAGCTCCGGTGGAATATAGTTGTCCAGTTTCGCAAGGATCGCATTTCTGCGAATGGAATCCAGGCGGTCTGCACATTGTCTTAATTCCAGCAGCTTGTCTGTCTGACCGCTTTCCACGTAAATGTTCGCCAGTGTGATATAGCTTTTGGCGATATCGCTTTGGATCGAGATCGCATATTCCAGCACAATCTGGGCATCCTCATTGTGAAAGTGATTGTACATACGATCGCCATAGCTGGCCAAAAGCCTGACGAGTGTGCTGTAATTTGTGTCGCATTCCGTCAGAAAATCCAGATTTGCCGGACCGTACTGCATTTTCAGATCGGTGTTCATGATCCCGTTCAAGTTGCAGATCGGCTGTTCACTCAGGGCGCGGATCTCCAGTTCCAGATCCTCAAAGCCTTCCTCCGGGTATTTCCCAAAGGGCAATTCGGCAAGCGGCACATGAATATAGTCTAAGTCGCTGATATCTTTTTTGCGGGTACAATTGGCATCCTGTTCCTTTTTCCAAAAATCGGCAAAGGTTTTTTCTGATTTAGCGGTTGATTTTTGACGCTTATAAGTGGTATATATAATTATCACAAGAAATATGGTGAGAAATGGGAATATCATACAAGTTTCCTTTCCAACCTTTCCATACAAAATAAAATGCGGAGGTTCTTATGTCAAATAGTATGTCACATAGCAAAAAATCAAACAATAACAAAACAAACACCGGTTTCAACAAACAAAATAAAAAGCGGCAGGTGATAGCCGCAGTGATCTCTCTGGTGCTTGTGGCATCCATGGTTTTGTCGCTGGTTCTCAGCATGTTTGTATAGGTAGTAATATACATAAAAGAAAGGTTTCTGTCAATTATTCTGTGGGTTTTTTACCATTGAAAAAACAGGTAATCGTGGTAAAATGGATAAGAATCAGAAGAAATAGAAGAAGAAAAGAATTAGAAGGAAGAATTCGTATGGCGAAGAAGAAGGTTTTTAAAATTGTGAGTGCAGTGACACTTTCACTGGTATGCGCCACATTCGTATATGCGATGGCAACCGTGAAAGCAGAAGATAAAGACAGTGAAAAAATCGCGCAGAACGTGTATATCGATCAAATCGATGTGGGCGGGATGAGTGAGGCTGAGGCGGACGAGGCTGTCCGTGCTTATGCGGATGAGTTGAAGAATCAGACGTTTACGTTGACCATTGATGAGAAAAGTGTGACGACAACCGGCGAGCAGCTTGGAATTGACTGGGCGAATCCGGGAGTTGTCAAAGAGGCATATGATATCGGCAAGACCGGCAACATCATCGAGCGTTACAAGTCGAAGAAAGATCTGGAACATGAAAGTATCGTTCTGGATCTGGAGTTTGCCGCAGATCGCGACACTGTCAAAGAGTATTTGAAAAACAATACGGAAGCACTGAATCAGGAAGCAGTCAATTACGGACTGAAACGGGAAAACGGTGTGTTTACAATGACCGACGGGCAAAACGGAATTGCTGTGGATATCGATAAATCCGCTGACAAGATCGTCGAATATGTAGCAAGCGAGTGGGATCGAAGTGCAGAGACCATGCTGGCTTTGGAGGCCGAGGTGGTAGAACCGGAGGGAACCAGAGAGCAGCTGAGTCGTGTCAAAGACGTATTGGGCACCTTTACCACTGATTTTAGCAGCTCATCGGCAGGACGTGCCCAGAATGTGCGAAACGGTGCAAGCAAGATCAATGGAAAGGTGTTGTATCCGGGCGAGCAGTTTTCCGTGTATGAGGCAGTCAATCCGTTCAGTGCGGAAAACGGTTATGAGCTGGCCGGTTCTTATGAGAATGGTACAACGGTACAGACCTATGGCGGTGGAATCTGTCAGGTGTCCAGCACGTTGTACAATGCAGTCATTCGTGCCGAAATGCAGATTGATGAACGCTTTTGCCATTCCATGATCGTCAGCTACGTACAGCCGTCCATGGATGCGGCGATCGCAGGAACCTATAAGGATCTGAAATTTACCAACCAGTACGATTTTCCGATCTACATTGAGGGATATACCAATGGCGGATTGATCACATTTACCATTTACGGCGAAGAGACCAGAGATGCCGGTCGCGAGGTGATCTTTGAAAGTGAGACCACAAGCACGACCGAACCGCCGACGGAGTATGTCATTGCCGCTGATCAGCAAATCGGCTATATGGCGACACAGCAGAGCGCACACACCGGATATACGGCAAAGCTGTGGAAGATCGTCAAAGAGAATGGTGTTGAGGTTAGCCGGGAGGTATACAACAACAGTACTTACCGCGCAAGTGCCAAAATTGTAGCAGTCGGTGTGGCAAGTGCCAGCGAAGAGGCCTCCGCAGCAGTGAAAAAGGCAATTGAGAGTCAGGATGAAGCAACGATCCAGGCTGCGATCGCCGCCAATAACGCGGAAGCATTGGAACAGGCTGCGCAGGAAGAAGAGGACGCACAGGAAGAATCGGGAGAACAGGAAGCAACGGAAGACAAAAAGCCCCCGAAGCACACAGAAGAAACGAATGACGAGCAACCGAATACAGAGGATGCTACAGACGAATAACAGGAGAACACGAAGAACATATGAAAGTAGGCAAAGTATCAGAGGCTGTTTTAAAAAGGTCTGTCTTAAAGCAAATACACACGAATCGCCCGGAAGTACTGCTTGGTGCTTCCGTTGGCGAGGACTGCGCAGCACTGGAGCTGGCGGAGGATGAGGTGTTTGTGATGTCGACGGACCCGATCACGGGTACTGCCAAGGACATCGGAAATCTGGCGATCCAGATTACGATCAATGATCTGGCAAGTGCCGGCGCAGAGCCGATTGGTGTGATGCTTACTTTTTTATTGCCTGAAAAATTATCAGAGGCAAAGCTGCGGGCGATGATGGAACAGGCATCCGCTGCCGCCGCCGCGGCAAATGTTCAGATCATGGGAGGACATACAGAGGTGACGCGCGTCGTCAATCAGCCGGTGATCTCGGTTGTGGGTGTCGGCAAGGCGAAGCGGGGAATGGTCGTATCGACCGCCGGCGCAAAACCGGGGATGGACATCCTTGTGACGAAGTGGATCGGTTTGGAGGGAACTTCCATCATAGCTAAGGAGAAAGAAGCGGAATTGCTGACACGCTATCCGAAGGAACTGGTAGAGACGGCGAAGCAGTTTGATTCGTATCTGTCTGTGCTGCCGGAGTCCAAAGTGGCGGTGAAGTCTGGCGTTGGCGCGATGCATGATGTCACAGAGGGCGGAATCTTTGGCGCTTTGTGGGAAATGGCAGAAAGCTCCGGCGTTGGACTGGAAATTGATTTAAAGAAGATTCCGATCCGGCAGGAGACTGTGGAGGTCTGCGAATTTTTTGATGTGAATCCGTATGAGCTGATATCCAGCGGAAGTATGCTGATGGCGTGCACGGATGGATACGGACTTGTCAGGGCACTGGAGACTGCCGGTATCCCGGCGGTGTGCATCGGAAAAGCTACTGAGGGGAATGACAGGGTCATCGTCTCAGGTGAGGAACGCAGATTTTTAGAGCCACCAAAGGTCGATGAGTTGTATAAAGTGGTATAGAATGTGATCCGTATCACCCGCACTTCAGGGGGATCGCAAGGATCATAGAGAGATAGATGAGAGATAGAGGAGAAAAGCTATGCGAGAGAAAATATTGACTTTTATAGAAAAAAACAGCCGCGTAGATATCAAGGAGCTGGCAGTTCTTCTTGGTGTAGACGAGACACTGGTATTGAATGAATTAGAGCAGATGGAACAGGAGCATATCATCTGCGGATATCATACATTGATCGACTGGGATAAGACCGGTGTGGAAAAAGTGAGCGCAATGATCGAGGTTCGTGTGACACCGCAGAGAGACATGGGATTTGATAAGGTGGCAGAGCGCATCTATAACTATCCGGAAGTAAATTCCGTATACTTAATTTCCGGCGGATTTGATCTGATGGTGACACTGGAGGGAAAAACACTGCGTGATATCTCTTCCTTTGTGACAGACAAATTATCGACACTGGATTCCGTACTGAGTACCAAGACAAACTTTATATTAAAAAAATACAAAGACCATGGAACTGTCATGGTAGAATCACCAAAGGATGAAAGGATGATGATGACACCATGAGAGATCCGCTTAACCAGATTGTCCCGAATATTCAGTGGTCGGGAATCCGTAAATTTTTTGATATCGTAAACGAGATGGACGATGCCATCTCTCTCGGCGTAGGAGAACCGGATTTTGATACGCCGTGGCATATCCGCGACGAGGGTATTTTTTCTTTGGAAAAAGGACGTACCTTCTACACCAGCAATGCCGGTCTCAAGGAATTGAAGATTGAGATCAGCAAATACCTGTACCGCAGATTTCATCTGCGCTATGATTACAAATCCGAAGTGATCGTCACGGTCGGCGGCAGCGAGGGAATCGACCTTGCGATGCGCGCTATGCTGGATCCGGGAGACGAAGTGCTGATTCCGCAGCCAAGCTACGTATCTTACGTGCCTTGCGCAGTGCTGGCGGGAGCAGTTCCGGTTGTCATTGACCTACAGGAAAAAAATCAGTTCCGGCTGACAGCAGAGGAATTGGAGGCAGCGATCACACCGAAGACCAAACTGCTGGTATTACCGTTTCCAAATAATCCGACCGGAGCTGTTATGGAGAAATCCGATCTGGAAGCAATCGCAAAGGTCGTAGAGGAGCATGATCTGTTTATCCTGAGTGATGAGATCTATGCAGAGCTTTGTTATCTGGACAATCATACGTCCATTGCATCACTTCCCGGCATGAAGGATCGC
>JALEJB010000009.1 GCA_022768825.1 Lachnospiraceae bacterium
AGCTTGCGGATCTCCGGTGAGATCTGACGGTTGTGCATGACCTCGGATACGATACGAACCTGCTGTTCGTATTTTTTGCCGGAGTTGGAATGGTTGGCATCGATGATCGTAGCAGGGTTGACAAGATCCATCTTGTCGTACATCTCGCACAGACGCATGATGTCTTCGTAATGATAGTTCTGAGTCGAGTTGCCGTGTTTGCTGACTGCTCCGCGAAGGATCGTGTGGGTCAGCGGATTGCCGGTGGTATCTACTTCGTAACCGCGGAAGGTGAAGTGATGCGGATGCTGTGCGGCATAGACAGAGTTGAGCATAACGGACAGATCTCCACTGGTCGGATTTTTCATACCGGATGCCACATCAAAGCCGCTGACGGTCAGACGATGCTGCTGATCCTCTACGGAACGGGCACCGATTGCCACGTAAGAGAGCAGATCCGATACATATTCCCAGTTTTCCGGATAGAGCATCTCATCCGCCGGAGTAAGCCCGGTCTCTTCAATGGCACGGATGTGCATTTTGCGGACAGAAATGAGACCGTTTACCATATCCGGAGCCTTTTCCGGGTCCGGCTGGGAAGCGATTCCCTTGTAGCCCTCTCCGGTGGTACGAGGCTTGTTGGTATAGATACGTGGTACTAAAAGCAGGCGATCCTTTACTTTTTCCTGCACCTTTGCGAGACGATGTACATAATCCAAAACCGGCTCCTCGCTATCGGCAGAACATGGACCGATGATGACCAGAAAACGGTCATCTTTTCCGGTGATGATATCTGCGATCTGCGCATCGCGCTCGGCTTTGACCTGTTTCATTTTCTCTGAAAGCGGGTATTGTGATTTGATTTCGCCCGGTGATGGTAACTGGCGTAAGTAAGTAAAACTCATGTTGATTCTCCTTTTTGATATGTCACTCTTAATTTGTAAATAATGTTTTCTTGATTTCTTCTACCGGCATCTCATGTCCGGTCCATGCTTCGAAGGAAGCAGCTCCCTGATAGAGCAGCATATATAACCCGTTAAATGTCGGACAGCCGATGGCTGCGGCATCGCGCAGGAGCTTTGTCTGCATCGGGTTATAGATAATGTCACAGACGGGAAGCTCTGGATAGAGCAGCTTCTCATTTACCGGACTGACATCCACATCGGGAGCCATACCGACGTTTGTCGCATTGACTAACAGATTGGTATTTCCGATGCGCTGAGACAGTGCGTGTTCATCATGGATATCTTCCAGGGTGATGACACATCCGGTTTCGGCCTGAATATGGGATAAAAACTGTTCCGTAGACGACCACGAAGCATTTTTTCTCTTAAAGACATGGATGGCTGCCACACCGTCCAGTGCAGCCTGAACGACGATGGAACTGGCGGCACCGCCGGCTCCGAGCAGTACCAGATCTTTTTTGACAAGGTCGTAACCGGCATCTTTGGCGGAATCCATAAACCCAATCCCGTCTGTGGTATGTCCGATGAGACGTCCGTTGTCATTGATGACGGTATTGACGGAACCGGAAAGTCTTGCGGCATCTGTCAATTCATCCACCAAGGGAACCATAGCATTTTTTAGCGGCATAGTCAAATTCCAGCCCCTGGCACCGAGCAGCTTTAATCCCTCGACTGTGCGGGGAAGATGGTCGATGGTTACCTGAAAAGCCAGATACGCGTAATCCAGATCCAACAGACGGCAGGCGGTATTGTGCATGAGAGGAGACTGACTATGCTCCACAGGATCTCCCAGTAAGCAAAGCATCCGTGTTTTGCCTGTGATTTTCTGTAAATTTGTATTTGACATAATTGTTCTCCGTTAGATTGTTGATAATCTTTTTAAAAATTAGTATACTAAAAAAAATAAAGTTTACAAGAGGTAAAAAACATGGGATTGAACATCAAGGGGCATGAACTGGGCAGTGGAAAGCCGATATGCTGTGTCCCGATTATTGCCGCAACGGCACCGGAGATTATCGCACAGGCAAAAAAACTCGCGCTCGAAGCTGCACAGATGATCGAGTGGCGAATCGACTGGTTTGAAGGTCTGCAACAGACGGCTGAGGTGCTCGCTGTGCTGGAGAAATTGTCACAGTGTCTGCCGCATACGATTTTACTTGTTACATATCGCTCCGGGGCGCAGGGCGGTGAAGGATGCCTGGAAAAAGAAGCAGTTACGGATTTATTATTGACTATCGCCGGGTCACATACTGCGGATTTGCTGGATGTGGAGTTGTATGAAAGTGAACAACCGGAAGCGTTGATCCGACGACTGCATGATAAAGGTGCAGTTGTGATTGCTTCCCATCATAATTTTGAGTTGACACCACCCGCAGATGAGATGACAGATATTTTGGAAACAATGCGAGCTGCGGATGCAGATATCGTAAAGCTTGCGGTGATGCCGAATCGGATGACCGATGTGACGAGACTTCTGTCTGTGACGGCACAGTTTCATGAGCAGCATCCCAAGCAGCCGCTGGTGACGATGTCCATGGGGGCGATGGGGCTCATCAGCCGGGTATGCGGAGAGAGCTTTGGCTCCTGTATCACATTTGGTGCGGACGGTGCGGCGTCGGCACCGGGACAGATGAATAAAGGGGATCTGGAGATCGTGCTGGACAAGCTTCATCAAAGCATCACATCGGACAAGCGAAACATCTATCTCATTGGCTTTATGGGAACCGGAAAAAGTACGGTGTCCAAGGAATTGAAAAATCTGACCGGGCGGACGATCGTAGATACCGATGAGGTACTGGAAGCGCGGGCAGGAATGTCGATTCCGCAGATTTTTGATACGATGGGAGAAGCTGCTTTCCGACAGATGGAAAGTGAACTGATGACGGAATTGTCGGAACGGACAGACCTGATCGTATCCTGCGGCGGCGGTGTCATCCTGCGGGAAGAAAACCGCATGTCCATGAAAAAAAGCGGAACAGTGGTGTTGCTTACCGCAAAGCCGGAAAGCATACTGGATCGTGTAAAAAATGATGAGCACAGACCGCTTTTGGCCGGAAAGAAAAATGTGGAAGCCATCGCGGAGCTGATCGCGCAACGGCAGACGAATTATGATCTGGCGAAAGATGTGGAGGTGGCAACCGATGACAGGGGTGCCATCGACATTGCACAGGAAATATTACAGAATGTGTAACGATTCAGATGAGACTTTGATCAGTTACAAATAATATTTGAAAGTAGGAAGAGATATGTATTACGGAGCATTAAAGAAAACGGATATCGCAAATGGACCGGGGGTACGGGTGTCACTTTTCGTATCCGGATGCAGACACCACTGTAAGGGTTGCTTTCAACCGGAGACCTGGGACTTTACATTTGGAACGGAATATACCGATCGGACGACGGAAGAGATCTTAGAGGCGTTGGAGCCGGAGTATATCAATGGACTGACAGTGCTTGGGGGAGAACCCTTTGAACCGGAAAACCAAAGAGAACTGTATTATTTATATAAGAAGGTGAGAGAGCATTTTCCGAACAAGACGATCTGGGTGTACAGCGGATATACGCTGGATAAGGATCTGTGGCAGGAAGGAGCCTTTGCGCGATGTGATCTGACGGATGAGATCTTAGGCATGATCGATGTGCTGGTGGATGGTGAATTTGAACTGGAACGCAAAAATATCATGATAAAATTCCGCGGTTCCGAAAATCAGAGATTGATCGATGTCAAACGGTCGTTGGAAGAGAACAAAGTAGTGATCATTAAAGATGAAGAGTTAAAATAAAGAAAATCAGATAAACTTGTATAAAATCGTAGATTTTTCAAAAAAAATGTAGTATATTTTAGAATCGTGAGTAAAGATTTTAACAAGTTATCCTGGAGGAGAGAAAAATGATTAAAGTAGTAAAATTCGGTGGCAGCTCATTGGCGAGTGCAGAGCAGTTCAAAAAAGTCGGTGCCATCATTCGTGCAGATGAGGATCGCAGATATGTCGTGCCTTCCGCACCGGGCAAGCGCAGTGCCAAGGATACCAAGGTGACGGATATGCTCTATGAGTGCTATGCAGTCGCAGAGGCAGGAAAAGAGTTTACCGCAAAGCTTGCCAAGATCAAGGATCGCTATGATTCCATCATCAAGGGTCTGGATCTGGAGCTTTCATTGGAGAAAGAGTTCGAGACGATCACGAAGAACTTCAAAGCCAAAGCAGGAAAAGATTATGCGGCTTCCCGCGGAGAATACTTAAACGGTATTGTGATGGCGAATTATCTGGGATATGATTTTATAGATTCGGCAGAGGTCATCTTTTTTGATGCAGATGGCAACTTCCTGCCGGAAAAGACCAACGAAGTATTATCTGAGCGACTGGCAAAAAGCGAGCGTGCGGTTGTTCCGGGATTTTACGGAGCAACCGAAGATGGCAAGGTAGTGACCTTCTCAAGAGGCGGTTCCGATGTGACCGGTTCGATCGTAGCACGCGCCGTTCATGCGACGATTTACGAGAACTGGACAGACGTATCCGGATTTCTGGTATCCGATCCGAGGATCATCGATGATCCGGCTGTCATTCATACGATCACATATAAGGAGCTTCGCGAGTTGTCTTACATGGGAGCCGGCGTCTTACATGAAGATGCGATCTTCCCGGTAAGAAAAGAGGGTATTCCGATCAATATTAAGAATACCAACGCACCGGATGATCCGGGAACGATGATCGTAGAGTCTACCTGTCATCAGCCGGAGTACACGATCACCGGTATCGCAGGTCTGCGCGGATTTGTCGCAGTCAATGTGGACAAGGATATGATGAACGCAGAGGTAGGCTTCTGCCGCAAGGTCTTGCAGGCATTTGAAGAGAACAATATTTCGATTGAGCATATGCCTTCCGGAATCGATACGATGACTGTATTTGTACAGCGCAGTGAGTTTGAAGGAAAAGAGCAGCAGGTTCTCTCAGCGATTCACAAATATGCGAAGCCGGATGTCATTGATATCGAAAGTGATCTGGCATTGATCGCTGTGGTTGGTCGTGGTATGAAGTCAACCAGAGGA
>JALEJB010000014.1 GCA_022768825.1 Lachnospiraceae bacterium
TATTTCAAAGCTGCAAAAATATGCCAGTCTGTACGGTCTTGGTGAAAAAACCGGAATCGAAATTGGCGAAAGTCAGCCGGAGATCGCAGATACGTATCCGATCACCGCATCCATCGGACAAAGTAATAATAACTATACGACGATCGCTTTGAACCGTTATGTGACCGCAGTTGCCAATTCAGGAATTGTATATAATTATACCCTGCTGTCAAAGCTGACGGATTCCAACGGAAATCTGCTGGAACAATATTCGCCGACCATAAAGAACGAAATGACGGATATCGCACAGTCCACATGGGATGCGATTCATGAAGGAAACCGAATGGTGGTATTGACTCTGGACTGCTTTGATGATATAGACGATCATCAGGTTGCCGGAAAAACGGGAACCGCCCAGCAGATCAAGACACGACCAAACCACGCGCTGTTTGTCGGCTATGCACCATATCAGGATCCGGAAGTAGCGATTGCCACGCGAATCGCCTATGGATATACGTCCCATAATGCGGCGGCTGTTTCGGCAGATATTTTGAAGTATTATTTTAACGAAGAGGATAGTGATCAGTTGCTCACCGGTACGGCAAGCAATGTAGAAAATACATCCAATTCATTTAACGATTAAAACAGTCGTAGGTCAATACGATGAAGAGTAAGGGAGGAATTCGTTTGGCAAAGAAGTTACGAGACCCGGTTATCATTAAAAGTACAAAAAACGGAATCAATCTTGTTCTGGATCCGGAATTATCTTTTGATGAGCTTCTGAAAGCAATCAAAGAAAAATTTCGGGAGTCCGAAAAGTTTTTCAAAAATGCAAAAATTTCAATCTCTTTTGAAGGAAGAGATCTATCGGAGAATGAACAATTTGAGATCATCGAAGCCATTCAGGCAAATTCAAGCATCACGATCATGTGTATTCTGGACCGGGATGAAATCTTAGAAGAGGTGATTGCCCGTAAGACCAATGCGTATATCGAAGAGCACAGTGCTTCCACCGGACAGTTTTATAAGGGCACTCTGCGCTCCGGACAACAGGTGGAATCCGAATCCAGCCTGATCATTCTCGGGGATGTCAATCCGGGCGCCAAGGTTGTGGCCAAAGGAAATATTGTCATTCTCGGCGCGTTAAAAGGAATTGCATATGCAGGTGCAGGTGGGGATGACCGCTGCTTTGTCGCGGCTTTGGAAATGGACCCGGTACAGATCAAAATCGGAGATTTTATCGGACGCAGTGCGGATAAAGTCAGACAAGCCAAGGCATTCCGGAAGAAAATAAAGGATGATCCGATCCCGCAGATTGCTACCGTATATGAGGAACAGATTTTAATTGAACCAATTTCAAAAGGTTTGTTAAAGAATATTATTTAATTCTAGGAGGTTACAAACATGTGTGAAGTAATTGTTATTACATCAGGAAAAGGCGGCGTAGGTAAGACGACTACCACAGCGAATGTCGGAACCGGTCTTGCCAAGCTGAATAAAAAAGTAGTGTTGATCGACACAGATATAGGACTTCGCAACCTTGATGTTGTTATGGGCCTGGAAAACCGGATCGTATATAATCTGGTAGATGTTGTGGAAGGCAACTGCCGCATCAAACAGGCTCTGATCAAGGATAAAAAATATCCGTCTCTTTTCTTACTCCCATCGGCACAGACCAGAGATAAGACGAGCGTCAATCCGGAACAGATGAAAAAGCTCATTGATGATCTGAAACCGGATTTTGATTACATATTGCTGGATTGCCCGGCCGGAATTGAGCAGGGCTTCAAAAATGCAATCGCAGCCGCTGACCGTGCACTCGTTGTCACAACACCGGAGGTATCAGCGATCCGCGATGCAGACCGCATTATCGGTTTGCTGGAGGCGAATGAGATCAAAAAAACAGAACTGATCGTAAACCGTCTCCGCATGGATATGGTGAAACGCGGCGATATGATGTCCATTGAAGACGTGCAGGAGATCCTTGCAATCGATCTGATTGGTGCTGTACCTGATGACGAACAGATTGTAATATCTACCAATCAGGGCGAGCCGCTTGTCGGAACTGACTGTCTCGCCGGAAGAGCTTATATGAATATTTGTAATCGAATTCTTGGAGAAGATGTACCATTATTGGATCTGGATACAAAGAATGGTATTTTTTCAAAGATTGCAGGCATGTTTAAGAAGAATTAAGGAGATGACATACATGGGATTAATGGATATTTTTAAGAAAAAAGGATCCGGTGACGTTGCAAAAGATCGCTTAAAACTTCTTTTAGTTTCTGATCGGGCCGATTGTTCACCGGACGTTATGATGGCTATCAAAAACGATATCATTCAGGTCATTTCAAAATATATGGAAATTGACGCTGAAGGATTAGACATTCAAATCACCCAGACGGAATCTGAGACAAGCAATGGAACAGTTCCGGCATTATATGCAAACATTCCGATTAAGGACTTGAAGCATTCGTCTGGAAAATAAACGGAGTATTATGTTTCGAAGGTATTCTATTCGCAATTATAATTTTAAATTGATCATATATTTAATCGCATTGACGATCATCGGAATCCTTGTAATCGGAAGTGCCAAGCAGGATTTACAAATAAAACAGATAATGGGGTTGATCCTCGGATTGGTTGGTATGACGATCATTTCATTGATTGATTATAAGTTTATCCTGAAATTTGCATGGATCCTCTATGCGGTGGATCTGATCGTATTGGTACTTGTCCTGACAAATGTCGGTGCTGCTCACAAAGGTGCACAACGTTGGATTGAGATTCCGGGGATTGACATTTCCTTTCAACCGTCGGAATTGTCAAAAATTATCCTGATCTTGTTTTTTGCATTCTTTTTCCAGAAGTACAAAGAGCAGATCAATACATTAAAGATTCTGATCTTGTCCGCAATACTGGTAGGATTTCCGTTG
>JALEJB010000045.1 GCA_022768825.1 Lachnospiraceae bacterium
CCAAAAAAAGAGATGTGCCATGCACATCTCTTTCTTCAATCATCTGATCCACTATTTTACTACTTCTTTTACCTTTGCAGCTTTACCGATACGTCCTCTTAAGTAGTTCAGTTTTGCTCTTCTTACTTTACCGCGACGTACAACTTCGATTTTGTCAACGTTTGGTGAGTGTAATGGCCATGTTTTCTCTACTCCCACACCGTTTGATAACTTTCTTACTGTGAAAGTCTCACGACTGCTGCTTCCCTGTCTCTTTAAAACGGTTCCTTCGAAAACCTGAATTCTCTCACGGTTTCCCTCAATGATCTTACCATAAACTTTTACGGTATCTCCTACGTTGAACTCAGGGATCTGCTCTTTCATCTGAGCACTCTCAATGTTTTTGATGATTTCTGCGTTATTCATTTTTTGTGACCTCCTATTATTTTGACGTTCTTAATACGACGAATTGCGTAACAGAGGACCATCGCCTTTTTTCACAACACGTCTATATTATCAGACCAATTCAAGTATTGCAAGCTTTTTCTTAATTTTCCTGCAAGTTTTTTTGAATCTGAATCCTCTCTTTTTCCGTCAGCTGTGCCTTCTCCAGCAGATCCGGACGACGCTCGGCGGTACGTAAGATTGACTGCTGTCTGCGCCAGGCATCCACTTTCGCATGATCTCCTGATAACAGAATCGCCGGAACCTTCTTTCCATTCCACTCTTCCGGGCGGGAATACTGAGGATATTCCAAAAGATTTCCCTCAAGGGATTCCGTGCATCCGCTCTCATCATTGGTCAGTACTCCCGGAACCATGCGGGAAATGGCATCTACCAATACCATCGCCGGCAGCTCACCACCCGTCAGAACATAGTCCCCGATGGACACATAATCCGTGACGATTTCTTCTAAGACACGTTCATCAATCCCCTCATAATGTCCGCAAAGCAGGATCAGATCTTTTTCCTGTGCGAGACTTTTCGCCTGCGTCTGGTGAAATACACTCCCCTGTGGGGTCAGATAAACGCATCTCGGCTGATAACCGACCCGGTCGACAACGGATTTCCATGCATCATAAACCGGTTGCGCCTGCATCAGCATGCCGGCTCCGCCTCCGTATGGATAATCATCAACCTTTTTATGCTTGTCTTTGGTGTAGTCCCGAATATTGATCGCTTCGATATGAAGCAGTCCTTTTTCGGACGCACGCCCGATAATACTTGTATTTAATCCCTGCATCACCATATCAGGGAACAACGTTAAAATATAAAAATTCATAACCTGTCACAATTCCTATTTCTTATTTAAATCCCGCAGTCCCGGCAGAAGATGCAGCGTCATCACACCGGCTTCCAGATCAACCTCCTGCACGCAGTCATGAATCGCAGGAACCAACAGTTCGCCCTCTTTTGTATCGATCACATACACATCATTGGCACCGGTTGTCAGCACATCTTTGATCTGACCCAGTTCCTCTCCCTCATCGGTTTTTGCCGTAAGACCGATCAGATCTGCCACAAAATACTCGTCCGCTTCCAGTTCCACTGCATTTTCACGGGTTACATACAGATTGCATTTCTTGTACTGTTCGATGTCGTTAATATGATCGTAATTCTTAAATTTGACAATGACTAGATTTTTAAAATAGCGAACACGTTCAATCTCCAGATGGAGATAATTTCCCTCTTTAGTGAGTAGTTCTACCTCCTCCAGATCATCGTAGCGTGACGGGTCATCCGTCGTCGGAAACACCTTCACCTCGCCCCGCAGACCATGTGTATCTAAAATTGCTCCGACCTGCAATAAATTTTCCATACTTTATCTTTTCCTCTCTCACATATAAGAAAACGCATACTCATCAGAAGTATGCGTTCCATGGCTACTGCATGATATCCACAATAACCTTCTTTTCACTTTTTGAGGCAGCCGCCTTCACAACTGAACGGATTGCCTTCGCAATACGTCCCTGCTTGCCAATTACCTTACCCATGTCAGCCTGAGCCACATGTAACTCAAGTACGATAGACTTATCTGTTTCGGTCTCTGTTACAACAACCTCATCCGGGTAATCAACCAAGGCCTTTGCGATCACTTCCACTAAATCCTTCATAGGTCTACCTCACTATTTCTCGATACCAGCTAATTTGAAAATCTTAGCAACGGTCTCAGTCGGCTGTGCGCCATTTGCTAACCATTTCTTTGCTGCCTCTGCATCAACATGATACTCGCTCGGATCCTTTGTCGGATCGTAAGTTCCGATCTCATCAATGCTCTGTCCGTTACGTGCAGTTCTTGAATCGGCAACAACGATTCTATAGAAAGGAGCCTTCTTCTGTCCCATTCTCTTTAATCTGATTTTTACTGCCATTGTATTTTCACCTCCTTAAAAATTTTCAAAAAATGTATGCTTAAAATGGAAGCTTAAAGCGTCCCATCTTACCGCCTCGTCCACCCTTCATCATACCGGGCATCTGTTTCATCATCTTGCGCGCCTGCTCGAACTGTTTGACCAGTCGGTTGACCTCTGCGATGTCCACTCCCGCACCGTTTGCAATGCGCTTTTTCCGGCTTGGATTTAACACGTTTGGATTCGCTCTCTCCTGCGGTGTCATGGAATAGATGATCGCCTCAATGCGTGCCATCTTTTTCTCATCCATCGCATTCTCGATCTCTGAGAGCTGGGATGCATTCACACCAGGCATCATACCGAGTATTCCGCCAAGTCCACCCATTTTCTTCATCTGGTTCATGGACTCCAGATAATCATCAAAAGAGAACTCCGCTTTTCGGATGCGCTGCTCCATCTCTTTTGCCTTATCCGCATCAATCTCTGCCTCCGCTTTTTCAATGAGCGTCAGCACATCTCCCATTCCAAGGATTCTTGATGCCATACGATCCGGATAAAACTGCTCCAGATCCGAAAGCTTTTCTCCCATACCGACATACAAAATCGGCTTTCCGGTGACCGCACGGATGGAAAGCGCTGCTCCGCCTCGTGTATCACCATCCAATTTGGTCAGTATCACTCCATCGATTCCGATGGTATCATCAAAGGTCTTGGCTACGTTCACCGCATCCTGACCTGTCATGGCATCGACAACCAAGATCGTCTGTGCCACATCCACCTGTTCCTTGATCGAAACAAGCTCTGCCATCATGTCCTCATCTACATGAAGACGTCCGGCTGTATCTAAGATCACAAGATTAAAACCATTTTTCTGCGCATGCTCTACGGCAGCTTTCGCAATGTCTACCGGTGAATGCTTATCACCCATAGCGAAGACTTCCACGCCCTGTTTCTCGCCGTTGATCTGCAGCTGTTCAATTGCCGCCGGTCGATAGACATCGCAGGCAACAAGCAATGGCTTTTTTCCTTTTTGCTTGAATTTTCCTGCAAGCTTCGCGGTAGTCGTTGTCTTACCTGCACCCTGCAGTCCTGCCATCATCAGGATCGTGATTGCCTGCCCGGGACGAAAGGCGATCTCGGTTGTCTCTGACCCCATCAGGTTCGTCATCTCTTCATTTACAATCTTGATGACCATCTGACCCGGATTGAGTCCGTTCATGACATCCGAACCGATGGCCCGCTCTTCCACAGACTTGGTAAACTGTTTTACAACTTTAAAGTTTACGTCCGCTTCCAACAGTGCCATCTTTACTTCCTTGAGGGCAGCCTTTACATCTGCTTCTGTCAGGCGGCCTTTGCTGCGAAGATTTTTAAATACGTTCTGCAGTTTTTCTGATAAACCGTCAAATGCCATATGTCATAATTCCTCTATAATCTCACCGGAGAGCTGTTTGATCTCCTCTAAAAAAATATTTTCGTGACATTTCTCATAGGCTTCTGCCCTCTGACGGATACCTACCGCCTTTTCCCGCAGTTCCATAAACCTTGCCATGAGATGCAGCTTGTTCTCGTAGCCTTCCAATTTTGCCGTGGCCCGTTTAACGAGATCAAATACTGCCTGTCTGGAAATATCCTGCTCCTCGGCAATCTCTCCAAGCGAGAGATCCTCGAATACAAACGCCTCAAAGATTTTTCTCTGATGCTCGTTTAACAGCTCACCGTAAAAATCATAGAGGTACGTCTGCCTCACCTTTGGTTCCATATCTGATGCCATAAGTTTCACACCTTTTCTCTTAAACCTATGCTATCATACTACAAGAAAAAAGAGGTGTCAAGTTTTTTTTCTTGTCACCTCTACAACATTTTCTGTTTGCTAATACTTATTCTGAATCTTTTATTAACCCTTGACTGCCCTCACTTTCTCCGGCTAATTTCGCTGCACTCCCAATGTTGCCATCAATGCTTCCTGTAAAACACGGGAAACGTTGATTCCGGCATGCTCCGCCTCATAATTCAGCCAACTGGGAAGAGCCACGTTTCTTCGGACTGTTCTGGTGTCTGTTTTTCTTCGATATTCTCCGGAATCAATATCGACAAGAGAAACGATTGTCTCTCCCTCTGAAGCAAATGTTCCTTTTGTTACATCCAAATCCGAAATTTCGGACGGTACAGGAATCTCTTCCTTTGCATCTTCCATAGAAACACATTTTACCTCAATTGCATCCCTTGCCATATCAATCGCCTGATTCATATCTGTCCCTTCTGTCAGAATTTGTAAATCAGGAACCTCTACTAAAATAACATCTTTTGTTTTTGTAAAAAAAACCGGATATACCGTTTTCATATCATCCACCTCTTCTTCTCAGAATTGCCCTTGCAAGTCTTTCATCAATTTCCTTATGTCTTGGAATTGTTTCTCGTTCCGAACCTCTGATATAGATATCATGATCACTCCCATGCCGTTCAAAAACAAATCCCATAGCCTCCAGCTTCTTTATTAAATCACGTTGCTTCATCTAATATTTGTATGTCCCCTTATTTTTATTATACACAATTATTGTGTAGCGTCAACTTGTTGTTTTCTGTATTATGCCATGACTGATTTGCAATCTCAATCAGGTATTTTCACGATTTTATCATTTATTTTTCGTTATATCTACCAATCGAAGCGTCAAACTACAGAATATATATACCTATTTTGGTCTAACAAACCGAAAAAAAATCCTTTTATTGCATTGTTCCTAAAAATCATACAATCTCTTTGTGCAACTTTTTCCGCATAAAAAGAGCTCTTCACAAATCACGAAGAGCTCCCCATTGTTAACTATGTACACTTTGCATATATTTAATAAAAACTTTTCTTAATCTTACTTTTCATCATACTCATATGAGTGTTCTTCCGACTGCTTGATCCGGATGCAGAAGGCTTTCGTATAGCCTTCTTGTGCAGGCTGTTCCAGCCAAAGCTTTCCTCCATGCATATCGATCACCTTTTTTGAGACACTCAGTCCCAGGCCGCTTCCACCGCGGCTGTTTCTTGATTCATCTCCCATAACAAATGGATCAAACAGATGCTCCATCAGGGAGTCGTCAATGCGATTCCCTGAATCCATCACCTTGATCACCCAGTATCCGTATGGATCGCTCATACTGATTTTTATTTTTGTTCCGGAGCTGTTGTGTCTGACCGCATTGGTGATCAGATTGTTCAATGCACGGGTAAATTGTGCCTGATCCACCTTGGCATAACCTACCGTCTCAGGAATGTCCACATCCAATTCCATTCCCGCCTCTTCAATATCGGTATATGCGCCTGCCGCGATCTGACGCACAAGTTCAGTGACAGCTACCCGCTCCAGTTTTAATTCAAACCCTTCGCTGTCGAGCTTCACATACTGAAAAAGCAGTGTCATCAACTGACTCATCTCCAGCGATTTCTGCCGTATGGCCAAAAGATACTGCTTTTGTTTCTCCGGATCTTTGACCATGCCATCATTGAGTGCCTGCACATATCCGGCAATCGTTGTGATCGGCGTCTTCAGATCATGCGTGATATCCGACAAAAGCAGATTTCTCCTTTTTTCAAATGCCTCTGCCTGCTTTCGATCCTCTGAGCGCACTTCTTCCATTTTCTTTACTACAATACTGCTGTAATACAAAATACCTGCCAGATAAGGGAGCAGATATATGCATAGGAATACCAACAAAACCAATAGAATCAGTATCTGCTGAGGACCTGTGATTTCCCTGAACAGTTCATTGTTTTTCCATATACTTTCTGACAGATACGAAAAAAAAACCGAAATCGAACCGGGAAGTACCATGCCCATCTCCTTCAGAATAAAAAAAGCAACCAGCCGAACCAGCAGCCATACATTTGCTCCCGGAGACTGTTGTTCCAAAAACAATTCTTCTCTGAAAAAAGTATTCAGCATCGGAAACACGATCTGCCCTGCCAGCAGATTGATCAGGCTTTCACTGATGAGGATAAACAGCATCACAAGCAAAAGCCGGATGATCAGAAATCGCTTCAGATGTTCTATTTTCTGCGGCATTTCTGTTTGTGCCATCTCTCGCACCTCTCCATCTATTTTTCCATCCGGTATCCAAGCCCCCGGACTGTCCGTATGTATCTGCTTCCGTCATCCGATAATTTTCCCCTCAGCTTACTGATGCAGACCATGACATTATTATCGTCTTCCATAAATTCTTCGTTCCATCCCGCTGAAAAGATCTGCCCTTTTGTGAATACTTTTCCCGGATGTTCCATGAACAGCCGCATGATCCGGTATTCCACAGATGATAATTCGATTTTTTCTTGTCCCTGATACAAGACACAACTGTCCGTGTCCAGTTCCAGATCTTTGACTTTCAGATTGACACCTGCGCTCTCAACACTTGCATTGCCACCGCCCCCGCCCAGCGAATAGAATCTTCGGATATTGGAATTGATCCTCGCTACCGCCTCAAGCGGATTAAAGGGTTTTGTCAGATAATCATCTGCTCCCAGATCCAATCCAAGGATCTTATCGGCATCGGTATCCTTTGCGGAAAAAACCAACACAGGAATGTTGCTGTCCTCCCGCAGCTTTTTCAACACATGCAGTCCATTCATCCGCGGCATCATCACATCCAGCACTGCAAGATCCACGTGTTGTTTCTCCAAAATTTCCAATGCCTCGAGACCGTCAGCGGCCTCGAGGACAATATATCCACTATTTTCCAGATATAATCGTAACAGATCTCTGATTTCTGCTTCATCATCAGCGATCAGAATCACATAACTCATACAAACCCTTTCTGAACTGTTCAGCACCTTCACAGTTCCGATGCGATCTGCTTTAAGCAGATACATCTTGCTTACTGCTCTGTAATCACAATCTGTTCTTTGCTTTCCAGTTGTTCGTCTTTCAATGCCTGATACAATCCGGCATCTGTGAGTCTCTTGTACGGCTCGATATAGAAAATATGAAGAATACCGCAGGTGCATGCCCCAAGAATATCCCACAGGATGAATGACAGATCCAGTACAAATGCCTTCCATTTGTTTCCGGTCATCATCTGTTTACTCATCGCAAACACTTCGTTTTTATCCATATTGGGATCCTCACTCAGGATGTACGGGATCATTCTGTACTCATAGGCTTTCACGATACCCGGAATGATAAACAGCAATGTCCACAGGATCGTATATAAATCCCGGAAGAACATGACCTTCACACTGTTTTTATAACCTCTGTCAAAAGCAAAACATACCTCTTTGATCTCCGCATCCTCTTCCAGATCTTTATAGAAGAAACGATCGCGTCCGATTTCCAGCGGGTTGAATACCAATGCCTTTACCAGAAATACAATAGCCATGACGATCAAAACAAAGATGAGCATAAAAACAGCAATTGCGATCCAACCTGCTACCGGTATCTTGGCGATTTCTTCCAAGGCACTTCCTGCTGCTCCTGCCACAGCGACTTGGTCTGTAGTCACGGCTGTTGTTGTCTGGTCATTCAATGTGTAGGTGGTGGTCGGTGACGCTCCCCCGATCAGTATCGTGAGCAGCCCAATCAATACCGCCTTCCAATAGTTTGTCTTCAGCCTCAATTTGGCTTTGTCTTTCAGTTCCTTACGACTCCATGTTTTCATTATGATTCCTCCTTCCTGGAACATCGATCCATTCAAAAATTTGCCTTCGGCAAATGGACCGGTGCGTTTTGTTTTCTATGTCTCATAGTATAACAGGCGAATCTTAATGTACAATGGGAATCACCTTAACCTAACCTTAAACCTTATTGCAAGAATCATCAATAAATTTTTTTATTTTCCATCTAAAAGAGCCCTTCACACTTTGCGAAGAGCTCTCGGGTTCAAACTATGTGAATTTTGCCTCTATCATCATATCATCTATAATGTGGTACGCACCAGCTTTGGTTTGTATCCTTCCTTTTCCAAAGCAGCGATGATCTGTTCCTTGTGCTCGGTTCCAAAACACTCCAGGGTGATGCGCAGTTCCACTGCCGCATTGCGGTTTGTGCTCACAAACTGGTTGTGCTCCAGCTTGATGACATTGCCCTGCTGCTCTGCGATCAGACCGGATACCTTGCACAGCTCGCCCGGCTTATCCGGAAGCAGCACGGATACCGTAAAGATACGGTCTCTGAAGATGAGTCCCTGCTGTACCACAGATGACATCGTGATGACATCCATGTTGCCGCCGCTTAAGATCGATACGACACGCTTTCCTTTGGCCTTCAGCTTCTTTAACGCTGCGACGGTAAGCAGTCCCGAATTTTCCACGATCATCTTGTGGTTTTCTACCATATCGAGGAATGCCACGATCAATTCGTCATCATCCACGGTGATGATATCGTCCAGGTTCTTTTTGATATACGGAAAAATCTTTTCTCCCGGTGTCTTTACCGCGGTACCGTCTGCAATCGTGTTGACGGTCGGCAGTGTTGTGACTGCTCCGTTTTTAAAAGACTCTTGCATGCAGTTTGCGCCTGCCGGCTCCACACCGATGACCTTGATCTTTGGATTCAATAATTTTGCCAGTGTAGACACACCGGTTGCCAGTCCGCCGCCACCGATCGGAACCAGAATGTATTCTACCAGCGGAAGCTCCTTGAAGATCTCCATCGCAATCGTTCCCTGTCCGGTCGCTACTGCCAGATCGTCAAAGGGATGAATAAAGGTGTAACCTTTTTCTGCGGCAAGCTCCAGTGCATAGGCACAGGCCTCATCATACACATCCCCATGCAATACAACCTCTGCGCCATAGCTCTTGGTACGGTTCACCTTGATCAGCGGTGTCGTGGTCGGCATGACGATGGTCGCCTTACAGCCATAGCACTTTGCCGCATAGGCAACACCCTGCGCATGATTTCCTGCTGAGGCAGTGATCAGTCCTCTGGCGCGTTCTTCATCAGTCAGCGTACTGATCTTGTAATAGGCGCCGCGCACCTTGTAGGCACCTGTAAACTGCATGTTTTCCGGTTTCAGATAAACCTTATTTCCTGTTAAATCACTGAGATAATTACTGTAGACCAGTTTGGTCTCAAGTGTCACCTCTTTAACCTTCTCACTGGCTTCCTCAAACTTGTCTAATGTCAACATATTTGCCTCCTGCTATACTAGTCTTCCTTTTTCACATCGAACAATGCGTTCACAAAATCATTGGAATCAAATTTCTGTAAGTCATCGATCGTCTCGCCCACACCGATATATTTCACCGGTATGCCAAGCTCCGCCTGAATCGCAACCGCGATTCCGCCTTTTGCTGTTCCGTCCATTTTTGTCAGGATGATTCCTGTGATATCGGCAACCTCCGAAAACTGCTTTGCCTGAGCCAAAGCGTTTTGTCCGGTTGTTCCGTCCAATACGACCAGTGTCTCACGATATGCGTCCGGGTACTCTCTCTCTAAAATACGATTGATCTTTTTCAGCTCTTCCATCAGATTTTTCTTGTTGTGCAGGCGGCCTGCGGTATCGCAAAGCAGGACATCTGCGTGCCTTGCCTTGGCTGCTGCCACTGCGTCATAGACGATGGAAGCCGGGTCTGCGCCCTCCTGTCCACCGATCATCTCCACGCCTGCCCGGTTCGCCCACTCTTCCAGCTGGCTTCCCGCAGCCGCGCGAAACGTATCTGCTGCTGCCAGCACCACCTTGCGTCCCTGGGCTTTCAGCTTTCCTGCCAGCTTTCCGACAGATGTGGTTTTGCCGACTCCGTTGACACCGATCACAAGAACAACGGACTGCTCATCTTCAAAACGGTAAGCCGCTTCTCCCACATCCATCTGCTCCTTGATGCTCTCGATCAAAAGCTCCTTGCAGTCTTCCGGTTTCTTGATGTGCTGCTCTTTTACTTTTTGCTTCAGATTGTCGATGATCTCCTCCGTGGCACGCACTCCCACATCTCCCATTACGAGTATTTCCTCGATCTCCTCATAAAAATCATCATCGATCTCCGAAAAGCCACTGAATACATGGTCAATGCCGCGCACCAGATTTTCCCTTGTCTTTGTCAGACCGGATACAAGTCTCGAAAAAAATCCTTTTTTCTTCTGTGGCTGTTCCACCTCTAATTCTTCGCTCATATGATTTCCTTTCCTATATAATTATAATGACCTGTTACTCGTCTAAATCTCCTTCGATCAGGTTGACGCTCACCAGTGTGGATACACCTTTTTCCTGCATCGTGATACCATACAGGCGGTCAGCGGCATTCATCGTACCGCGACGATGTGTAATGATAATAAACTGTGTGTTTTTTGTCAGTTTATGTAAATACTTTGCAAAACGGTCCACGTTAGAGTCGTCCAGTGCCGCCTCGATCTCGTCCAGAAGACAAAACGGCGATGGCTTCAGATTCTGAATCGCAAAAAGCAATGCGATGGCCGTCAGTGATTTTTCTCCTCCGGAAAGCTGCATCATGTTCTGCAATTTCTTTCCCGGTGGCTGTGCGATGATGCGGATTCCACACTCTAAAATATCCGTATGCTCTTCATCCTCGACCAATTCGAGACTGCCTTTTCCTCCGCCAAACAGCTCCTTGAACGCTTTGTCAAACTCGACCTGGATCTCCGCAAACTTCTCGGTAAACTGCTTCCGCATTCCCTGATCCAGTTCCTCGATGATTCCCATCAGCGTCTGTTCCGCTTCGATCAGATCATCATGCTGACCCTTCAGGAAGGTATAACGCTCATTCACTTCCTTAAAGTCTTCAATGGCATTGACATTGACATCTCCGAGCTTTCGGATCTCATCCTTGACTGCGGAGATATCCTTACGCAGTGCCTGCAAGTCATCATACTGCGCATCCTTCATCGGTAGCGCATTGTGATACGTCAGCTCATATTCATTCCACATATAGTTGATCTGATACTGTTTCGCCTCAGAAAGTTTCTCCTGATTGCTGTTCAGACGATAAATCTCTTTTTCCAGATTGGTGATCTGCGCCAAGATCTCATCGTTTTTCTGATAAAATTCTTTATTTTCCTTCGCAAGCTGTTCTTTCTTGACATTGGCTTCTTTCAGCTTCTGTTCCAGCTTCGCATAATTCTCATCTCCGGCAATGATCGTCTGACGGATCGCTTCGATATCCGCTTTCTTCTTTTCGATATCCTCTTTGGAATGAGCCACGTTCTCTGACAGAGTCTTCCTCTCCTCATCCAGCTTTTGCAGCTCCGCATTGATACGATCCAGATTCTCCTGCACGAAACCGGTCTTTTGCGCAAAGCCGGATTCTTCGATCTGAATAGACGACAATTCCTTCACCGTCGTCTCTTCCAGATAGATCTGCTGATCCAGAACTTCCTGCAGGCGTTTTTCTTCCTCAGCGATCTCTTCCTCGCGTTTTTTCATATCAGACAGCTCGCCTGCGATCTGCTCCTTGGAAAGCTTCAATTGTCCTAACTGCTTGTCCAGATCCTGCGCTTCCATCGCCAGACCGGCATATACTTTTTCGCTTTCGTCCTTCTGTTCCTTTGCGCGATTATAATTTAACTTTGCCGTATTTGCCAGAAGATAACCCTGCTGCAGCTTCTCGCGCAGTTCCTCCAGATCTCCCTTTAACAGCTCCTTGGCCGTCGTGATATCATCAATGCGCTGATGCTTGCTTCCAATCTCTTTTTGCAGCTTGGCAACTTCCTGTTCCAGTTCCTCCAGCTCACGATTTCGACCTAAGAGATTACTGTTATTTTTAAACGCTCCTCCCGCCATTGATCCACCGGGACTTAAATACTCGCCCTCGAGAGTGACAATGTGCAGCGAATAATGAAATTCCTTTGCAAGCGCGATGGCATGGTCAATCGTATCTACTACAACAACACGTCCCAGCAGATAGGACATGATTCCCGCATAGATGCTGTCTGTAGTGACCAGCTCATTTGCCATGCCGAGCACGCCGGGTTTGCCCAGTGCTTTTTCAAACTTGGAGTTGTCCCGTCCGGTCACACTGGTCAGCGGTAAAAAGGTCGCTCTTCCGAAACGGTTCTGTTTCAGAAAACGGATCATTTCTTTTGCGGTCTCTTCATCCTTTGTGACAATATTCTGGATATTTCCGCCCAGTGCAGTCTCCACCGCCGTTTCGTATTTTTTGTCCACCTTCATCAGGTCGGCAATGACACCGCAGATTCCCGGGTGAGCACCTTTCTGTTCCATGATGCGACGCACGCTTCCGCCGTAACCGTCATATCGCTCTGCCACGTTTTGCAGCGACTCCAGCCTCGACTGCTTCTTGTGAAAGCCTGCCGTCGCTTCTTCCAACTCTTTCCTGGTCTGTCGCAGCTTCTCATCCCATTCCTGATCCTTTTTCTCGATTCCAATGATCTCCTGCTGCAGATCGGCATTCTGATTCTGTATCGTTTCCAGTTCCTGCTGCCTGTCGAGAAGATTTTTCTCAAAATCAGATTCCTCGCTCTTGCGCTGTAATCTGCGCTTATCGATGGCAGCCTTCTGAATCCGGATCTGCTCCATCATCGTATCAAATTTCTGTCCCTTGGACTGAATGTTTCCGCGGTTTCCCAGAATCTCTATGATCTCTTTTTTTCCGTTTTCGATTCCGGTTGTTGACTGCGCAATTTGTCCCCGGATCTCCTCCAAACGTGTCTGTAACCGTGTGCGTCTTTCTACTACGGCAGAAAGCTGAGCATCCATTTCCTGTTTTTCGGTCTCATACTCTTGTCTGTGAGCAATACGCTCCTTGCGTTCTGCATCAATCGCCTGGCTTCGGGCAGCAAAATGCTCCTCGCTCATCTCGGCCGTGTGGATCTGTTCTTTTAATACGTTGATCTGACCCTCTAATTTTCCTTTGGTGATGCCGGTATTTGACAATTCCTCATGCATGGAAGCAATCTGCTCGTCCATCGTTTGGATCGTATCCTGCAGATTGTTATAGCCTTCCTCATTTTTCGCCTTCTGAAGCTTTGTCTCCTCCAACTGATCCGAAACGATCTTGTATTTTTTCTCCAGTTCCTCGCCGGATTCCTCGATGCGCTCCATCTCCATCAGGAATGCATTGACATCGTAAACTTTTAATTCTTCTTTTTTCTTTAAATAAATACGCGCCTTTTCCGCCTGACGCTCCAACGGCCCGATCTGACGTTCCAGCTCTGCTAAAATATCATTGATACGAACCAGATTTTCCCGTTCGCTCTCCAGTTTCTTCTGGGTTGTGGCTTTTCTTCTCTTGTATTTGACGATTCCCGCTGCCTCATCAAAAAGCTCGCGGCGTTCCTCCGGTTTTCCGCTTAAGATTTTCTCAATCTGACCCTGTCCGATAATGGAATATCCTTCTTTTCCGATACCGGTATCATAAAACAGCTCATGGACATCCTTGAGACGGCATGGGCTTCCATTCAGCAAATATTCACTTTCTCCGGAACGGTACACGCGTCTGGCGATCGTCACTTCCTTAAAATCGATCGGAAGCTGTCCGTCCCCATTATCCAGCGTGATTGCCACATAGGCATAACTTAACGGTTTCCGGTTCTCTGTTCCCGCAAAAATAACGTCCTGCATACTGGCACCGCGAAGCTGCTTGGCACTCTGCTCACCCAGCACCCAACGCACAGCATCCGCTACATTACTTTTTCCGCTTCCATTTGGTCCGACAATTCCGGTGATTCCGTTGTGAAAATCGAATACCAGCTTATTGGCAAAGGATTTGAATCCATGAATTTCTATGCTTTTTAAATACATGTGTTTCCTCCCTTTGTTTCTTTGCGCAATGCAAGCAATGCCTGATAGGCAGCCTCCTGTTCAGCCGCCTTTTTCGTATGACCTTCTCCGGTTCCAAGCTGTCTGTCTCCCACATATACTGCAACCGAAAAATGCTTATCGTGATCCGGTCCGGTTTCTCCGGTCAGTTCGTAGTGTAACTGTCCATGATCACCTGCCTGTATCTCTTCCTGCAGAATGGTCTTGCTGTCATAAAACAATTGTTTCTTCTCCGTATCCGTCAGGATAAAACGCAAAATAAATGCTTTGGCAATTTCCAACCCACCATCCAGATAAAGCGAGCCGATCACGGCCTCCAATGCATCCGAAAGAATCGATGGTCGCTTGCGTCCGCCGGTGCGATCCTCACCCTTTCCCAGATAGAGATAATTGCCGAGTGAGAGCTCCTTTGTACAGTCAGCAAGCGTCGGCTCACACACAAGACTTGCCCGGATCTTGGTCAATTCGCCTTCCGGACGATTCGGGTATTTATGATACAAAAACTCACTGGTCACAATCTCCAGTACCGCATCTCCCAAAAACTCCAGACGCTCATTATCCGCACCCTTTTTCATTCGCTTTTCATTGGCATAGGAACTGTGTGTCAGGGCATGACGAAGCAATCCCTCATTCTCATATGTATATCCGATTTTTTCCTGTAACTCTTTCAGTTTGCTCATTTCTTCTTCCTTTCCTGCCGCATATCCGATTTTTAGCGACAGTGGATTATATTATAGCACAAAATACCAAAAAGTGCAAAAAAGGTGTAAAACCCTGTGAAATTCAAGTACGCCTTGGCGTACTTGCTGCGAGGTGCGCGTCATGCTTTGCATGACATTCTTCTTCTGCGCACCTCTGCAATCCGCCGGAGGCTTTATCTTGGAAGGAGATTGGACTCCCACCAAGATGAATTTGTTTTA
>JALEJB010000091.1 GCA_022768825.1 Lachnospiraceae bacterium
GAACCTCTTCTTTGGCGAGTCGAATGTTCCAGGATCCATGATGGTATTGCTACCATGGTTATCGTATCAAAGTATCGGTTAGAACGCAATGAGGAAAAAGATATTTTTAGTAATCAGTGAAGAAGATACCATCTGTCCGGAATGCGGAAGCCCTCTATGCAAGAGGGACAGGAAGCTGCGAGTTCATAAAGAAGCAGGTGGAAAGAAAAGCTGGTTTGCCATTAACCGCCTGAAATGTACCAATGAGAAATGCCGAAGACTACATAATTGTCAGACGGCACATTGTGGGAGGCGCAAACCGCACTTTGATTTCTGTGGAAATGTCTCTCCGATCGTGCCGTATCGGTACTTGCCGCAGACTCTCAGAGGGTTTACCACAGATTGTCGTAGCCTTGTTTGAAAGGTAGCTGCGCTGCTTTTGAAATAAGACCATGACAGGAGTCACAGCCTTATATCTGTACTTAGAAAACTTCATCAGTAAAGTCCCTGATTATCCACGGCAGCGCGGATGATCTCGGCATCGATGACTTTCTTGTCCTGCTGGGAACCAAGGGTCAGGGCATCTGTCATCAGGTTGTCAATGAGATGCGGAATGCCCTTATCAGACCTTGCATTCGGCATCAGGGCATCCAGCCCGCCGGTGTTGTTCAAAGCATGAACTCGGTATGGCGATCGATATAAATCCACTGCATAACCCGTATGTTAAGACCGTGAATGGAGCACTTCCTATCGAGCGGTCAATGCTGTAGCGTATGTGGATCGAAGTGAGGATTATCCGTATCGGATCGACTATGATGATCTGTGCTACAAGCTGTTTACTGAGCACGGTTTTACATGGGGTGACTGGGTTCACTCCAAAGATTATCAGCATCTTTAAAAATGCAAGTGACATTTTCGGTTGGGTGGTTGTTTTCTGTGAAGACTATTGTTATAATATACTTGCATAATTCCAGGGATATTGAGCAAATATATTGTTATAACTCCGACAGAACAGGAAAGCATGGAGGTGTTTTTATGGCTATTGTAAGCGATGAGCAGGTTGTTAAGGTGCTTCGGCAATATAATCCGTGGTGGCGTAATCCGTCTACAATCAAAGAGGAAAGTAAACCACAGAAGCGACTTGCTTACTATGAAGCACTCAAAATGATAAAGCATAAAACGTTAAGACGTTTTGCAGTGCTGTCTGGTGCAAGGCGTGTCGGCAAGACAACAATTATGTACCAGATGATAGATACTTTGATAGATGAGGGTATCAGTCCTAAAAACATTCTGTATGTGTCCTTTGACAATCCGATTGTAAAGCTTGTCAATGTCGAAGCTGTCCTTGCAATTTATGAAATGCTCTATCCGATCGAGGGGGTACGTTATATCTTTCTCGATGAAATTCAATATACGGATAACTGGGAATTGTGGATGAAGGTCATTTATGACAGCAGAAAAGATATTCGCCTTACCGCAACGGGATCGGCAAGCCCTATATTGGAAAAAGGTGCGACAGACAGCGGCACGGGCAGATGGAGTGTTTTGAAAATACCAACTATGTCATTCTACGAATATTGTCGTCTGCTTCAGCTTGAAGAGCCGATACTGCCCGATCAATTAAGGCTCACATCGCTTGTGGCAATGAGCAATGCGCAGCTTGGAGATCTGATGGACAGATTTGTTCCTTTGGAGGGGCATTTCAATCGTTATCTGACAATTGGTGGTTTTCCGGAACTTGTACTGTCCGATGATGATGTATACGCTCAGCGGATGTTGCGTGAAGATGTGGTAGACAAGGTTATTAAGCGAGATGTGCTGACACTGTTTAAAATACGCAGCCCGCTTCTGCTGGAAAAGCTGTTCTTATATCTCTGCATGAACTCCACGGAGATTTTCAGCATCACAACAGCGTCAAAGGAATTGGAGAACATCTCTGTTGCCACGATTGACGGTTATATCGAAGCGCTTGAAATGTCTAATCTTATTTATCTGGCAAAGCCGATGGATGTGGGAAGTAAAGGTGCATTAAAGGGAAAACCGAAAATTTTTATTGCAGATGCAGCGATACGCAACGCCGTATTGATGATTGACGATGTATTATCCGATGAGAAGGAACTCGCAGCTATGGTGGAAACCACGGTGTATAAGCATATCGTATCTTTCTATCAGGGCAGTACGGCACAACTTGGCTATTTTAGAAAGGCAAAGGACAATCAAAAGGAAGTTGATGTGGTAATAGAGCTGCCACGTGAGAAAATTCTTTGTGAGGTCAAATACCGTAATAATTCCCATATTCCTTCTTCTGATGCGATTGTGGAATTGTGCAGGGACGAAAAATCAAAGGTAACAAATGCTTTTCTCATCACAAAGCAGTTAGATGATTTTGGTATCGCAAAGCACGAAACCAAAGTGCCGATATTAAGGATACCCGCCATAGCCTTTCTCTATCTTTTAGGCAAGGCGGAGGCAGACGGACAAAATGGAAAAATGTAGTTTTTGTCATGAGGAATGCGCATAGCAGAAAAGAGTACAGAATGTTTGGAAGCTGATTTTTTAAAATATATGACATACAATGTCATATATAGGGTGATATGCTTCTATTGTCAACAAACATAAGTAAAGACAATAAGGAGGATTCATCATGAATTACGAAATCGTAGAACTGAAGGAAAAGACAATTGTAGGATTTGCCGCAAGAACGAGTAATGAAGATCCGCAAATGGGAGCCATTATCGGTGATCTGTGGAAGCAGCTCTATACACCGGAGAACACGGAGAAAATACAGAACCGGGTGAATTCCTATGCCATTGGACTTTATTCCAATTATGACAAAGAAGGATATCAGGTGACCGCCGGTTTTGAGGTAAGTGATGCCAAAAGCGGAAACGGCTTTACAGTCAAGACCATTCCGGCCGGAAGATATGCAAAATTCAGCGTCCATGGAGATATGATCGAGGCTGTTGCCAATTCCTGGAAAGAAATCTGGGAGACTCCTCTGGATCGTACGTTTACCGGAGATTTCGAGGAATATCTGTCACAGGAAGATATTGATATTTACATTGCGATCAAGTGATCAGGGACAAGAGGGTGAAACATGGTAGGCAGGCTGTTTCAGATCGTATATCTGTTAATGGAAAATGAACATTTATCAGCACGGGAGCTTGCCGACAGACTGGAGGTTTCCGTTCGGACGATCAATCGGGATATTGAGAAGTTATCGGAAGCGAGAATACCCATTTATACAACAAGAGGCAGGGATGGAGGTGTATCCCTGCTTCCTGACTTTGTGTTGAATAAAAAGGTGCTGACAGATGAAGAAAAAAGCGGGATCTTATCTTCTATGAGACTTATGGGGACAGTTGCTTATGATGACGAGAAAGAGGCACTGCAGCGTCTGGAAGATTTCTTTGGCGAGGCGGCGCAGGACTGGATTGAGATCGAACTGGATAACTGGGGTGAGGGATATTTTGATAAAGAGCGGTTCGGACAATTGAAGCATGCTGTGCTGACCAGAAAAAAAGTGACATTTGATTATATGAAGCAGGGTGATATTTCTCATCGGAAAGTGCATCCGTGTAAGCTGGTTTTTCGGGCGCAGTCATGGTATCTGTATGCCTTTTGTGAAGAAAGGCAGGATTTCAGATATTTCAAGTTCCACAGAATGAGACATCTGGAAGTGACGGATGAGCGGTTTGACCCACTTTCGCCTCCCAAGGAAGAATCGAGCTACTATGCCAGTCAGAGAAAGACGTTTCAGGCAATTGTCGCCATTGATAAATGTATGGCGTATCGTGCTTTTGATGAGATGAATCCATCTCATGTCAAAGAGGAGGCTGATCGTTTCATTTTTACCGTTGAGGATGCGGATGAGAGTTGGTTTCCCGGTTACGTTCTCTCATACGGGCAATATGCGGAGGTATTGAGTCCGGCGGATGCCAGAGAAAATATGATCTATACGATAGAAGAGATGGCCGGAAACTACGGTGCCGGGAGCAGGGGTAAGTTTAAGGTATTAGGGGATGGTGAGCAGCGCCATCACCGTTCACGTATAAATGTATATTCATAACTAATCTTGACAAATATATCAAACTGATATATTGTATAATGTATCAAATTGATATATGGAGGGGCTTATGAAAAGACAAAATATCAGAAAATTACTATTGATTATTTCCATGCTGTTGTTTCCGGTTACAATCTGGTATATGTCCCCTTATTTGATCATCCAAGGGGCTATGGAAGGTATTGTGACAGGAAGCTTT
>JALEJB010000094.1 GCA_022768825.1 Lachnospiraceae bacterium
TCTCCAGAGAATAAAATCTGCTCCACGCGTAATTTCCTCCAAACGTCAATTCACAGATATCCCGGTTGTCATATGCCAGCTTTTCCTTTATCATGTTCTGATCTGCCATCGTCATCGGACGAAATTGTAATTCTTTCATAATAATACCTTTCCAATATTTTCATTCTAGTAGTCGTCGAAAGCATGTGAAAACAGATCTGCCATACCTTCTACTTTCATAAACTCATATGCTTCTATTTTACCTTGTCGCTTCTCATGCGTCAACTCTGCACATTTTTCCAAAAACAAAAAAGAGTGTGCTATGCGCATCCTGCCGGAGGCTTTTGTCGTATAAGAGATGCAGTTTCCTATACGACAAAAAGACAGTTACACTTTGCTGTGTAACTGCCCCTTCGTTTTCAGTGCCTTTATCAAAGACGATTAGCTTTCAAATAACGGAGTGGAATAATATCTGTCTCCTGAGTCCGGAAGCAATGCAACGATCGTTTTCCCCTTATATTCCGGTTTCTTTGCCAGCTCGATCGCAACATGAAGAGCGGCTCCGGAAGAAATACCAACCAATACTCCCTCTTTCTTGGCAATCAGCTTTGATGCGGCAAATGCATCCTCATTTTCCACCGTAAGTACACGGTCATAAATACTCGTATCCAGTGTCTTTGGTATAAATCCGGCTCCAATTCCCTGAATTTTGTGCGGACCGGCTTTACCCTCGGTCAATACAGGAGATCCTGCCGGCTCAAGTCCGATAATCTCTACACTGTCCTTCTGTGACTTGAGATAAGCACCGGTTCCCGATAAGGTTCCGCCGGTTCCTACACCGGCGATGAATACATCTACTTCTCCGTCTGTATCGTTCCAGATCTCCGGACCGGTCGTTCTCTTATGGATAGCCGGGTTGGCCGGATTGTCGAACTGACCCGGTATAAAGGAATTCGGAATCTCCTTTGCAAGCTCCTCCGCTTTAGCGATCGCACCTTTCATTCCCTTGGCACCTTCCGTCAAAACGATTTCTGCACCATATGCTTTCAGAATATTTCTTCGCTCAACGCTCATCGTCTCCGGCATTGTCAGAACAATTCGATAACCTTTGGCTGCTGCAATGCTTGCAAGACCAATTCCGGTATTTCCGGAAGTCGGTTCAATGATGACAGAACCTTCTTTTAAGACGCCACGCTCTTCCGCATCCTCGATCATTGCCTTTGCAATACGATCCTTAACTGATCCGGCCGGATTAAAATACTCAAGCTTCACTAAAATCTTTGCTTCAAGTCCTAAGTCCTTCTCAATATTTGCCACCTCAACTAAAGGTGTATTTCCGATCAATCCTAATGTTCCCTGATAAATATTTGACATATTGGTATCCTCCTCAATCCTTCGATTTTATTTCCTACCTTTTTGATATGTTTTATTTATCATGAAGTATACTACTCATTTCCTACCTTGTCAATAGGTTTTGTTGCAAAATAACTGATTACACACTCACTTCCAACTCTGACCTGTAACTGATGATTTCCATTTGAACCCCAATATTGTATATTTTAACATTTTTTTCTTATTTTGTGTATCAAATGCCACTCTTATTTCTGTCATATAGCACAATAACTACTCGCTTTTTTCTTTTCTATTGTAAAATTCTTACAAACTTGTTATAATTGTAATAGTTATGTAAACTTTACATATCAGATTGGAGGTCAGTGCAAATGGAACAACCTGTATTAGGAGAATTAGATTCTACATTGTTCAGTTTATTGTCAGCTAGTTCAGATAAAACATATTTTTATATGACTGATTTTCATACAAACATCACACGCTGGTCCAAATCCGCTGTAAAGTATTTTGGATTATCCGGTGAATACATTACCGACATTGATAAGGAATGGATTTCAAAAATCCATCCGGATCACATCAATGCATATCGGGCACATCTGCAGGCGATGATGGACGGCACGATTGATTATCACAATATTGAATACCAGATCCGCAATGCGGAGGGCGTTTATGTCTGGGTAAACTGCAAAGGACGAATATCTCTGGATGCAAACGGTAACCCGGAATATTTCGCCGGTTATGTATCGAATCTTGGCAGACGAAACAAGATCGATCCGATCACGAATCTGTTTACCATGTTTGAATTTCGAAGTGATATTGACAGACACTTGTCAAACGGGGCCTCAGGTGCGATTCTTCTGATGAGCATCAAGAGCTTTAAACGAATCAATGATCAGTACGGTTATCGTTTTGGCGATGCCACCTTGTTTGCGTTAGCGCAGAAATTTTTATCGGATTTTAAAAACCGCGCCAAAATCTATCGCATGGATGGTGCCGATTTCAGCTTTATCATTGAAAACGGAACCAAAAAAGACGTGGAAGACTTACATCGGTATCTGGTACGTTCTTTGGCAAACTTAGCTGTCAACGACCGCATCCTTCACCTGGATTTTCATGCCAGTGCCACCGTTTATCCGTATGACGGCGATACTGTGGATCAGTTGCAGAACAATCTGTACTATGCACTGGACTTTGCCAAAAAAGAAAACCGGACGGATCCGGTCTTTTATGTCGAGAAATTTTATCTGGCTCAGACGATGCATCTGCGCATGACAGAAGCGCTGAAGGAAAGTGTTGCCCACAATTTTGAAGGCTTTTACTTTATGCTCCAGCCGATCATCGACGGTGAAGATGGAACCTGTGTCTCAGCAGAAGCACTCATGCGCTGGTCTCACCCGGATTTTCCAAAGGTCGGCCCGATGGATTTTATTCCGATATTGGAAGAAACCGGACTCATTATTCCGGTTGGCAAATGGTTGATCGATGCCTGTGCCAAAGCACTGGCTACCCATGCAGATCTTCCTTTTAAGATCAACATCAACCTCTCCTATCGCCAATTGCAGGATCCATCTTTAAAGTCTTTCATTATTGAGACAATACAGAAATACGATCTCCCTGCAGAACGTCTGACTTTAGAGTTGACGGAAAGCTGTCATGTAGACGATACGACAGAACTGGCTAAAATTCTTCAAAGCTTAAAGGACGAAGGTTTTAGCATCGCTCTCGACGATTTTGGAACCGGTTATGCTTCGCTGACTGTTCTGAAAGATATTCCGGCCGATATCGTCAAGCTTGACCACACGATGACCCGTACGATCACAAACAAACCGAAAGATCGCTCACTTGTTGAATTTATCTGTGGTTTCTGTCACAAGACTGATATCCAAGTCTGTGCGGAAGGTGTGGAAAACGAAGAGATCTTATCGATTGTAAAAAATGCCGGAGCTAACCAAATTCAGGGCTACTACTACGATCGCCCGCTTCCGCTTGAGAAGTTCTGCAATCGGTTTCATTCCTCAAAGATCTATCCGATTGCATCAAGATAAAAAGGTGTCAGACACCAATGTAGTCATTGACCGCCATTGTGTCTGACACCTTTTTTTTCATTCAAGTACGCCTTGGCGTACTTGCTGCGAGGTGCGCGTCATGCTTTGCATGACATTCTTCTTCTGCGCACCTCTGCAATCCGCCGGAGGCTTTATCTTGGAAGGAGATTGGACTCCCACCA
>JALEJB010000095.1 GCA_022768825.1 Lachnospiraceae bacterium
ATTCTCGTCCATTTCACTTAGCGCATCCAAATAGTTCTCCATCCATGCGGACATCATTTCAGCCTTTTTCGCATCCTTATCCGCTTCATCAAGATCTTCCGGCCACTCATCGCCTTCTTCAAGCCCCTGATACGCAAGCCAGTCTTCGGACACTTCAAACCGGCACACGCTTCCGTCATCACTTTCCAATGTGACAAGCGCCATCAATGGTTCGCCCGGCATTCGTTCTTCACAGCCGTAATCGGCTTCTTCTATTCTACTCACATTCCACATACGCAACTTCTGCTCCTATATGACAATTCCATTGCAATGATCAATCTCATGCTGAATGATCTGTGCCGTCCAACCGGAATATTTTCCATGCTGTTCCTGAAAATTCTGATCCATATAATCCACTTCTCTTTTTCATGATCTGTCCGAATACAGTCCTGCATCAGGCAACTCAAAAATCAGTACCCGGTTTCTGTCATCCTTCTCTGAAAACAGATCTCCACAATCAATTTCATCCACAAAATCCAGTTCATTCACGCCCATCAAAAACGCGACATACTCATCCTGCGGATAATAGAAGAACAGCTTCATTCTCCGTGGATGCTCATAATAAGAATCCAACAACCGATTCATGACACATCTCATAATCTCTATCGAAAATGGATTAAAAAAGAAAAAACAGGTCGCATCTTTTGGCACATCATATACCTCTGCCGTCGTTTTCACAAAAGACACTTCGTTCTTTTTTCGATAACTCTCCTGATTCTTTTCCGCCAATAAGAAAAATTGTTCCATCATCTCAATGCCGGTGGCACGGCATCCCACCAGATCATTGAAATAAATCGGAACTCTGCCCTTTCCACTTCCATAATCGATCAGATAATCATCCTTCGTGATATGGCCACTTTCTGCGATCCGCTCTAAAACCCCATAAGCAGTCGGCTCATACGGATAACGATAGGTGTCAGAGTACCGTTCATCCCGTCCTGTCGTATCTATATGCAGTTTCGCATCTATTAAAAACTCGTCAAAATTCTCTTTCATGTATTCCTTCATTTTTTCTGCAACAGCTTTTTGTCCGGCAAATATAACCGGTATTGTGAAGTATATATATCGGATTTCTCAGGAAGAGTCAATTCTACCATGGCATCAACCTTATCTTGACATAACAACACTCCTGCTATTTTTCCTAAGCCCTCACATTCTCTTTTCCAGTTCCTCTTTATATATTTGAAAAACCTTTGTGCCAAAACAAGAGAATATGACCTGAATATCATAGTTTGGATGCTGATCAAACCATTCTGATACAGCACTGATTGCAATCTGAGTTGCTTCGTATATCGGATATCCGTACACGCCTGTCGAAATGGCAGGAAAGGCAATACTATGAATCCCGTGTTCGACTGCAAGCTGCAGAGAATTCCAGTAACAATTGTACAGATCCCTTGCATCCTGTTCAATCCCACTATAAATCGGCCCAACTGTATGGATCACATATGTTGCCGGTAAGCGATACCCTCTTGTGATCTTCGCTTCCCCTGTTTCGCAGCCATGTAGTTTTCTACATTCCTCTAATAGTTCTTTTCCTGCCGCCCTGTGGATTGCCCCATCTACTCCACCACCACCCAAAAGACTTTTGTTGGCGGCATTCACAATCGCATCCACATTTAGTTTTGTGATATCTCCGTTATCTAACATCATTTTCTGCATTTGGTGTTCACATCCCTTCCTTGCGCAATGGACGCTAACTCGTCCGATTTGTCCGACGTCACTACTGCAATCTCAGCGCAAACAGATCGTATGTGTTCATCGTCTCGGCATTTCTATATTCGATTCATTTGAAATTCCTCAAATCTGTCTTTTATCTTCCTATATGACAATTCCATTGCAATGATCAATCTCATGCTGAATGATCTGTGCCGTCCAACCGGAATACTTCCCATGCTGTTTCTGAAAATTCTGATCCAGATAATCCACTTCGATTTCCTGATATCTCGTACATGGTCTTACTCCATCAAGCGAAAGGCATCCTTCCTCAGTCTGATATGCTCCGGATTTTTTTGTAATCACCGGGTTTATCATCGCAAACTGAAATGGTCCTGCTGCCACTACAATGATATTCTTTTTCACACCGATCATATTTGCTGCCATTCCAACACAATGGTCTAAATTGGCTCTCAGTGTATCAAGCAAATCCGTCACAACCTGCTTGTCCGCTTCGGTTGCATCCACTGACTTCTGTGCCAGAAACAGCGGATCACGCATAATCTTCTTTACCATCAATCCCATCCCTTCCATACATCGGGCTGATATCCAAGTGTCGATTGTTTCCCATTTCTGACCACCGGTGTTTTGATCACCTGCTGGTTTTCAAGGATCTTCTCCAGCTTGTCTTCATCAGCAATATACTTGATCAAGGCAAGGGTATCCTTATCTTTTTCTTCCCAGTTGATCATATTTTCAAGACCGCCATTAGCTTGTGCAACAGAAGTAAACTCTCCCTTACTCATGCCCTTTTCTTTCATATCAATAAACTGATACTTAATGCCTCTCTCTTTGAAAAATCGTTCAGCCTTCTTTGTATCATTACATTTCTTAGTTCCAAAAATCTGTATATTCATCTACTTCTCCACCTCAATCAAATATTTCAGGTATGTCTGCAAGCTCATGGTGAATATTACGTTGCGGCGGAGCCGTCTGTCCGGTGTGGCGAGAGCCACCATTCCGGACAAACAGAGCCACCTTGTTACTAACTACTGTACCATGTTTTGATCTATACCATAGACCTCTCGCATGGAGATGTCCTTTGATGGATCAATGCTTTCGATATTGATTTT
>JALEJB010000116.1 GCA_022768825.1 Lachnospiraceae bacterium
CTGCGTCTCACGAAGTGGATTACGCAGCAGATAGACCATTCCATAACGTTCCTGTTGATTCAGATGAGCCGCCAGTTCATCTGCGCCCGCCGCATCGACGAAGAAAAAGTCAACCGGTGACTGCGGCACATAATTCTCATCGAGTTCCACATACTCCACATCGTAACGCCTTGCCAGACTGCGCAGAAGACGTTCCAAAAGCGGATTGCCAAAAAAGCCGCTGATACGATGTGTTTCTTTGAGCTGTGCTGCCAGACGCTCGCCGACAACCTTTTGATGAATATTGAAATAAAATTCACTTCCCTGACCGTATTCGCTCTTTACGTTGATCTGACCATTCATCAGCTCTACCAGCTGCTTACAGATCGCAAGTCCCAGTCCGGTACCTTCTTTATTATGGTTTTTCTTCTGATCCACCTGTGAAAAGGAACCGAACAATTTGCCGATATCCTCTTTTCGGATCCCCTGCCCACTGTCAGAGACAGAGACCAGAAGCTCCACATCCTCTCCTCTCACATTGCCAACCTTGATGGACAGTTTTACAAATCCCTCTTCCGTAAACTTAATGGCATTGTTTACCAGATTAATGATGATCTGTCGGATTCGCAGGGCATCTCCATAAAGGGTATGCGGCAGGTTCTCATCTATGTCAAATAAGATCTCAATCTTCTTTTCGCCCACACGGGTGAGAAAGATCATTCCCAGATCCCCCAACAAAGACATCGGTTCGTATTCTTCATTGACCAGCTCCAGCTTACCCGATTCAATCTTCGAAAAGTCTAAAATATCGTTAATGATATCCAGCAGGGCATTTCCGGAATGCTTGATATTCATGAGATAACCCATATTTTCTTCTGACAGATCACTGCGGAGCAGAATATCCGTCATACCAACAATCGCATTCATCGGCGTACGGATCTCATGGGACATATTCGATACAAAGGCAGACTTTGCCTGATTGGCATCCTCTGCACGCTGCTTGAGTGCCTTCATGATATCCGACTGTGCGCGCATATTTTTTGCATAGCGGATCTCCTCTGTCTGATCCTGAAGCAAATAGGTTTTGCCGTAGTATTTATTATCTTCCATCAAAAGACGACTGGCGATCTGATAGAATCTGCCCGCATGCTCGTACAAGGTCTTGTCCAGCAGACAGTCATCCAGCGTCTGAAGCATTTTTTTCCTCTTTGAAGAAGACTGCATCTCAAACACTTCGGTTGCTTTTTTATTCGCGTACAATACCTGATTTTCCATATCGACTACGATCAGACCGTCCGATAAATGATCAACCGCCATATCCTTTGCCAACGTCACAGTGTCAAGGATACGGTCTCCAAACATCGTAGACGCAAGAATGATCGTACAGACGAAATATGCCAGAAGCGTCGTATCGTACCCACCGGTCTTTCCGAGTAAAAACGGAATAAACGACGTCCATGCTAGCACGAAGGTGGACATAAACTTCAGAATCAGTTTGCGGAAAGTCACACTTTTTGTCTGGCGCATCTGATGAATACAGCAGACAAGCATCACCAGCATATAGACCAGATAGCCCGCATGGTAGATTATATAGATCGGCGCATGTCCAAGCTTCAGATGCGGAAACAGACCGTTCTGTACAAAGTCAATGGAGCTGTAAAACAATCTGTGGTGATCACAGGTCATCACCAGTGCGGTGATGAACATATGCCAGAACATCAATACTCTTCTAACCCATTTTTTCAACGGGCACCCGCAGTAACGCATGACAAAAATAAACATGGACAGCGAGATAAACGGTTTTCCAATATAAGAAACCTTCACAGCCATCAAAGCCTGCGTCTGGTCGGTCGCCTTCATCTCAAAGTAATAGCCCACAAACGTGATCAGAAGAGAAACCATGAGCAACAGCATCATATTCTGTGCTTCTGATGGTTTTCTTGTAAATACATACGCTGCCATTCCGATCAGGCAGATGATTCCAATCACCTGCAATGTTAACAAAAATGTATACATCCATCTGCTCCCCTAAGCGTCCCGCTCCACCTGCTTCTCAAAATCTTCCACAGGCATCGGTTTTGCAAAATAAAATCCCTGTATCATATCACAGCCTTCTTTGGCCAGAAACTTCACCTGATCCTCGCGCTCGATTCCTTCCGCAACGACACGCATATGTAATCCCCGCGCCAGTCGGATCGCTTCCTGTACCACGACCGCTCCGCGTCCGTCCTCATCATCTCCGCGGAAGAACTCTCCGTCCAGCTTCAGCACATCCAGCGGAATATCCTTCAGGGAATTCAGTGAGGAATAGCCGGCTCCAAAGTCATCCATTGATACCGGAAATCCATATGATTTCAATTCCTTGACTGTCCTAATCAGGATGTCCTTGTCATCAAAGAATGCACTCTCCGTCACTTCCAGCTCGATCAGTTCATGCCTCGGGCCGTAAGCATCTACCAGCTGACAAATATGCTCTGCCAGTCCTTCCTGAGAAAAATGTGCCCGTGACACATTCACGGAAACAGGCACCTGTTTCACTTTTTTGATCGTCCACTGTGCCTGCAGCTTCGCCACATGTGAGATCATATAATCATCCAGTTTGGTGATAAAGCCGTTTTCCTCAAAAATCGGAATAAAACGTCCCGGCGGGATCAGACCCTTCTCGGGATGTCTCCAGCGCGCCAATGCTTCCGCCCCTACGAGCCGCCCATCGATCGGGTTGTATTTTGGCTGTATGTAAACTTCGAACTCTTCTTTGTCCAGTGCCTCTTCCATATGCGACTCGACAAAATGTTCCCAAGCCTGATCTTCCAATAACTTCTCATTGAAAAATCCGATCTGACATCCGTCATTGCAATGAGTCTCTTCCAGCGCAGAGCCCGCATAGTTGTACATCTGGTCAATATCTACCTGCTCCCGTCCTTTTCCCAAAAACGAAAACAGACTCTTCGTTGCCTCTACCTCTGCAGGAGGAATAAAGACGACACCCGCATGGAAGTGAATCTTGTATTCCGGCTTTAATCCGGTAAGCTCTGCCATCAGAGTACGCATCCGACGATTCAGATTGACTTCGAAATTTTCTTCCGTCAGTCCCTCACAAGTTAACAGTAATCCGAAATCTGCCTCGCCGTATCTGGCAAACAGATCTGTCATGCCAATCCGGGCTTTTAAGAAGCGGTAAATATGTTCCAACAATTCTTCTCCCTCGTCTACGCCGTAACAGGCACAAAAATTCTGGTAACGTTCCAGGCGCAGCTTCACAAGGGCATATGGTTTCTTTGCATTTCTGTATTTTTGTAACCGGCGGGTGGCGTAGGTCTGAAAATAAGGCCAGTTATTTCCATCTGTCACCGGATCTGTAAACAGGATCTTCGTCATTCTCTTTTGTGTTTTCGCCACCGAGATTGCATTCGCCAGCAAAATGAACAAGAGAACCACAAAAAGCAACAGCATCATCACTCCGCCTGCAAACAGATAGATCATGTCACTTCGCTGAAGCTGCAGCTCACTGGCAACATACACGCGATACTTCAGATCCATCATCGTGCCGGTATCTGCCAACAGCCAGAACCTTGTACTCGTTGCTGTCGCCTGAAACCATTCTCTCTCATTTTTGTATTCCGTCGGATCTCCCATAAAACACCACTGAAGGATTTCCTGCACAGACAGCGTCAGCCTTTCCTCAAGAGCAACGCTATCTTGCAGTTCCTGATCCGCATCGCCGTAAACCTGGTACTCATTTCCGAGATCAATCAACCAGAGCGCATCCGGATCCGGTGCATCTTTACCGGTTGACGCCACATAGTTTCCTTTCATGTCCGTCACATACACCTGTGACCTATGCCGCATGGTTGGATCAATGACGTCTTTTCGCTGATCCGTAAGTGCCTCTTCCATCGACATACCATATGCGACACGCTGTGCGATCTGAAGTCCTGTCTGATTGGCCTGTTCCGTCAAAAGATTCATCTTATTGCTGATGATAAATCCGCAGAACCCACCGACCACCGCTGTGATCAATGCACACGACAAAAACAAAAATACAACAAAGATGATCACCGAAGGCCAGATCCTTTTTCTCCTTAATCGCGCATATTTTTTTCCTTTTAGATTTTTGTTATCCTGTAATTTTTTCATAACCGATACCTATATCTGATTTATTTTGTGACCTTGATCCGTTTTACAACCGAATACGGGGTATAATAATAATTGCCGTATGCATCCGTCTTGTATCCCCGCACCCGCACAAAACAGATCTCGTTCTTTTTCAAGCCCTTGATGACCGCCGACTTTGCTGTCAGCTTTTTCGTCTTCGCATCCGTAAATTTCCGGTCGGATGCGTAACAGATCTCATATCCTTCGCAGAGTTGTGAAACCTGATAGCTCAACCGAATCTTATTTTTGCTTCGATTAACGATCGTGCTGATGGTCGCATCGCCTTCCGCAATCTGCACGACGGCCACCGTATACTTGCTGTCCAGACAGCCTTCTCTGACCGCTTTGGCAGTCACCACATACATTCCACCGGATGTCAGGCTCACACTTCCGACCGCCTGTCGTTCAGACAGGTTCACATCTGTTCCGATGGCATAATAGATATCCCCATCCGGAGCATCAAATGTCAGCTTTACGCCCTTTGGTGTATCCTTGATCATGATCTGCGGTGCTGTGAGAAGACTTTGTTCGTCCTGTTTCGTGTGATAGGAATCAGTGGCTGTCGGTACCAATGCCTGCCACTGCGGTACAACCGTATGATCCCCCGAAGAAGTATCCGCACTTTTTAGTTCGCTGTCACTCACCCGAAAATAAGATTTCGTTGCATCATCCGCATCATCCCAGGTCAGATCCACCGCATACCAGGTCTGTCCATATCGCACATAATTCCATCCATGGGTTTTACTGATCGCCGGTACACATTCGATCCCGAACGCATTGCACAGCAGTACATACAGCTTGGTATAACCGGCACAGATCGTCTGTCCGCTCATCAATGCGCCGTAAATCGTCTGCGTATAATCCGGATCGGAAGCGATCGGATCTGCATTTTTGTATGCCGGATGATACTTCAGTTTTGTACAGATCAGATCACGGATACTTTGGTCCATAGCAGCCTGACTGCCGGATACCTGTACGCCGGCTTTATATTCTTCCAAACATTGCTTTACCACCTGTGTCTCGGCCTGCCGCTTAGATGCATCCGCAAATTTGGGATACACCCCCAATGCAGTATATGCAGTCTGTCCCGATGCATAGACAAGTGCGGGATTCAAGAAAAAATATTGCGGATTCGAGTAATAGAACAGATCTCTCACTTTTTTTATGGTATCTGTACTGAGATTTCCGATCGGGATTTTTTTTGTGGCATATTCCACACTTCCGTCACCCATGGTATATTTTGCCGCATCCACCGACTGCGTCAGCAGTTCCTTGCAGGCAGCATCCATTTGCAGATACAGGGTCTGCTCCTGTTTTGAAAGTTTTGTAAAATAATAGTCGCTGCCGTAGCAATCCCAGTCATAATTCTCCTGCGATCCATTCGACCGCACAGATGCCCGTCGTTCGGGTTCCTCCGAAGTAACGGCATATTTCATCCGGGCGGAAATGATTCCTCCCGGCATCTCTGATTGTAAATTTTTTTGATCTGCCGAGACCATTCCCTGCGGTTGCAGCAGCAGGATCAGTGCGAGCAATAATGCCAGCACACTTTTGTTGGCTATCTTTTTCATTCTGTCCTATCCATCCTTTTCACTTGCCATCTATACTTCCAGTTCCAGCAGACGTCTGCACAATGCAAGTTCGGATGCATCCTGCAAACTGTTCTCAAACCGTACTCTTCCCGGATTTGTCTGTGTATTTATCAGATCTGCCTGCTCCAGCAGACGTCTCATCTGTCTTGCCGCACCTTCGCCACCATCAAAAATCGTCACCTGTTCTCCAACAATCTGCTGCAGCGTGCGCTTGATAAACGGATAGTGCGTACATCCCAGCACGATCGCATCCACTCCCGCATCTGTATACGGGGCAACCAGTTCCCTAAGGAAATGTCGCAGCTTCTCACTGTCCAGATCCCCCGCTTCCACGAATTCCATCAGTCCCGGGCAGGCCAGCGGCAGGATCGTCGCCTGATCTTCAAACCGCGCCATCAGACGGTGAAATTTCTCCTCAGAAATCGTCATCGGGGTCGCCATCACAAGCACTTTTGCATGTTCCTTAAATTCCACTGCCGGCTTTAATGCCGGTTCCAGCCCGACCAGAGGAAGATGCGGATACTTTTCCCGCATCAGGCGTACCGCTGCTGATGTCGCTGTGTTGCAGGCGACAACAATACTTTTTGCGCCCTGCTCCAACAGCTCTTCCACATGTAAAAACGTCAGTTCCCGCACCTGCTCCAGCGTCTTTAAGCCATAGGGTGCATTTTTGGAATCTCCAAAATAGATATAATCTTCATTTGGCAGTATTTTTACCAGCTCCCGTAACACGCTGATTCCGCCGACTCCCGAATCAAACACTCCGATCGGCGCGTTTTTTTTATTCTCCCAGATTTCCATAACACACATCCAAATCTACATTGATATAGTTGCCCTTTGCATCCTTTATGCCATCAATATTTCCTTTATCCGAATACTGCCAGATACACACATTGCCTTTTCCGGTGTAGCAGTGTCCGAGATTCTGGTCGCGATATCTGGCGATCCAGATATCAATATCCTCTTTTCCCAGAACCGATTGGTCAATATAGTGATTCAGCCAGTTTAAATTCACATAAAGAATAAACTGATAACCCGCTTTCTCCACAATCGCCTTATATGCCAGGATCGCCTCCATGCGCTGCTCCTTCGTCATATAGTTGATCTGGTTATTGTCCTCCAGATCCAGCGCGATCGGATACTGAAGCGGTCTGCCATTCAAAAGCTTGACAACTGTTTTTGCCTCTGTTTTTGCTTCTCTCACAGTCTTGGCCGTGCTGTAACAATAGACGCCGACATCGATTCCCTGATCGGATGCCCCCTGATAATATTCCTCGAACTTCGTGTCAGTACTTGTTGCATACAGCGCTCGAAGCATCGCAAACCGTACATTGGATGCCTTGACCTTCATCCAGTCGATGTCCGCCTGCCATTTTGACACGTCGATTCCGTTGATCATTGCGGTGGTGACCGTTACATCCACAGCCGCTCTGCAGCCATCGACTTCCGCGATGATCTGCGTCTTTCCATATGACACGCCGCATACAAATCCGTTAGGGGATACCGTTGCAATCTGCGGATCTGCACTGGTAAACACAATATCTCCTTCCAGATCGCTGGTGGCCGTCAGCTGCACAGCGCCCTCGTTTCCGATACCCACAAACAACGTCTTGGAACTAAACCAGATATTTCCGACGCGAATATTCACCGGCATACTTTTTTTGCTGAGCAATGTGCCATGCACCGCAGCCAATCGATAATAATAGGTCTGTCCGGCAGTGACGTTGCTATCCGTATAAGAATTCGCTGTAACCTTATTTGCAATCCGCTCATATATCCCATCCTCAGATGTGGCGCGATAGATCCGATACGAGGTTGTCCCCTTGGTTCCGGACCATTTGAGGATCACCTGACTTTTCTCATTTTGAATGAGCATCAGATCGGAAGGTGCCTCGGAAGCCGTGTATTTCGGCACAGGATCACTCATACACGTCTCTTCGATTCCGGTTTCCGTCTGTACCACAGCACACACCTTATAATAATACTTTGTCCCGGCTAACAACGTCTCATCTGTCCATGTAAAGGTCTGTGCATCCGTCTCAGCAACCACCGCATAATCCTTTGTCTTGTAAAGACTGCGGTAGATCCGGTATCCGTCGGCGTCATCGGCTTCCGTCCATGACACTGCAAGTCCGTTTGTCTTTGTGTTGTCGATTCCGCTAACCCCCAGCACACTCAATTCCTCTATGATGCTGACCGGGATGGATGCTTTTCCTTTTATTTTGGCTCCATTTATATCGTATTGATAGGGAATGATCTTGTAAAAATACTCCACTCCCGCTTCAATGGTATCACAGAAAGAAAGCTTTCTGGTTGTCCTGATCCGTGTGTAACCACCTGTTTTCGTAAGGCTTCGATAGACGCGGTAATAGTCTGCGCCTTCCATCGCTTCCCACGACAGTGTTGCCCGATGCCTGTCCGTAAGCTCCGGTGCCGCCACCTTCACGCGCCCCTGAAGCGGCACTTTCACAAGTGCATCATCTTCCACAAGTGAATCATCCTCCACAATTGTGATCTGATTTTCGTCAACGATCGTCGTCGCTGAAACAGTTATCATTTTGGACCAAAGCAATCCGAT
>JALEJB010000149.1 GCA_022768825.1 Lachnospiraceae bacterium
CGTTTCCGGAGGCGGTGGCGTATGCCAATTCCAGTGATGTGAGGTTGGTGCCTTATGAAAACGAAGCTGGCATGACCGCAACAAAAGAGGCACTGCAAACGATCAAAACAGGCGATTCCATCAGTGTATTTATCGGTCCCGAGGGAGGAATCAGTGATGCGGAGATCGAGGTGTTACGGCAGGATGCCAAAGTACTCTCTCTTGGAAAACGGATTCTTCGCACGGATACGGCTGCCATCAGCGCAATGACCATGCTGATGTTATATCTGGAGATGCTGGGAGGCAGTGCGCAAGGTGACGGCTGTGAAAGTAGTTTCGCAAACGCCTGAATTCAGAAGGATTGAGAGGGAGTAGGAAAGGATCAGCTATGGAAGCATATTTTGACAATTCGGCAACCACGCGATGTAACCGGTTGGCAGCAGAATTGATGACACATATTTTGTTGGAGGATTACGGAAATCCTTCTTCGCTGCATACAAAGGGCATGAATGCCGAACAGTATATCAAAAAAGCAAAGGCACAGCTAGCAAAAATACTGAAAGTAAATGAAAAAGAGATCGTCTTTACTTCCGGTGGAACAGAGAGCAACAATATGGCTTTGCTGGGGGCGGCATATGCAAACCGACGCGCCGGCAAACACATTATCAGCACCGGGATCGAGCATGCATCGGTATATCAGCCGCTGATCTTTCTGGAACAGCAGGGCTTTGAGGTGACGTATCTGTCGGTTGATCACGAGGGACGTATCTCACTGGAAGAACTGGAGCAGGCCGTGCGGGAGGATACGATCCTGGTGTCGATCATGCATGTCAACAATGAGATCGGTACGATCCAGCCGATCGAAGAAGCTGCAAAACGGATCAAACAAAAAAATCCGAACACCTTATTCCATGTGGATGCAATCCAGTCCTTTGGAAAGCTGCGCATCTATCCGTCCCGTATGGGAATCGATCTGCTCAGTGTCAGTGGGCACAAGATTCACGGACCAAAAGGAATCGGTTTTCTATATATCCGGGATAAGATCAAAGTCCAGCCGATCATCTATGGTGGCGGACAACAGAAAAATATGCGTTCCGGAACAGAAAATGTTGCAGGAATTGCCGGACTGGGTTTGGCGGCCGAGGAATTGTATCGGGACTTTGAAGAGAAAATCGACAAGCTATATGCGCTTCGCCAATATTTTATTGACGGAATACAAAGGCTGGAGGGTGTGACGATCAACGGAAAGCTGAGTCGCGAGGAAGCCGCTGCCCATGTGGTCAGTGTCAGCTTTGCGCATATCCGTGCAGAAGTATTGCTGCATGCATTGGAGGAACGTGGAATCTTTGTATCCACAGGCTCTGCCTGTTCCTCAAACCATCCGGCGATATCCGGTACACTCAAGGCGATCGGCGTGAAGCCGGAACTGTTGGACGCAACCGTGCGCTTTTCATTTTCGGTTGACAATACCACAGAAGAAGCGGATTATGTGCTGGAGACATTAGCGGAATTGTTGCCGGCACTCAGAAGATTCCGACGATTTTAATACTGTGTGAAAGGGGAAAATATGAATTATCAGGCATTTTTGATCAAATATGGTGAGATTGGCGTCAAGGGAAAGAACCGTCACATCTTTGAGGACACGCTTGTCTCACAGCTGGGCAACGCGATGAATCGGGTGGACGGCGAATTTAAAGTGAGTCGGGAGAACGGCCGAATTTACGTGCAGGCACTCTCGGGCTACGATTATGAAGAAGCGGTGGATGCACTGACCAAAGTATTTGGTGTCGTAGGGGTGTGTCCGGTTGTCATGGTGGAGGATGAAGGCTTTGACAAATTAGCAGAGGACGTCATCTCATTTATTGACCATGCATATGAGGACAAGAACTTTACGTTTAAAGTAGCTGCGAGACGCGCACGCAAAAATTATCCGTTGGATTCGATGGAACTGGCGGCAGAGCTGGGCGGCAGGATACTGGATGCATTTCCTGAGGTATCTGTGGATGTGCATACGCCGCAGGTGGTCATCAATGTGGAGATCCGCAGTCATATCAATATTTACTCACAGACGATTCCCGGACCGGGCGGTATGCCGGTTGGCACAGCGGGAAAAGCGATGCTGCTTTTAAGCGGCGGGATTGACAGTCCGGTTGCGGGCTATATGATCTCCAAACGCGGTGTTAAGCTGGAAGCAACTTATTTTCATGCACCGCCATATACATCTGAACGCGCAAAGCAAAAGGTAGTGGATCTGGCCCGGATCGTATCCCGTTACAGCGGACCGATCAAACTGAATGTGGTGAATTTTACGGATATTCAGTTGTATATCTATGAGAAATGTCCGCATGATCAGTTAACCATCATCATGCGTCGTTACATGATGATGATCGCAGAGCATTTTGCAAAAGAAAGCGGATGCCTCGGACTCATCACGGGAGAAAGCATCGGACAGGTGGCGAGTCAGACGATGCAGTCTTTGGCAGTGACCAATGAAGTATGCACATTGCCGGTGTATCGTCCATTGATCGGCTTTGACAAGCAGGAGATCGTGGATATCTCGGAAAAAATAGATGCTTACGAGACTTCTATCCAGCCATTCGAGGATTGTTGTACGATCTTTGTTGCCAAGCATCCGGTGACAAAACCAAATCTTTCTGCAATTCAGAAATCCGAGACCCATTTACAGGAGAAGATCGATGAGTTGATGAAGACTGCCATCGAGACAACAGAGGTCATCTGCGTAGAAGCATAAAAAAGTCATCACCGATTGGTGATGACTTGATAACTAAGCGCGATTAGTCTACTAAATATGGCTTAATTACTTCCATGATCTCGTCTAAATTTTCTTCTGAATGAATTGCGAGATCGATCGGTTTAGATAAATCTAAACTAAAGATACCCATGATTGATTTTGCGTCGATGACATATCTTCCTGAGATCAGATCAAAATCGAAATCAAACTGAGTAATTGCATTCACAAAGGATTTTACTTTGTCAATTGAGTTTAAAGAAATCTGTACTGTTTTCATAAATTGAACCTCCTTCAAAGGTAAAACTGTTTAAGGACATAGTACACATTTTGGAAATAAAAGTCAACTGCCCGGTATGAAAATGAAAAAATAATAGGTGGGAGAAATCATGAGAAAAAGAACGGTTGCACTTCACAATCTGGGGTGCAAGGTCAATGCATATGAGACGGAGTCCATGCAGGAGATGTTAAAACAGCACGGCTATGAGATCGTCGATTTTAAGGAGCAGGCGGATGTCTATATCATCAATACCTGTTCGGTGACGAATATGGCCGATCACAAGTCCAGGCAGATGCTGCATCAGGCAAAAAAGAGAAATCCAAAGGCTGTTATTGTAGCCGCAGGATGCTATGTGCAGACAGCAGGGGAGACTGTGAAAGAGGATCTGTCCATTGACATTCTGATCGGTAATAATCAGAAATCGTCATTGCCGGCGTTGCTGGATGAATATTTTGGCGAGAGAATCAGCAATATTATAGATATCAATGATGGCGTCCAACCCTATGAGGAGTTGGGCAGCGTCACACCGTCCGAACATACCAGAGCTTTTCTGAAGGTGCAGGACGGATGCAATCAGTTTTGCAGCTATTGTATCATTCCGTATGCCAGAGGTCGTGTGAGAAGCCGTGATCCCAAGAAGGTTTACGAGGAAGTCTGCCAGCTTGCAAAAGAAGGCTACGGCGAAATCGTCCTGACCGGCATCCATTTGAGCTCTTATCAGGCGGGAGAAGATTTCGGTCTGTTGGAATTGATCCAAATGCTGCATGAGATTGACGGTATCCGACGTATCCGGCTTGGTTCCTTAGAGCCGCGGATCGTGACAGAAGCGTTTGCCGGAGCACTCAGTGAAATGCCAAAGATCTGTCCGCATTTTCATCTTTCCTTGCAAAGCGGATGCGATGAGACGTTAAAGCGGATGAATCGCAAATACGATACGGCAGAATATAGGGAAAAATGCGAGCTGCTCCGAAAATACTTTGATCATCCGGCAATTACAACGGATGTGATCGTGGGGTTTCCGGGAGAGACGGATGAAGAATTTGCACGCACCGAGCAGTTTCTGCGTCAGATCGAGTTTTATGAGATGCACGTTTTTCCGTATTCCAAGAGAAAAGGCACAAAAGCGGCAACGATGCCGGATCAGATTCCGGAGGCAAAGAAAAAAGAGCGCTCAGCGGTGCTGCTGTCTCTGGTGAAAGAACAATCGAAGAAATTCCGTGATCACTATCTGAACCGGACAACAGAGGTACTCTTTGAAGAACCCATAGAAATCGGGGGCAGGAGATATATGACCGGATTCTCGAAAGAATATGTACGTCTTGCATTACCGCTGGATCATGTCAGTGAGGAAGCACTCAGCGGAAAGATCTATACCTGTAAAGTGGCAGAGGCATTGAACGATGAAATTTACAGGGTTGAATTTTAGTATGCGTTATATTAAAATAATAGATAATGATGCTTATTCAAAAGAGTAAAGGGACGGAATATGATGCAGGATAAGAACCAAACACAATTTTTTAAGGTGCAAAAAGAACCGGAGATTCAGGTAAAGGACGTATTGGAATACGTTTACCGTGCTCTGTCGGAAAAAGGCTATAACCCGTTAAATCAGATCGTCGGCTATATTATGTCAGGTGACCCGACCTATATTACCAGCCATAATAATGCGCGCAGTCTGATCATGAAGGTAGAGCGTGATGAACTGGTAGAAGAACTTCTGAATGCATATATTAAAAACAATTTCCTAAACTAATGGAGGTTTCCGATGCGGAGCATGGGTTTGGATTTTGGATCAAAGACAGTTGGGGTGGCAGTCAGTGACCCTTTATTTATCACGGCGCAGGGAGTAGAGATCATTCGCCGTGAGAGGGAGTCAAAGCTGCGCCAGACACTTGCAAGAATTGAAGAACTTGTTCGGGAGTATGAAGTCGATGAGATCGTACTTGGGTTTCCAAAAAACATGAATGGAACCGAAGGGGAACGCTGCGAGAAGACATTGGCTTTTAAGGAACAGCTGGAGAAACGATTATCGCTTCCGGTAGAACTGTGGGATGAGAGACTGACGACAGTTGCGGCAGACCGTGCGATGCAGGAAGCGGGCTATGATCACGTGCAGCGCAAGGAGCATGTGGACGAGCTTGCGGCTGTGTTGATTTTGCAGGGATACATGGATATGAAACACAAAACGAATGTTTAGGTAGGAGCCCTTTTCATATGGATACAGTGAAGTTTAAAGACCCGGATAACGGGGAAACAGTAGAATTTTATGTATTAGAACAAACAAAAATTAACGGATATAATTATATTTTAGTGACTGAGGACGAGGACGGCGATTGTGAATGCTATATCATGAAAGAATCCGAATCCCCAGAGTCAGAAGAATCTACCTACGAGATGGTAGAGGATGACAATGAGCTAAATGCACTGGCCAAAGTGTTTGCTGAGATTATGGAGGATGTAGATATCGTGTGATGAGCGTTTGACTCATACCATCGTGTCTGTGATGATTGAACGGACACCGGCGAATTCTTTGACCGGTCTTTTTATCCGGGAACCAGGAGGATTCATTTGAAGAACGAAAAACAGAATAAGAAGTTGAAAGTCATTCCACTCGGCGGATTAGAGCAGATTGGAATGAATATTACTGCCTTCGAGTATGATGACAGTATTATTGTTGTAGATTGTGGTTTGTCATTTCCGGAGGATGATATGTTCGGAATCGATTTAGTCATTCCGGATATCACATATCTCAAGGAAAACATTGGTCGGGTCAAAGGATTTTTTATCACTCACGGACATGAGGATCACATCGGAGCGTTGCCGTATGTGTTAAAGGAGGTCAATGTTCCGTTGTATGCGACAAAGCTTACAATGGGCATCATTGATCACAAATTAGAAGAGCATGATCTGCTCGGCAAGGTAAAGAAAAAGGTAGTAAAGTATGGGCAACACATCAATATCGGATGCTTCCGTGTGGAGTTTATCAAGACAAACCACAGCATTCAGGATGCCGCTGCGCTTGCGATTTATTCACCGGCAGGCATCGTTGTACACACCGGTGATTTCAAGGTGGATTACACGCCGGTGTTCGGTGACGCGATCGACCTGCAGCGATTTGGAGAAATCGGCAAAAAGGGTGTACTTGCAGTGATGTGTGACAGCACCAATGCAGAGCGACCGGGATTTACGATGTCTGAAAAGACAGTCGGAAAAGCACTGGAATCGATATTTGAAGATCACAAAAATAACCGCATCATTATAGCGACTTTTGCATCTAATGTGGATCGCGTACAGCAGATCATAGATCTGGCATACAAATTCGGACGCAAGGTAGTGGTTGAGGGAAGAAGTATGGTGAATATCATATCCACAGCCACAGAATTAGGATATATCAGCATACCGGAAAATACACTGATAGATATTGACTATCTGAAAAATTATCCGGATGAAAAAACGGTTATGATCACAACCGGAAGTCAGGGAGAGTCCATGGCTGCGCTGTCACGCATGGCAAATGGTACGCATCGCAAGGTTTCCATCAAACCAAACGATACGATCGTCTTAAGCTCCAATCCGATTCCGGGAAATGAAAAAGCCGTATCAAGAGTCATTAACGAGCTTTCCAAGAAGGGGGCAGAGGTCATCTTTCAGGATGTGCATGTTTCCGGACATGCCTGTCAGGAGGATATCAAGTTGATCTATTCTCTGCTGCATCCCTTGTATGCCATCCCGATCCACGGAGAGTTTAAGCACAGAAAAGCACAGGCGGGCATTGCGCAGGAGCTTGGAATTCCGAAGGAAAACATTTTTCTTATCAATTCCGGTGACGTGCTGGAGCTGGATGAGAACAGTGCCAAGGTAAACGGCAGAGTGCATTGCGGCGAGGTGATGGTCGACGGCCTGGGAGTAGGCGATGTAGGCAATATTGTACTTCGTGATCGTCATATTCTGGCTGAAGAGGGAATCATCATTGTGGTGCTGACTCTGGATTCCGGAAGCGGACAAGTACTTGCCGGACCGGATATCGTATCCCGTGGTTTTGTATACGTGAGAGGCGCGGAAGGATTGATGGATGATGCACAGTCAGTTTTGAATGACACAATGGAACATCTCATGGATAAAGGTGTCACAGACTGGAGCAAGATCAAGACAGAGATCAGGGATGCACTTGGCGGCTTTGTATGGAAAGAGACCAAGCGCAGACCGATGATCATTCCGATCATCATGGAAGTATAATGGAAGTTAATTGGAAGTAAAGAATGAAACAAGAGATAAACCAATTGGTAACAGCAATCAAAAACAGCGAAGAATATCTTCGTATGCAACGGGCAAAACGGAAACTGGATGAGTTTCCGGATCTGAAAAGACAGGTCAATGAGTTTCGCGTACGTGCCTATCAGTTGAATAAAGAGGGAGCACCTGACCTGTTCGAGATGATGGATCATATGGAACGGGAGTATGCGGGTATGCGAGAGAATCCTTACGTACAGGAATTCCTCGCCTCAGAGCTTGCGGTATGTCGTATGTTTCAACAGGTGAACTGGACATTGCTGCAGGAGTTGGAGTTTGATCCTTCTTTTCTGAACGAGATCTGATATGAGACCGGCGCGTTTGGAAGGACGGATCGTTAGGAGAAATCTATGATGAAAGTTGTACTTCGTATAGTAAACATCAGTGTTACGGTTTTATGCGGCGTGCTCATTGTATGTGCCTTGTATTATGTGGGCTTGAGCAGTTACAGCTTCGGTTACCGTGTTTATACGGAACCGGCGGTATCCTCGGGCAATGGACAGAGTATGCTGGTTCAGGTGACTGAGGATATGTCCTTGAAGGATCTGGCTGAGGTATTGGAAGAAAAGGGGCTGATCCGTGATGCCAGGTTGTTTTATTTGCAGGCGACTCTGTGTAAATTTGAGCCAAAGATGGGAAATTATACGTTAAAGACATCGATGACACCGTCTCAGATGATGGAAGCGATGACTCCGACGAAGGAGGATTCGTCAGATGATTCTTGATGAACGATTGCTCACCTACATCAATTCTCTGGATGCAGGGAATGGGGCATTGTTGGACGAGATTGAAAAAGAGGCTTTGGAAAGTGAAGTGCCGATCGTCCGCAAGGATATGCAGAATTTTTTAAAATTATTACTGGCGATCAAGCGGCCGAAACGGATGCTCGAGGTGGGCTGTGCAGTCGGCTTTTCGGCCTTGTTGATGGCAGAATATGCACCGGATGATGCGCAGCTTACAACGATTGAAAACTGGCCGCCACGCATTCCCGTCGCAAGAGAAAATTTCAAGCGGGCAGGTCGCGACGCACAGATCACGCTGTTGGAAGGCGATGCCGGCGAGATTTTGCCAAAGCTGCTTGAGGAAGGCAGATCCTATGACTGGATCTTTATGGATGCGGCTAAGGGGCAGTACCCGGTTGTGTTACCGACGGTTTTAGGGCTGTTGGAAAAAGATGGCATACTGATCAGTGACAATGTGCTGTTTGACGGAGAAATCATTGAATCGCGTTTTGCAGTGACCAGAAGAAACCGGACGATTCACAAGCGTATGCGTGAGTATCTCTACACACTGACGCATGATGAACATTTACAGACAAGCGTTCTTCCGGTTGGAGATGGCGCGGCGATCACAGTCAAGCGATAGCGGATTGCGAAACTCATGAATTATGTAAGTAGGGAATACGTAGTCACATGTATCTTACAGGTACTTTGGAGCGGCTGGTACTTAGTGACCGTATTTTGGTCACTTATGTACCACTGCCAGCGACAAGTAGCGAGAGCGTGCCTGTGATACATGTGCTCGTATGACCCAAAACGACA
>JALEJB010000160.1 GCA_022768825.1 Lachnospiraceae bacterium
TGTAATTCTTTTTCCAATAATGGTTTAACCTTTACGTAGTATCCTTTTTGTGCCAGAGCTTTTGCAAGATTTTCCTCTTCTCTTAATATGTACCGCTTGGTCATTTTTTCTGTTGTATTATCCTTATACTGATGATAGTAATAGATTTTGCCTTTCTTCTGTTGTATTTTTAGACAACCTTCTGGTGAATGTTTGATCTCTTGATTAATCTTTTCTAGCATCCTTTTGAGAGTAATTATTTTCTTCTGCGCTAAAGTTTTTATAAATCCTTCCTCCTTTTCTCTGCCCTACAGCGTATGTCCTTGGCTTGCTGGGCAGACTTTTTTTCTGTATAGGCCTGTTTTCTCTGCCCTAAGACATATGTCCTTGGATTATTAGGCAGAACAATATTCTCTCTCTTCTGAAATGCCCCATGTAATGGTCATGAATGACCACGGGATGATAATAAAATTTGAAACAACAGCCCCACAAAAATGTGGGGCTGTTGATAGAATCAATAGACTGATTATTTGTTGGCAATAGCAGCCTGTGCGGCAGCAAGTCTTGCGATCGGCACACGGAATGGTGAGCATGATACATAATCAAGACCAATCTTGTGGCAGAACTCAACAGATGAAGGATCTCCACCGTGCTCTCCACAGATACCTACGTGAAGGTTTGGATTAACCGGTTTACCAAGCTTGATAGCGGTCTCCATTAATTTACCAACACCGGTCTGATCCAATTTAGCAAATGGATCGTTCTCGAAGATCTTGGTATCATAGTAAGCGTCTAAGAACTTACCTGCATCATCACGAGAGAAGCCGAATGTCATCTGAGTCAGATCGTTGGTACCGAAGCAGAAGAAATCAGCCTCAGTTGCGATCTCATCAGCTGTCAGAGCAGCTCTTGGAATCTCGATCATAGTACCTACATGATATTTCAGATCAACACCTGCAGCAGCGATCTCTGCATCAGCAGTCTCAACAACTACAGCCTTTACATATTTCAACTCTTTTACTTCACATACTAATGGAATCATGATTTCAGGCTCAACTGACCAATCAGGATGTGCTTTCTGTACTTCGATTGCTGCACGGATAACAGCCTTGGTCTGCATCTTTGCGATCTCAGGATAAGTAACAGCCAGACGGCATCCACGATGTCCCATCATCGGGTTGAACTCGTGAAGTGAATCGATGATTGCTTTGATATCCTCTACGCTCTTGCCCTGTGCATCTGCTAACTTCTTGATATCAGCTTCCTCTGTAGGAACGAACTCATGAAGTGGCGGATCCAGGAAACGGATGGTAACCGGGTTGCCCTCAAGTGCCTCATATAATGCCTTGAAGTCTCCCTGCTGATATGGCAGGATCTTGTCAAGAGCAGCCTCGCGCTCTTCTACTGTATCTGAACAGATCATCTCACGGAAAGCAGCAATTCTGTCTTCCTCGAAGAACATATGCTCTGTACGGCAAAGTCCGATACCTTCTGCACCAAGCTCGCGAGCTTTCTTTGCATCTGCAGGAGTATCTGCATTGGTACGAACCTTAAGGGTTCTGAATTTATCAGCCCAAGCCATAACACGTCCGAACTCACCGGCGATCTGAGCATCAACGGTAGGAATGATTCCTGCGTAGATGTTACCGGTTGTTCCGTCGATAGAGATCTCTGATCCCTCGGTGAAGGTCTGTCCGGCTAATGTGAACTTCTTGTTCTCCTCATCCATGTTGATATCGCCACATCCTGATACACAGCAGGTTCCCATTCCACGAGCAACTACTGCTGCATGGCTGGTCATACCACCACGTACAGTTAAGATACCCTGAGATACTTTCATACCTGTGATATCTTCCGGAGAAGTCTCAAGACGTACAAGAACGACTTTCTCTCCTCTTGCAGCCCAGTTCTCAGCATCCTCAGCGGTAAATACAACTTTACCACAAGCAGCTCCCGGAGAAGCTCCAAGTCCTTTTCCGATTGGTGTTGCAGCTTTCAGTGCAGCAGCATCGAACTGTGGATGAAGTAATGTATCTAAGTTACGAGGATCGATCATAGCAACTGCTTCTTCCTCTGTCTTGTGTCCCTCATCAACCAGATCACAAGCAATCTTTAATGCAGCAGGAGCGGTTCTCTTTCCGTTACGGCACTGAAGCATGTATAACTTCTTGTTCTCAACGGTAAACTCCATATCCTGCATATCATGGTAGTGATTCTCAAGCGTCTCACAAACCTTGATGAACTCTGCGTATGCTTCCGGGAACTCTTTCTCCATCTGAGCGATTGGCATTGGTGTACGAACACCTGCAACTACGTCCTCACCCTGAGCATTGATCAGGAACTCACCCATCAGCTTCTTCTCTCCGGTTGCCGGATCACGGGTAAATGCAACACCGGTACCAGACTCATTATTTAAGTTACCGAATACCATTGGCATTACGTTTACAGCGGTTCCCCAAGAATATGGGATATCGTTGTCACGACGGTATACGTTTGCACGTGGGTTGTCCCATGAACGGAATACAGCCTCGATTGCAAGCTTCAACTGCTCTACAGGATCTGAAGGGAAGTCTGTTCCCAACTGGTTCTTGTACTCAGCCTTGAACTGAGAAGCTAACTCTTTTAAGTCTGCTGCAGTCAGCTCTACGTCGAATTTTACACCCTTCTCCTCTTTCATCTTATCGATGAGCTGCTCGAAGTATTTCTTACCAACTTCCATAACAACGTCAGAGAACATCTGGATGAAACGTCTATATGAATCATATACGAAACGCTCGAAAGCCGGATCAGAGTTTCCTGCGATCATAGCCTCTACTACTTCGTCATTTAATCCAAGGTTCAAAATGGTATCCATCATACCAGGCATAGATGCTCTTGCTCCTGAACGAACAGATACTAATAATGGATTCTTGAGATCTCCGAATTTCTTTCCGTTTACCTCTTCCATCCACTTAACACCATCCATAGCCTGTGCCATGATCTCGTCATTGATCACACGACCATCCTCATAGTACTGTGTACAAGCTTCGGTGGTGATTGTGAATCCCTGTGGTACCGGAAGTCCAATCTCCGTCATCTCAGCAAGGTTTGCGCCCTTACCACCAAGTAAGTTACGCATGGTCATATTACCTTCTTTGAAGGTATAAACCCACTTCTTTGCCATATTATTTTCCTCCTACTAATAAAAATATGAATTGTGATTGTATGTGATGCAGCATCGATTTAGCTGACACTGCGACAAACCTGTTTGATCAAGGTCACACATATATAATTTTACCATAAAATTTGCGATTATCAACTATTTTTTGTAATATTTCATACAAAAATCTGCCAATATGATTTCGACAAATCTGCCATTCATACCTGATATGAATGGCAGAAATCAAGGTCAGAATGTGAATTTGTCCGCAAAATAAGCATCTAAGTCCGCAATCGCAACGCGCTCCTGCTCCATAGAATCACGGAAACGAACAGTAACTGCATGATCCTCTTCGGAATCGAAATCATAGGTGACACAGAACGGCGTTCCGATCTCATCCTGACGACGATATCTCTTTCCGATATTTCCGCGGTCATCAAACTCGCAATTATACTTTTTCGAAAGCTCGGTAAATACCTTTTCCGCACCCTCATTTAATTTCTTTGACAGTGGCAGCACACCGATCTTTACAGGTGCCAGTGCCGGATGGAAACGAAGGACGGTTCTCATGTCCGGCTTGTCCTCTGTTCCAATATTTTCCTCATCATAAGCAGCACACAGGAAGGCCAATACGACACGGTCTGCTCCCAGAGATGGCTCAATGACATACGGAATGTATTTCTCGTTCTTGGTGTCATCAAAGTAGCTCATATCCTGACCGGATGTATTCTGATGCTGTGTCAGGTCGTAATCCGTACGGTCTGCTACTCCCCACAGTTCTCCCCATCCGAATGGGAATAAGAATTCAAAATCGGTGGTTGCCTTACTGTAAAATGCCAGTTCCTCCGGATCATGGTCTCTCAGACGCAGCTCTTCTTCTTTCATACCAAGGCTGATCAGCCAGTCATGGCAGAAGGTTCTCCAATACTGGAACCACTCTAAATCTGTTCCCGGCTCACAGAAGAACTCTAACTCCATCTGCTCAAACTCTCTAGTACGGAAGGTAAAGTTACCCGGTGTGATCTCATTTCGGAATGATTTTCCGATCTGGGCAATACCAAACGGAACTTTCTTTCTGGATGTACGCTGCACATTTTTGAAGTTTACAAAAATACCCTGTGCTGTCTCAGGTCTTAAGTATACGGTGTTTTTGGCATCCTCGGTGACACCCTGGAAGGTCTTGAACATCAGATTGAACTGACGGATATCGGTAAAGTTATGCTTTCCGCAGGATGGACATGGCACATTGTTGTCTTTGATGAAGTCCATCATCTTTTCCTGACTCCATCCATCTACCGATTCCTCAAGTGTGATGTTGTTCTCCTCTGCAAAGTCCTCAATGATCTTGTCTGCGCGGAAACGCTCATGACACTCTTTACAATCCATCAAAGGATCGGAGAAGCCGCCGAGATGTCCGGAAGCTACCCATGTCTGCGGGTTCATCAGGATCGCGCAATCGACACCTACGTTATAGGGATTTTCCTGAACAAACTTCTGCCACCATGCTTTTTTGACATTGTTCTTCAGCTCTACTCCGAGATTTCCGTAATCCCAGGTGTTTGCCAGACCACCGTAGATCTCAGAACCCGGATACACGAAGCCTCTTGCCTTTGCCAACGCAACAATTTTTTCCATTGTCTTTTCCATTTTGCTTTATCCTCTCATTCTCATTCTTTTTATTGATATACGATATACGCAAGTTCCGGTTTCTCAAGCTGAGAGTCATACGCGACGCTTGCCAGATCTTTTCCCTGAACCGTCACATTTTCAGAAACATACGTAATCGTTCCATTCACTTTGACATCAATGGTCTGTCCGATGATGACAACTTTATCTTCATCCGAATAATCTTCCGTCACCTTATCCGAGACAGCGGTCATCTTTTTCGGCAGCTCATATCCAGCCACCTTTGCATCCAGCACGGATCCGACAAAAAATTCAACTCCATTAAAATCCGCATAATCCTCATATCCGGCATAGCTGATCTGCGCCTTTGCTGTCTGATCCGCAGTATCGAGGCTTTCCAGCTTTACGGTTCCGTTCCCTGCCGATGCGACATACTCCTGAATCGTGTCCTCAATATATGCAGATAACTCTTCTGCGTCGTAATAGTCCTGTTCAAAGGATGAAACACAGACCCCCGCGATTTTTCCTTTTTTTCCAATATAAACCGTATCTTTTCCGGCTTCGTAATCCGACGAGCAGCCGCAAAATGCCGCCACGCAGATTCCGAGCAGGAGATACATCATACCCTTTTTCCTCATACTACCTCCAAGCTTTGTAATTATACTATTTCCCTATGTCGATTGCAAGTTCATAATAAGTCCAATGAACGAAAATGCCGATCCACATAGCAATTCATATAATCATCCATAATTTGTTCCAGTTCCGCTAACACCTGTTCCTTCACTTCAAACGTAAATAATTCCTTAAGCGGTGAAGCTTCGATATACTGCATGGTAAAAAGCGTCGATTCGCCAAGTGTGATCCCGCCCTTTAAAGCTGCACATGCCCTGCACAATACACCGCCCGATCTTACGTGAAATGCATGCAGATGTTCTTTTGTTCCGCAGCTCATACAGGAAAAAACATTTGGATATTCTCCATTCAACACCAGCATCCGCAGTTCAAAGATCCGCCTCACCAGTCGGTTGTCGAAGTTCTCCTTTTTGAGTGCTGTCAGTGCCAGATAAAGCAGGTTGCACATGTCCTTTGCTTCCTGATTCTCTACACTGTAATAATCTGCCAGTTCCAAAAAATAAAAACCTATGTATGCCTTCTCCACATCTGTCGTCAGCTCCCGAAAATAATTTTTGATGCTGATCTTACAGACATTGTAGGATTTTCCTTCATATAATTCAAATTCTCCAAATGCGAATGGATTGGTCGCAGCAAGTAAAGAGCTGTTTGGTCGTCTGGCACCTCTTGCAAAGGCTGTGACCTTTCCACGCTCACTGGTCAATATGACCAGTCTTTTATCGTATTCGCCAATCGGCATCGCTGACAGCACGATTCCATTCAACAGAATGGTCTGTCCCATTGTTCGTTTCCTCTCCTTCTCGTCCCACCGTGTGATCTGCCATACATCCCTTGTAGCTTAAATAGTCCGAAACTTTTCCAGTTACAGCGAACTGATTCCATTTTTCCTCTTTCATCGTATTGCCCCTTCCTTGTATAGAACCCCGGCCATCATAATTTGCCTTCGGTCCCAATCCCATATTAAAGGATATGCAGTTTCCGGAAATGAAATACGAGTGAAAAGTTGGAAAACAGATCTTACTCTTCTTCCTTATAGCCAAAATTGCGGATCAAAATATCGCTGTCGCGCCAGTCTTTTTTCACCATCACCCAAAGCTTCAGATTGACCTTACAGTCAAGCAGCCGCTCGATCTCAAAGCGCGCATTGGTTCCGATCTTTTTCAGCATCGAACCGCCCTTTCCGATGATGATCCCCTTATGGGAATCGCGCTCACAGATGATCGTGGCGTCAATGTCAACCAGATTGGTTCCCTTGCGGTCCTTCATTCGATCAATGGTGACTGCGATTCCGTGTGGAATCTCATCATTTAAAGCATGCAGTGCTTTCTCGCGGACCAGTTCTGCCACAATTGCCCGCTCCGGCTGATCTGTAATCGTGTCCTCATCATAGAACATCGGGCCATAGGGAAGATACTTGAAGATCGTCTCGCGCACGTCCTCCATTCCCTGTCCGCGCAGAGCGGATGCCGGTATGATCTCTTCAAAATCATGGATCTTGCGATAAGTGTCAATATACTCCAGGAGCTGCTCTTTTTTCTCTACCGTATCCGCCTTGTTGATGACTAAGATGACCGGTGTGTTGATTTTTTTCAAAATCTCGGCAATGTGTTGTTCTCCTGCTCCGATATAATTTGTCGGTTCTACCAGCCACAGGATCAGGTCTACTTCATTTAACGTATGCTCTGCCACATTGACCATATACTCGCCAAGCTTATTTTTGGCTTTATGAATACCCGGTGTATCCAAAAAGATGACCTGTCCTTTTTGCGGATCGGTGTACACCGTCTGGATACGGTTTCGGGTTGTCTGCGGTTTATTGGATGTGATCGCGATCTTTTGCCCGATCAGGTAATTCATCAGTGTTGATTTTCCTACGTTTGGTCTTCCGATGATCGTCACAAATCCCGATTTCAATTTTTTATCATTCATCTAGAATAAATCCTCCAAATGTGTAAATAACGATTTTTCCTTTGTCAGCAGATCTTCGTTTCCAATGACACAGATATTTTGCTCTGCCAATACACTGCTTAACAGCCCTTCCAGCGCACGGATATCTTCCGGTTGTGCTTCCAAAACCTCTTTTCGTTCCCGGCACAGATCCTCATATGTCACATTGGTCAGATAAGCCGTCATTGAACGGTTTCCGCGATTCGCCGGTGTCAGCGGCGTATCCATCTCTGACACTGCTCCGATTATAAATTTCGTCATATCGCGCTCATCTGCGGTAAAGTCATGAACATACTTTGGTATGCCCTCAAAGATCTCATTCGTCTTGGTCAGGTTCGGGTCACGATACGAAGAAAAATAGGTATCTCCCGCTTTTGTGAATCCGCTCATACAGCCATAAGCACCGCCCTGTACCCGAATATTCAGCCACAGATAATCGTAATTCATGATGACACGCAAAACCCTGAGGGCTCCCGTATAGTCATATCCATGCCTGCGGAAATTGCCGGCCCGGGATACATACTGAATCTGCGCTGCGTCCTTAAATCCTTCATTTCTCTGTTCAAACGTCATCTGAAGCTGTTTTTTCTCATCTGCCTGCTTTGGAAGTACCGCTGCAAGTTTTTCCAGTTCTTTTTCGATCAGTTCCGCCCCACATTTTGCTGCGGTCACAGAGACAAGCAATCCGTCAGTTACGAAAATACGCCGGATCAGATCCGAAAGAATCGCTTTTAACTGCTCCTTCTTTTCGTCAAAGTGTTCCTCATAATCTGCAATCGTGTGATACAGTTCAATTCCGCCTACCGCATCGTTGAACTTTCCTGCCGGTGAAAAATAGGACATAGCGCGGACTGCCGAAACCGAATGTCCGGCTGTCGTCATACTCATTTCCAATCTTGATTTCACCTGTGCCAGAATCTCCTGCAGACGTTTATCGTCCTCCAATCTGGTCCCTGATAAAATCTCACAGACCAGATCCATCGCCTTGGACAGATTCTGCTCCAAAACTTTGAATCGTACCTCATAATAGGCCGTCTGATCCTTGGTCTCTTTCTGATTGACATAATAACTCAGGGTCGAAGAGATGCCTCCGGTATATAAATTGATCTCATTTGCCAATTCACTGTAACTGAACTTTTCGGTATCCACATATCCCAGAACCGCTTTGAGCACGCCCAGCATGGTAAGCTCTTCTTCACTGATCTGATCCAGTCGAAACATCAGGCTGACATAGTGGATTCCGTTTGTAGGAAGATCATGCCATACAACCGGAAGATGGGCGAGAGACATTTCCTCATTGGAAAGTGACATCGGCTCCTTCTTCATATCTGACCGCCCAAGAAGCGGAATCTTTTCCAAATCCTCTTTTAGGGACGGAACCGACTGATATTCTTTCAGATGCGCCGTCTCTTCTACAAGCTGATGGAGCTGTTCTTCCGATAAGGTTGCTTTATAGTCGGCCAGCTGTTTTTCCAGCTTCTGTTCCTGTTCTGCTGTCATCCCCTTCTTTGGTCGGATGATGACAAGCGATGCGTGGGTGTTATCTGACAGCCACTGCTTTGCCAGCTTCTCAAAATAGCCGGTATGCTGTTCTAGCTGTTTTCTCAGATAGGCAAATGTCTCACCTGCTTCCAGATGCAGAAACGGTTCCTTGTCATCGTACAGCCAACTGTCCATACACTGTAATCCGTAGATCAGTCCCTTCGGATAAGAACCGAAATCTGCCTCGCGATACCGAAACTCCGCGCTGTTGAGCCCGGCAAGCAATGCCTTCTCATCGATTCCGTTTGAAATCAGTTTGTTTAACTCAGCTTTTATGATTGAGACAAATCGTTCTTTGTCTTCGACATTGGCATTCTTTGCCACAATGGAAAAAATCGGCTGCAATATGGAATTATCATAAGAGCTCATGATATCTTTTCCGATTCCCGCATCCAAAAGTGCCTGTTTGAGCGGCGCGCCCGGCGCAGACAAAAGCGCATAATCAAGTACGTCAAATGCCAGATAATGCTCCTTGCTTAGGATCGTGTCAACGACCATATTATAGGACAGGTAAGAATTGTCCTTTTCGGATTCACTGCTTGCGATCGGATAATCCTTGACGATCTCGATTGGTTTGTCAAATGCGTTCTGAAGCCTGATCTGTGAATCCACCGGCTGAAGATCATAATTGGATAAATAATGCTCATCGATCCACTCCAGTTTCTCCACCATATCCATATCACCATACAGGTAGATATAAGAATTACTTGGATGATAATAACGTCTGTGAAAATCCAGATACTGCTCATAGGTCAGTGACGGAATCACCTCTGGATCTCCACCCGATTCATTTGCATAGGTCGTATCCGGAAACAGCGAATTCAAGATCATGCGATCCAGCACACTCTCCGGTGAAGAAAAGGCGCCCTTCATCTCATTGTACACAACGCCGTTGAGTGTCAGCTCGCCGTCTTCACTTTCCAATTCATAGTGCCAGCCTTCCTGCTTGAAGATCTCCTCATATTTATAAATATTCGGATGAAACACCGCATCCAGATATACATGCATCAGATTCTGGAAATCCTTTTCGTTGCAGCTCGCCACCGGATAGATGGTTTTATCTGCATAGGTCATGGCATTCAAAAAAGTATTTAGGGAACCCTTTGCCAGTTCTACAAACGGATCCTTTACCGGAAACGCATCCGATCCACACAACACGGTATGCTCAATGATATGCGGCACACCGGTCGAATCATCCACCGGCGTACGAAAGGCAATATAAAAAACCTTGTTTTCGTCTGTATTTTCAATCAGCGCAATGCGTGCCCCGCTTTTCTTATGTCGAAGCAGCGTTCCCTTGGAACCCAGATCCTGTAACGCTTCTTCCTTTATGATCTCATATGCCTGCAGATCAGTCATGTGTTTATTGCTCAAGCTTCTCTTCCTCCATTGCTTTCCTATTCTGTTTTCTATAATATCCATTTTTGTTTTATTGTAACACTTTTTGGAGCGAGAAAAAAGCAAAAAAAATGCTATTCCCCTTGGAATAGCATTTTCATTGCAAATAATCATGTTTCGAATATATTAGATGCGGGTTACGTTTGCAGCCTGAGGTCCTTTTTCTCCCTCTACTACTTCAAATTCAACCTTCTCGCCATCTTTTAACTCTTTGAAGCCGTCCATGTTCAATGCTGAAAAATGAACAAATACCTCGTTGCCGGCCTCGTCAGAAATAAATCCGTAGCCTTTCTTTGCGTTAAACCATTTTACAGTTCCCTGTTGCATAATGTTGCGTCCTCCTCAACTGTTTGAATTGCTGTATCGCCATCCATGTGAACGACGAATGTTTGGTACTATTAGAATTTAGCATATTCTCACAAAATTGTCAATGATTTCCGAGAATTTTTGGATATTTTGCAAAAGTGACATTTATTGACCTGATTCGTCACAAATGTGCACATCCAACTGATTGAACGGAATATCAATCTTTTTCTCATCCATCAAAGCCTTGACACGCTCGATCGTATCAAAACGGACTGCCCAGTAATCCGCCGGTGCTACCCAGATACGCATCCGCAGATTCATACTGCTTTCTGCCAATTCGCCGACTACGACATTATTACACTCACTCTGTAATCTTCTTGGTTCTGCGGCAATGATTGCCTCCAGTGCTGTTTTTACCTGCGACAGATCGGATTCATACGAAACCGGTACCGTGATATCCACTCTTCGCTTTCCGGACTTCGAGAGATTCACAATACTGTTGTTGGCAAGAGTTCCATTGGGAATGACGATCTCCATTCCATCGTCATTTCGTATCGTCGTATAGAAAACAGAGATCTCTTCTACAAATCCTCTGTTTTTGTGACTGTCCTCAATGATCTCATCTCCCACAACAAACGGCTTGAGGATCAGGATCAACACCCCACCGGCAAAATTGGCAAGGCTTCCCTGCAAGGCAAGACCAAGTGTCAATCCGGCAGAGCCTAATACCGCAACAACCGATGCGGTCGTGATGCCAAACAATCCTAAGATCAGCAGAATCAGAATAAAATATCCTGCCATTTTCACGACCGCATCCAGAAACTGTATCACTCCGTCATCCACATGATGTCTGTTCATGGATCTGTGCAGCAACTTGCGGACCAATTTCACGATTTTTCCGCCAATCAGATAGATCAATACCGCACCGATCACTGACAATCCCAGATCAAGAAGTTTTGGAAAGAGTTCTTCCAAATAAATATTTATCATTCAATAGTCCTCTTAGATTTCATGAATAAACAATCCGCTGCGAAGCTTCGGCTCAAACCATGTGGATTTTGGCGGCATCAAAAGTCCGGCATCGGCAACAGCAAATAATTCCTGAATGTCGGTTGCATACATCGCAAAAGCCACCGCGCAATCAATTGCACATCTTTTTTCCAGCTCATCCAAGCCTCTGATTCCACCAACAAAATCAATCCGCTTGTCGGTCTTCGGATCACCAATACCAAGTACCGGAGAAAGCAGCAGATTCTGAAGCAGTGATACATCCAGGCCCTCCACCGGATCGTCACTTCGATCTGCCTCTTTGATCGTGCACAGATACCACTGACCATCCAGATACATAGAGAAGTCGCCTTTTTTCTTCGGGCTTCGCTCTTCCTTTGTCACTGCTTTTACCTCAAACAGTTCCTGCACCTTCTGTAAAAATGCTTCAGAGGAAAGTCCGTTTAAGTCCTTGACTACACGATTGTAATCCATGATCATAAGTTCTTCATCCGGAAACAGTACAGAAAGAAAGTAATTAAATTCTTCCTCACCGGTGTATCCCGGATGCTCTTTTCTTCTCTTTAAACCAACCTTGACAGCTGATGCTGCTCTGTGGTGTCCGTCCGCGATATAGATCTCTCCGATCGTATCAAATGCCTGTCTGATCTTTGCAATATCGGCATCATCGCTGATGACAAACACGCGGTGACGGATGCCGTCTTCGGATACAAAATCATACTCGGCCTGTCCTGCTTTTGTGCGGGAAACC
>JALEJB010000163.1 GCA_022768825.1 Lachnospiraceae bacterium
CTCCTCCGACAGTTGGTGAGGCGCAGCCTGATTGTAGGAGTCACACAGATCCAGTCCGATTCCGATACAGTCGGTGCCTGCCAGATTCCTGATATATTGGATGTGATCGCAGATCTTATCCCTTCCTTCTTTTCCGGGTCGTGCGCCTACGATTTTTTGATGGGCATTGATACCGATCACCCCTCCACGCTTCGCAATGGTTCGTATTGTATCATCCGTCAGATTTCGGTAGTTGTTTGCAATCCTCCTGACATTGGAATGGGAAGCGATAAAGGGTTTCTTCGTTAGTGAAATCACATCCCGGATCCCGTCATCATTCAGATGACTGATATCCACGAACATGCCCCTTTTTTCCAACCATGCCAGCGCTTCTTTTCCAAGTGCGGTCAATCCCCCCGGGATATCCTCAATCCGGTCAGCCGGGGCACAGCCCTCGCCCAGTTGGTTTCTTCTGCTCCAGGTGAGCGAAGCGCCTCGCACACCCATTTCAAAAAAGCTTCGTAACAACATCACATCATCCGTAATGATATCCAGACCTTCCATGTACAACAGGATTCCGATTTTCCCGTCAGCAAGCGTCTGTTTTATCTCTTTACTGCTTCGAACCAGTCTGACTTCCTCTTGGCTCGTATCGATATCTTCATACAACGCCGCAATCTGATTCAAAGAAGCCCCAAGTCCATGATACGGAAGATCCCGATTTTGCACATAGACAGAAGAAACGATCAGCCGGATTCCGGCTTTGCGCCAGTGCTGCAGATAATGATTTTGGATCACGGACCGCTCTCCCATACAATATCTATGATAAATCTCTCCTGCCAGATCCAGATGCGCATCAACGATCGGATGCTCCCGATGAATCCGGCATGCCCTCTCATAAAAGGAACGCTCTTTCATACCTGATCAACACCTTCATACCATATTATATATCATATGAAAAAAGGCAGATGCCTATGCACCTGCCTTTTTTCAGACATCCATCGCTATTTCCGGGCAATGCGATGCAGTCTCGGGCGAAGTGTGATATCTCCTACAACAAGTCCGTCCCGCTGCTCAAGCACATATCGGACAGCCTCTGCTACCTCGGAGGGTTTTAAGAAACTTTCCTCTTCCTCTGCGCAGGTGAAATCCGCATCCCGATACAGATTGGTCTGTGTCATATCCGGATGAATCGTTGTCACCTTCACACCGTATTTGCGCGCCTCATCAAAAAGACTCTCTCCAAAGGCGGTCAGACCCGCTTTGGTCGCTGCGTAAGCACAGCCGTGGGGACTGCTCTGCTTGGCAGTGACAGAAGAGATATTGATGATAGAACCGTTATTTTCTTTCAGCACACGGAGTAGCCGGTTCGTCAGGATCAGTGGCAGTTCCAGATTGGTGCGCACCAGTGTCTGGATCTGCTTCACGCTCAGATGTTCATGAAGTCCGTAGTAGCCGACTCCTGCTGCGTTGACCAATATCTCCACACGTGCTTCCCCGATGATCTGCTTTACTCTTTCACACACAGTCTGCGTATCCAAAAGGTCTCCGATCACCGGATGAAATGCATCTGTACTTTGGATCAATTGTGCGTTTTCTTCCCGTTCAAAATCACGCCCGAATCCGTAGACATCATAGTTTAATTCGCATAATACCCGACTGATAGCAAGACCGATCCCCGAACTTGCTCCCGTCACAATCGCTGCTTTATTCATGATAAATGTTCTCCTTGTCGATTCTCTTTGACAGCTCACCGATCAGATACGCTTCCATCTCCGTTAAAAGCCTCGGCGGATACTGGTAGACACCGCCAATATTCACATACGGAAACTGCACCGCCGGTGCCATCGGCTGGACACGCCGCAGTTTTTTCAGGTAATCCTGTGAGATACGAAAGGTTCCCACACTGACATCCGTAAGCTTTTGCATCGTAAGCCCCCTGTCAGTAAATGCCGCGTCAAGCTCTGACAGAAGTTCTCCGTAATCTTCCCGCCACGTGGGCAGGTACAGCATCGGATCAAAACACAGCCGAATGGGAAATCCCCTTTCCAGCCCCGCAAGCGCGCACGAAATCCTTGCCCGGGCGGTGGGTGTGCCACTCTCACAGGCATCGATCATCCGTTGGGGAGACAGTGTAAATGCATAGATCACATTGGACAGACAAATCAGATTGTCCCACATGGCAGTTCTTGCGCTTTTTGTACGGATCTCCAGCTTCAGGTTCTCATGCAGCGCAGCAAAATCCGACCACAGCTTCGCATAGCCCGCAACCGGCTCCATAGCCAGCAGATCCGCGTCATAGGACACGCACAGATACATAGACCGCTGTGCGAGCATGCACTCCAGCTCGGCAAAATAATCCTCTAGATTCACAAAGATCACCAGATGCCCGGATGGGTACATGCCCTTTAAATAACAATAACTGCAGTCAAACAGACAATTCATCATCGTCGAACAGTAATAAAAGTTCGTGTTGCCGAAATCCTGACAGACCGGTGCTCCCTCATAAAAGAAATGATCTTCCTTTCTCGCCAGAATGAGGCTCTGGGACCGATGCTGAACCACAGCATCCTGCCCGCGCCTGTTAAATACATCCTTGTAGTGGTCGATCATCACAATCTGCGCATTTGGAAAATGCATCAGAAGCTCCCTTGTCCTCGGGTGGGTCTGCACCCGTTTTTCCACGTAAATATGGGTAAAAGATGGGTTTTCATAATCTTGCCTTGAGTTCATCCAGAATCCTCTTTCCTTCCCGCTTGTCTTTCGCCGGCAGACAGGTTCTGCGGTAGTCTTCCAACACGCGCTCGTAATCCGTACCTGTCAGTTTCCAATAAAACAGGAGTTGTCTCAGTTCTCCCTGCATCACCGCTGAGCAATGAAGCTCTTCCCCAAGCCTCGCTGCCTCTGTCTCTGCCTCACGACGCAGATCCGCCTGCTTGCCATCTGCTTCCTCATTCGCACGGCTGATTTCACACAGCCCCTCAAGATACGGGCATACCTTGGACGTGACGTTTTTCATCAACGTCGCCATAGCCTCTCGCATATGGACAATTTGTGCTGTCTGCTTTGCATCCAATCCATGATCCGACACCACCTTTAGAAAGATCATCTGATGCGGTCCGTAATAATAATTCGCCGCCTGATAGATGGCAGCAGCTTCCATATCATACAGCCTTTGTCTGCCTGCGATCCCATCTGATTTCATCTGCTCTGTTTCCCGAATCTGCGCACAGCTTATCAATTCCGCCTCATCAAACGGATGCCGGTAAGAGATATCCGGATAAAAGGTCCTGCCGCTGATGTCTTCCGTCAGCTTATTGCACAGATATACATTGCCGACCGGAAGTTCTTCCGCCGCCGCACAACTGCCAAAGTTGCAAACCAGATCCGTACTCTTTGGCGGATAACAGGTAGAGATCTCCGCTACAGCCGTCGCCGCCGCAATGGCACCCACACCGGTAAGCACAATGCGGATTCCTTTTTCCACATCAGAGAATACCTCAAAATGGTGATCTGTTTCTTTTTTCAATTGAAATCTCCGGATGATTTCCTGCGCCTCCACAAAAAGCGCACTATATATTGAAAGCAATTGATTTCTCCTACCTTTTCTGTATCAAAGTTTCCGCAACCTTTTAATGTCTGATTGAAAAGTAATTCATTAAAATTTCTTTAATATGATTATAACGTCTCGCATAGGAATTTTCTACTCGAATAATTTGCAAGTTGTGAGCACGACAAATTTCATTTTTCTTTTTATCTCGATTCTTTACCACATCGTCTTCGTAATGCTCTTTTCCATCCAGTTCGATTGCCAACACCGGAATCTCCTTTTTCCCTTGCCGTTCATACACCACAAAATCAAAGCGACCCGAGTAGAACAAGTCATTGTATGTCACATTGTTTTCAAACACCTGTGAAATTGCCACTTCCTTTTGCACAGTAAAGCGATTTTGTGACAGCCAGATATTCTCCAGTGCATGGTTGAGATTGGCAAGAAAGGCTTCCTCAGTTGCTGTACTAAATGGCTTTACCCCTAATGCTCTGGAATTCGCCTTTTTCTGAGTCACTTGCGCCTGTCCGTTTTTCTTGACATAATCCACTAATTCAAACAAATCATCCTCCCCATCTCTTTGATGTAATCTCAATAAATTTTTTGAATCCGCCAAGACAATCAGCTTGTCCCTTGCCCTGGAAGTCGCCACATTAATCAATTCCTTATTATTCTTCAACCACTCATAAGTTCCGTTCTGTGTCTGGTCGGTAAGTGCCGTAGAAAAAAGTACCACATCCTTTTCATCTCCCTGAAATGCGTGTACTGTGCCGCAAACGACATTATGCAGTTTTTCCCTCTGTAACACTTCCTCAATGAGTTTTTTCTGATTCACAAAAGGTGTTATGACTCCGATATTTTTTTCCTTATTCACTTGGGCATACTCTACAATTGCATTTACTTCCTCTGGCGCTGTGTTTTTTACATCGATATGGTTATTCCTCACATCCATGTATACCAAGGGTTCCGTTTCTTTGCTACCGGAACAAATATTCAATTTGGAGTTATAATATTTTCTGTTGTTAAAATCTATGATCTTTTTATTGCAACGATAGTGATTATGCAAAAGCACCTCATCACTTACCGCATCGCAAGAAAGAAATGTCTTATAAATAGAATTTTTTCGATAATCATATTCATCTGCCACGTTATATTTCTTCCTAAGCTTCTGATTCACAACTTCATCCAACAAAATAACAGGGTTCAGTTGCTGCGGATCTCCCACCAGCATCAGATTCTCTCCCCGGATAATAGGCACCAGAGACACTGCAGTGTTACATTGACTAGCCTCATCAATAATTACCATATCAAACATGGGCTCAGGATTGCCCAGTTTGTGGGCAGAAATGCAGGTAGTAACAATAATTGGAAAAATCTTCTGCATTTTTTTAATATTGGCAGTACTGCTCAAATATTTTGCGAAACTGGCAATTCGGGTTTCCACCCCCTCTTCAAAAACAATACGATACAACTCTTTATTTCTGCTGTCCCCAAGCTTTTTGATATACCTTGCAGAAGTATAATATAGATATTGATAAAGCTGTTCAAAATCAGAATCCAACAATGCCAACGCCTCTTTATCTGTAATCTCGCCGATACTCTGGATTTTTTCCTGTACCATACTTAACTGCCTGCCTTGTAAGTCCACCTGAAACGGTAACATTTCCATGGAAGCCTGTATTCTACGCTGATACTCCATCATTCTTTTTAATGTCTCGCTTCGCTCCTGCAAATCCAATACTTCTTCATACTTTTTCAAAAGATTTGAAAGCTGCTTCGCCCTCTCGATGCGATTATCTTTCTTCCTGTCCAATGTTGACTCAAACACAGTAATGTTTTTTACCTGTTCATATACTTCTCTTATATACTCAAGAGCCTCCTTCATCTTCTCCACATTTCCGAGTCGCAATATAGGAAAAGGAATCCTTCTACCGTGATATTCCATTCCAATCAGCTTTTCAAACACACTGTTGATGGGATGATTATTGTAAGAAGTAAATAAAACCGTCCTCTCGCTAAAAAAAGCTGTCACAATTGTATTAATAATAGTATTGGTTTTTCCTGTACCGGGCGGTCCCTGAATGTACGCCACCGGATACTTCATTCCATTATGTATAGCCAGCAATTGATCCAGATTGATATTGGAATTAATCAATGTAATCGGATACTCTTTTCTCCTCTCTGGATGTTTGACCAAATCACCAAAAAAAGCCTTGATGGGAACGCTGATTTTCTTCTCCTGGTATTGATCGATAATGGCCTGATATTCCTTATGTAAATCCAAAACTACATCCATCCCCAGACCAATCACATATGGCATATCATCTACACCCATAACCTGCCTGGTATGCTTTGCCACGCAATCCTTGATTTTTTCCTGATTTCTCTCAAAATCCTTTAGCATCTCGTATTCATCTGCATCCAAATATTTACGAATATTTTCCTTCGTTTCGCCCATGATATATTCCGTGCAGATACTGATTTCCTCTTCCGGACATAGTACCCGTCTTTTCACATCCAGTTGCAGTTTTCTATAAGCAAGCACATACAGCCCTTTATTCGTATGGATACTGAGCACATTCATAGCCAGCTGCTGCATAATCAACTTCCCGTCTGTCCGAGGCCTCTTCTCCATTTTATGTTGAAAATTTTTTACTATCGTCTGAAACTGTTCCTGACTGAGCTGATATGCTTCCCCTGAAAAACTTTCCCGATCTAAAAAATGAACCAACTCAAAATCTGAATAATAAGGAATCGTATCCATGCGGTTACACATTTCCAGATAACTCAGAATTTTCAAGTTGGCTGTATGATCAAATAACGTCACATATTTATGTGGGTTGAGATAAATATCCTGTACCAAACACTGATTCACAGGGCAATAAGATCCTTCCACTACCTGAGAGGATAAAATTGAATCGATATAAATAAAATCATAGGAATCCGTAGTATATTTGCCCAAATGAAGCCCATCCACGGTCAAAGTACGATTCGACATATCTAAATCACGGATGCCGATCCAGTACTTTGTCACCTGGTTGCTCCTGTTCCGGTATTCAATATTAAGCCATTTCCCCTCATGAATGGCCCTGAAAATATCATGATAAATATGATTCATAAAACCGATTTTTCATCTCCTAAGCTCGTGATTTGTGTGTGACTATCTCTTCTTTTAATTCTCTCATAAAAAACTCAATTCAATCCAATCCTATATCCTAAATCAAATAGTTCTCTTATAACTCCAATATCGTTTATGCGATAAGAATAATTGCCTCGATACGCATCATTGTGTGTAATAGACAACCCCTTTGGCAATCCGTCTTTATCATTCAAATACAACCTCAATTCTAATCCCCATTTATTCGCATCTGGTTGCAATGTAATAATACCATCAACAAATCTACTAATTGCGGGAGAATATTTAAAATTATATTGGTTTATAAATGCATCTATTTTATCTGGTTTGCCTTCCACTTCAATAAAAACATCCTGTCCTGTCATCCTAATGTAATCATCTAATTTTTCTGCAACAGTCATACAATAATCTCCTTCAAAATTTTTAAATCTTTGGCAAAAACGAACTCAAATCCGGTCTATCTTTAGAGACATCCCATTTGCCAACTTTCATTTTCTTTATCTTTTTGCCATCGCCAAAATCCAGTAAATCTTCTCTTTTAAATCCAGATATCAGCTTCCTCAAGCTTCCCAAATCTGCTGCGGTGAGTAAGAATGCCTCTTCCGGATCAATCAATTTGCAGTATGCCCAAAGTTGTCCTAAATCTCTGAGTGTCAATTTTGTTTTCTTTGCTTCAATGAATACCAGCTTCGCTTTGCCAGCCTTCCTTGCAATTCCGAGGACATCAATCTGAATATCTACCCCATTTGCCTGTTCATTCACAATTCCGTACTTTGCAAGTACGCGATCTAATCTTTCACTATGACAATCCGTTGCAATTATTTCATGCCCTTTGTAATTATCTATTAAGTACTGTTCAAGCCAAAGTCTCATAGGCTCATATAATTCTTCTTCTAACATTCACTGTCCTCACTATAGCCCAAGTCTTGTGCGATTTCCTTCCATGAATCATAATGATTTCCTCTAATTTGTTCTGGAATAAACTCATCATTTTCACCCGGGTGATACGGCTTCGTTTTCTTTTTTCCTACAAGTTCCCAATAATATCTGTGCGTAACATCTGGAACATTTTTATTCTGTTGTGCAATAAACGTTTTTTGCTCATCAGCGAATGTTTCCAATGCTTCATTCTTATGTATCACAGCAAATCCTATTGGTTCATATTCATTTGCCCATACCTTAACTTGATGCTCTTTTTTCCAAAAGTCCATCTTCCCCTCATTATACTTTTTCAAATTGCCATCTCTCATATTAGGATGTGCCCAGTCAATATTTTGGACAGGTATATCCACACTCTTCAAAAGATTGCAGAAATCTGTCACAAGTTCCCAATTCTGAGGTATCTCAAAATACACTCTATGCATTTCCTTGTCAAAGAAATAATTTGATTTTCTTATGTATCCTGTTACATCGGCAAAGCCTTTTATAAATTGTCGTCTTTCATCCTCTGTAAAAGAAAAAATTTCTGGCGATATTCTAATATTCTCATGCGAAGTTCCTCTTCCTATATATCGCATAATTTCTCGCATCAAATAATCCTCGTTTTTCTTGCTGAATGAAATATACGAAACATTTGTACTTTGACTAAACATAAGAGATGTGCCAAGCAAAGGTTCCAGCACCTGCCTAATATCAGTTATACTGGCTTTTACATAAATTCCAACATCCCTCTGAAATTCCGTTTCTAATTTTTTATGAGGAATCTCTATTACTATTGTTGTTTCATTCACTCCACGCTGAATCTCTCCATTTCCGGTTATCATTCCGAGTAAATATGCCATTTCATTATTCATAAGTATCACCACCCACTCCAAACACAAGTAATCCGTAACTATGCCGACCGATCTTTTTGTCCGTACCACTTGCTTGCACTAATTTTTCGCATCTCTTTTTCAATATAATTCTTATCATCAGCAGTTAACTCGTATATGTTATATACAATATCATTCAGCTGTTCGTTTAGTTGGTACCACTCTTCATCCATATACGCAACCGTTTCCATTTTGTTGACAATATTAACAACCTTTTCAAATGCATCATCGTCAATAACAATTGGGATGCCATTCAAATATTTTGCATCGGTATGTATCGTTAATCTGGAATTATTAAACCCAAATCGTATTAAAAAATAATTGCATACTCTCGAATGCAATAAACCCAACACATATTTGCACATTTTCGTATTTTCCAGTTTAACGATTGTCACTGTTTCAGAGGGTTTTAGGTTTCCTCCAAAGCTTGCTGTAATACCTGCTTCTGCACTAAAAATATTCTGAATAAAAATCTGGTTTCCGTCACTTGGAACTTCCATATCTTTAAAACCAAATTTTCTTATTTGTTTTCCTCTTACAGCGTTCTCGGAGCTGTCTCGCCCACGTTTAATCGTATCTGCGCACACAGCACCAAGTTGCTCATATGACCCCTTTAATTTATCATAAATCGGGACTTCCTCATTATCCGTAAACACAATAATTTCATCATCATAATAATCCTGTGAGACCTCGGACATAAAAGTTATATTTCCATGCTCATATGTATAATACTTTATCTTATTATTTTCCTCATATTCATTTTTTAGAGTTAAAACAACCTGTTCTCCACGAACAGTTTTAAAATGAATACCAAGTTCAATAATAGAAATTATTTTCTTCTTCTTAAGTAAAACTTCTCTGATGTTCTTATATGACGATATGTGCAGAAGATTCTTAGGTATAATAAATGAAATAATTCCATCATTTTTTGCCAGTTCAAAAGCTCGATAAATTGCTGCCACAAACAGATTAGATCCTGAGTTTTTAACACTTGATACAAAATCAGATGACGCATGAATGCTCACATCTTTTCCCAATGGAGCATATGGTGGATTGCCGATCACATAATCAAATCTCTCATGTTGCATCTTCTTCAATACTGTATCTCCATCAAGTCCAATTGTATCTATTTTTTTAATATTCGCTGAACCGGTCAATACCCTGCATTTTTTTACTGTCTTTAGATCAAAATCGCATCCAAACACATTGTCGTATTCTTTCAGCCGTAATGAATGTATAAAGCTTCCTGTCCCACAGCATGGATCAATTATACTTGCTTCTTGCGGAATCTTTAGATAGTCAACGATACTATTTGCCAGCTCTATATCTGTATAAAAAATCCCATTATTTTTCTTATAATCTTCATCTAATGACTTTTCATATTTGATACTTTTTTCTTCGAATGTATTAGCTTTGCTCATTTCTATACATCTCCCATATCTGATCTGCAATTGCTGCTGCCAATAAAGGCGGAACCGCATTTCCTATCTGACTTCTTATATAGAACTTACTTCCATAAAAAATGAATTTATCATCAAAGCTTTGCAGTCTCGCCGCTTCTCTTGGAGTGATCGCTCTATTTAACTCCGGATGAGAATTCGTCCCGTTAGATGGTGTATCAAATCTGGTATCGATCGTTGGTGACACATCATCCCATACCAATCTTCCCCATGTAGTATGAAACTTCTGTTTACCCCACAATTTTTCCGGCAAACATTCTTTTCCCTTTTCAGGCGGAATCATTGATAATTTCTCCAACGCCTTTTCTGAATGTGCCGAAGCTTTGTGATTGTATAAATAGTTACTATCTTTTCTCATGAGGCTTTGATAATCAGACATCGATTCTGTCACATAATCCTGTTCAAAAGCCCCTTCTGCTGATTGTAAATATGCGAGATCAGAAATAGCATCCCTTACTGTAACTACAGCATCTTTTCCCTCCGGCAATGGAATATCTATATTCTTAGAACCAATAAATATTGCTCTTTCTCTTGCCTGTGGGACGCCAAATCTCTTTGCATTAAGAACACCATATTGGACTTTATACCCCAATTTTTCTATATATTTTAAAATCTCATCTCTGAACCATCCACCAGCTGTGTTCAACAGACTTTTTACGTTCTCGATAACAAACACTTCCGGTCGAAGTTCTTCTACCAAGTGAAGATATTCCATAAAAAGATAGTTTCTCGGATCATCCAATCCAAGTTTTTTTCCTTTCATCGAAAAACCCTGACATGGCGGTCCACCAATAATCATATTAACTTTGCGAGCCTTCGATTCCTTAATGATACTACTCTTTATATCTGCTTCCGTAATATCTCCAGTTATGACTTCTGCTTCCGGCATATTACGTTTAAATGTGTCCGCTGCTTTCTCATTAAAATCTACCGCCACAACGGTGTGAAAATGAGGATTCTTATGCATCCCATATGAAAATCCACCTGCTCCGCAAAATAAATCCAATATATTAAAATAATCAATCTTACACATAATTATCTACCTTGTGATTCTATTTTTAAATATCTTACACCTTTAATTGTCCAAAAAAACGGACTCGTAATACAAATCTATATTTATTATACAACTATTCCAGATTCAAAAATAGTCCCAAAAACAAGAACTGTCATAAATGTCATCATTACTATTCCGTAAGTGCCGAATCAAATCATCTCTTCCAAAATCTGCTTCTGCACCTTTTTACTGAAACTGTGGAACACCGTTTCATATGCCTGATCAATCATATTCAACAACTCTTCGTCCGGAAAATCATCCAAATATACTGTGTTCCAATAGGGCTGCTGCACAGGTGGACAGTGATAGCCTCTGACCACTTTTCCCGGATATACCATGCGATAAAACTGCCCCGCATCTGCTGTACATTTCAGCGTAATCTTATAATCATCCGGATATGGATATATCTGCGCAAATACTTTTCCGTTCAATTTGTAACAGATTGGAACATCCCCGAATGGATGATCTTCGTATGCCTGATGTTTGCTGACGCAATACTTTTTGATAGCTTCTACTAACATGATCCACCTTCATTTTCTTTCATCCGTCACAATATGTTTCACTCCCTGCTTGGGATGCTGCAGCTCCGTTCGGAAAAATTCAGGATAATAAACGATATCACTTTCCGCTGTTACCCATATTAATTTTTCTTTTTTGTGATCCTCTGTAAAACTATCACAGGAAGGCTCAAAGTTCGCCGGAACTTTCATATAAAAGAAAAATGAAATCTCATAGATGAACTTGTCCTTTTTCTTCTCATCATCACTATAGAAGAAATTCTCATGAATAAAACCAAGTCGATCTACATCCATCAGCACACCGGTTTCTTCATATACTTCTCTGATGACCGCTTCCTCTGCGGTTTCACCAAACTTGATTCTACCACCCACAGAATACAAAAAATGATCTTTGTCATTGCCAACCATCAAAAACTGATTTCCCTTCATAATGATTGCCCCAACACGTATATTGATAAAACCCTCATCTACTTTCACCGTACAATCGGACCCCATAAAAACCTCCTCATTTGCTTCCACATCATCGTAAAATTTCGCTTTGGTCATTTTACTGTTTCAGTCTGCTCCAATAGTTCCCTCTGTTTCTTTTTACTAAATCCTCCCAGCACAAGCTGATACGATTGATCCAATAAGTCCTTCAATAAATCATCCGGAACTTCTCCATCTGCTTTGATCGAATTCCAATGCACTTTATTCATATAATATCTGTTACCTGATATCCCTGATCGGCAACAGCCTGCTTTAAGATATCATCCGAAATATCTTTCTCCAGTGTTACAATCGCAGTTCCGGTTTTGTGGCTAACGTCTGCCTTTGTCACACCATCAATTGCTTCCAGTGCTTTTTTTGTGTGCATCTCACAATGTCCACACATCATACCTTCGATTTTCAGTGTTTTTTCCATGGTTTTTGTCTCCTTTTCGATTGTGATCTTTAATTTATTTTTGATTTTATGATCCCGCCCTGGATCATACATCCGAAAGAAATTCAAACGCAGTGCATTGGTGACTACACTAAAGCTGGACAAGCTCATTGCTGCCGCTGCGAACATCGGATTCAGCTGCCAGCCGAGCACGCCGATAAATACACCTGCCGCCAAAGGAATGCCGACAATGTTATAGATAAATGCCCAGAACAGATTTTCGTGAATGTTGTGCAGTGTTGCCCGGCTTAAACGGATCGCCGCAGGAACATCAGACAGGCAGCTTTTCATCAGCACCACATCTGCCGCATCGATCGCTACATCTGCGCCCGCACCGATCGCAATACCGATATCGGCACTCGTCAGTGCCGGGGCGTCATTGATGCCGTCACCGACCATAATCACCTTTCCTTTTTGCTGCAGCTTCCGGATCACGCTTTCCTTTCCGTCAGGAAGTACACCGGCAATTACCTCATCCACACCTGCC
>JALEJB010000181.1 GCA_022768825.1 Lachnospiraceae bacterium
CTATTATATTGCGGAAGGGATCATCTACGGAAACTGGGTTGCACCGGCTGCATCCATTCCGGGAAATATCGTTCAGATCTGCGTGGCTGCTGTCATCGTGTTAGTCGTAATCGGTCAGCTTCGCGCCATTGCTTTCCGCACGATTGCACATGCTTAATCATTTATATTTATTAAGGAGATGGAACATGTATAAAATTATGACTCCGGGACCAACTCAGGTGAGCGAGGCCGTTCGTATGGCAAGAAGCCTCGCCTGCACAAATCCTGATCTGGATACCGATTTTGTTGAATTTTATAAAGAAACCTGTGAATTGATCAGTTCGCTTCTGAAAACCAAAAACGAGACTTTGATTCTGGGTGGCGAGGGCATTCTTGGTCTGGAAGCTGCCTGTGCCACTTTGACGGAACCGGGAGACAACGTTCTGGTATTAGACAATGGTCTTTACGGCCGTGGTTTTGCTGACTTCGTAAGTATGTATGGCGGTGTTCCAACGATTTATGAAGCAAGCTACGAGGAAACCATGGATGTGGATGCACTTGCCGCATATCTGGAAAACAATCACGATTTCAAATACGCGACACTGGTTCACTGCGACACACCGAGCGGTATGTTGAATGATATCAGCAAGATCTGCCCGCTTTTGAAACAGTACGGCATCCTGACGGTTGTGGATTCGGTTTCCGCGACCTTTGGCGAACCGGTTTGCGTAGATGATTTCCGGATTGATGTACTTTGCGGTGGCTCACAGAAAGCGGTTTCGGCACCTCCGGGACTTACCTTTGTGGTGCTGAGCACGGATGCGAAGCAGGCGATGTGGAATCGTTCGACTCCGGTTGCTTCTTTTTATGCGAATCTGAATACCTTCAAGGATTATTATGAGAAGAAGTGGTTTCCGTATACGATGCCGATCAGTGATATCTACGGTCTGCGGGCAGCGTTTGATCAGATTGCAGCCGATGACCATCTGTATGAGCGTCATCGCGTGATCGCCGAGGCGACCAGACAGACGCTGACTGCTGCCGGCATCAAGCTGCACCTCAAGTCCGGTTTTTCCAATACGGTTACGGTGTTTGATATTCCGGACGGCATTACTGCCGATCAGATTCTTGATGGCATGAAGCAGCGAGGCATCATGCTGGCCGGTTCTTTTGATGATTTTGCGGGAAAAGTGATCCGAATCGGACATATGGGAAGTAACGCAAATCTTCCGGATATGGTTGAGACGATGCGGGCACTGGACCTGGCATTGCGGGATCTCGGTGTGAAGTTAGAGGTGCCGCTGGATATGTTCTTCTTGGAGCGTGTTCGGGCTCTTGAAAATTAAATCTGGAGGTAAATAAACAGCAGGGCTGCCTTCTGATACTATTTGCTTACCTCGGAATTGCGCGAACGCGAACCGAGTCTGCGCTTACGCTACGCTCGGCTTCGCCCGAGATGTTTCCATGCGCTGCGTGCATCCCGCGCAGCCCTCGTCGCAAAACGTATCAGAAGACAGCCCTGCTTTTTTATTATCTAAATTTCTTTTTCACTTCATCTTGCACAATATTAATATTTTATCTCAGCACGAAAACAATCCCTATAGGTATTCTTAAGTCGTAACATCACCAAACTTTCCCTAGCGTGAGTCTTATTTTACTTCGAAATTTACGCCTTATGTCCCCCAATCTGCGCATTGCGCTCCTTGGCCGTGGCACCTTCCTGCAGGTTCATTCCCTTGAGCATCGCATTTTTTCCATATCTCTTTTTCACGGAAAGCATCGCTTCCTGCAAGGCCCGTTCCCGCTCACGTTCCTGCTTCTGAAGTGCCTCCTCCTGTTCTCTTGCGGCATAATCGGTGAACAGATCCAGCTGCTCATAAGCGGTTGTCTGATTTACGTCCTTCTCCGACTGCAATCCGGCTGCCACCACCGTCACCCGCCGGATCAGTAACAGCGGATTCGCGATCCGGTCATACAGGGCTAACATTGCCTCGGTAATTTCTTTTGTCGAACTCGTATAGCCCGAAAGATTGACTGTGCCGTGGGCGTGCTTCGGCACACGGCGACCATATCCGTCTATGGTCACTTCTCCATGATAATGTTTCTTGATCTCTGGATTCGTCAGATTCTCAATATCATAGCCGATGGTCAGTACCATCTGATTGGTTACCAGCTTTTTGTCCACCAGATCAAGTACCAACAAATCGGTCATCTCCTGCACGATCAGACGACCTTTGTCAAATTCGTAAGGATGCTGCAGAACCTGTCCGGAGCTGATACTGTTGCTTTCCGGTCGGTAGGCTTTGACATCTGCGATCCCTACCGGTTCATAACCCCACGCATGATCGATCAGAAATTCGGCATTCACACCAAATAACTTATACAACAAATCTTCGTTGTAATAGTCGCCTTCTGCACCGAGCGAACAGCGCGCCACATCTCCCATGGTATAGATGCCATGTTCTGCCAGTTTTCTGGCGTAGCCTCTGCCGACCCGCCAGAAATCTGTAATTGGCTTGTGATCCCACAGCAGCCTGCGATAACTCATCTCGTCCAACTGCGCAATACGCACACCGTCCTGATCAGCATCTACATGCTTTGCCACGATATCCATCGCAACTTTACACAGATACAGATTGGTTCCGATTCCTGCTGTTGCAGTGATTCCGGTCTCCTTTAATACCGTCCGAATCATCTTTTTTGCCAGCTCCCGCGCACTCATTCCATAGGTATTCAGGTAATGTGTCACATCCATCAAGACCTCGTCTACGGAATAGACATGGATATCCTCCGGTGCAATAAACCGAAGGTAGATCTCATAGATCTTTGCGCTGTATTCCATATACAGTGCCATCCGGGGCGGTGCCGCTATATAGGACAGTTCCAGTTCCTCGTTCTCCTGTAACTCACTGTCTAAAATGGATTTCCCCGCGAAAGGCTTTCCGTCGATGTGACTACGTCTCATGCGGTTGACTTCTTCGACTTTTTGTACCACCTCAAACAGTCTGGCTCTTCCCGGAATGTGCCATTTTTTCAAAGAAGGGGACACCGCCAGGCAGATAGTCTTTTCTGTCCGAGATTCATCCGCAACCACGAGATTGGCATCCAGCGGGTCAAGCCCTCGTTCCCTGCATTCCACAGAGGCATAAAATGATTTTAGATCAATTGCGATATACATGTTATGATCAGCCATTTTTATTCCAGACACTCTTCCTGTGGTTTGATCTGATACAGATCGTCCCACAAAATTTCTTCTCCGGACAAAAGCCGCAACGACTGCCTTTTCGTGTCAATCGCCGTCACCCTGTCTGTGAGAGAAATATATGTGCCGCCTTCCTTTCTCTCATCCTTCTGAAAATACGTCAACTGTACTCCGGGACGACTGTCCAGCTGGCTCAAGAGATACTGCAACACCTGATCGATCTCAGCCTTGGCGGATTCATCCAGTTCCAGTTTTTCATCGGTATGTCTTGCAGTCTCTTTCACCGCTTCCTCATGTCCAGTCAATGCTGCAAAAGGAGAAAACTGCGCCGCCCGTTGCTCCATGGACAGATGCGGATGTTTTTTGGAGCTGTGATGTTCCATCCCGATAATATCATCATATTTATTTGTACATTTCAGTGCCATAGTTGCTCCTTTTTGTTGCCAGTCTTGCTGAAATCAGACGAATGTTTTCTTCTCATCTATGTTTTTGCAGAAGCTTTAACAACTCCATATTAAAATGTTCATATTTTCCATATTTCACAAGTTTTGCATCCGGCATCTTAAAATATGCGTCTTCCAAAATAATCTCGTAATCATTAGAGTACCAATTAAATCCGTATTTATCGTACATGCTAAGCAATGTTTCATAATATTTGTTAATCGCCGCCCTCTTTGTACCATTCGAAAAAGTCGCATTTTCAAATCGAATGACACAATTCTTTGATAAGCCGCTAACCGCTTTTCCCCACTCCTTTGCATATTTAGCCGATACATCATACCGTAGTTTTTCTGAGGTATAGGTCAGATCTTTATGTATCGTCAGGTGATTTCCGCATTCATTTGAATTTGGACAAATCATAATATTGGATGTGCTTCGCTTTTCAAATTGATAGCCCCATTCATCCAGTACCCCCTGCAGATATCTGTCGTAACTTGAAATCGAATACCATTTCTCTTTGGCATATTTCTTTGGCAAGGTGACATCCATACCGCTCCATGAAACCCAGCCTTCGGAACATTCAAAGGAAAGTTTTGATACATCTTGTTCCAGCTCTACTGTAATTTTTTTATCACTTGTGGAATATGGATAATAAGTGGACAAAAGATAAGATGTCTCGTACGTCTGATCATAAAATCTTTCCTGATACAAGGATTTGCCATCCGCTTTTATCGCAAATGTACCATCTGCATGAGCTAAGTATATCGTAATCTTCGTACCTTTCGGCAGAAATCCATCCATCGTCGTTGTGCTGTCGTCTGCAAAATAATTCTTCGCCGCATAGATCAGATTCGGATAATCCGGCAAAAACATACTATGATTGTTATTGTCAACATTATGTCCCTGCGTCGCAGTCATATTGTGATATACAAATGGCATCTCACAATAATTATAGGAAATCATCGTATTTTTATGCTTTTGGCTGATTTTTTTATACCCATCCTTACTTTCAGGCAATAACGTTTCCAAATCATTCGCTTGCGACAGTTCATACAGGATATAGCAGTCCTTGTCCGCTTTTCTCATGACTGAAATAATCTGATCCAGGGTATTTGCCACATCTTCACTTGTATAGTCCTTATACTTTGCACCGGTTGACAAATTCTTATTCGTCGCCTCCCAGAATGGTGTAAAAGAAAGATAATCGCCCGGTACATCCTTGTATCGCTTTGCAAGCAGCTCCCAGATGTCGCATACCTTCTTTTGCTTTTCTTTGTTAATAAACAGATCAAAATCACCACCACTATTAAAAACTTTATCTGTCCAGGATTCCCTGCCTGGGAGCTGATACATCAGAATATTTAAATGAATCTTATAGTGCTCTGCCGCCGCAACCAATTCATCCAATTTTTCAAGCTGGTATAGATCCACCTGATCAACAGTCTGATTAAACAGCATATGATAATTGACCATCACACGAGCTGAGGTAAATCCCCAATTGGCAACATTGGCAACGTCCTCCGGTTTGTGACAAATTTCCGCCTCACTTTTAAATGCATTGAACACAAAACCTGTCAGTCTTGGAAGATGCTCAATATCCTTGACTTTCCCCTTTTTCTTTAAATTGATTGTTGGAGTAATGGCTTTCTTATCACTGATTTTTACATATTTTTTCTTATTCCAGTGGATTCCATCGCAAATTCTCGTGACTGCACAGATCGCATCCTCCATCAAAAAAGGTTTCATGGTCTGCATATCTTTTTTTGTGTCATAATCAACGACCGGAATTCCGGAGTAAGGAGAAGCCGACCATACATTCCACAAATATGCAGCTGTAAACTCATCGTTCCATACATTTCCCCTATCATCCTTTACACTTTTTTTCTTTAAAAGAGTCGGAAATTCTTTTTTCAGCACATTCGCACTGACAGAATCCCAGAAAGAATCTTTTGCGAACACCTCATTTGCATCATAGCTCTCAAGGGTCACATGTAATGCCTGCGCTGCATACCATGACATAATAATCGCTTCGCCTCTTGTCAACTTTCGATCTGTCTTTTTCACCTTTTGATCAAATGTTTTGATGTCACCCTGCTGCTTTCTGATGACTGTTCTAAGCATCCCCCGATATTCTTCAAACGTAATCTGTTTCGTTTTCTTTTGCTTTTTATACGCGGAAGACAGATAGCCTTTCCAAAAAGCTCTCTCATAATCCATACAGTATGTCTGATCACTCTTTTGCGAAGCATAGACATTGCACGTATTGATGCAACCAGCACCGCTAATCAGCATACAAACACAAAGAAACACAGAAATAACTCTTTTCATAGAACACGTATAATCCAATTATCCTCTTTTGAGGGTAATGGATTATTCTCCTTCCTATAATGTCAAGCCCTAAATCATTGATTTTTCAGGCTTTTCTTTAAATATTTACCTCGTAAAACAGAGCCAAAAGTGTATGACAGTCATTGTATCTTGTACTGAACAGTCAAAAGAGGGTGCAGTTTATAAAG
>JALEJB010000192.1 GCA_022768825.1 Lachnospiraceae bacterium
AAATCCCATGATGTATGATTACGAAGTTGTGCGATCTTGCAAGCGTTTCTGCTTATGAGCGACGCCTCTGTGAGCAAAGTGTGAGTGTAAGTCACAGTTTGGTCACAGCGCTGGCGCGATTAGAAACGTTTGGCAAGAAAAAGCACATATGAGTAATCATATATCATGGGATTATATATTATCACAGTAGTGGACACCTATTTTCACTCTTCCGGCGCAAACAGAAACTGCGGCATACCGTTTTCATAGCTTGCCAGATGCTCTCCCTGAATGAGTGGGCGAAGATAACGCTCCATCTCTTCTGTGACGTCCGATCCATCCTGCGTGATCCATTCCCGCGGAATCTTTTTCTCCTGATTTGCGATCTGTGCGATATCTCCCTCATCATAGCGAACCTCATACGGCTCGTCACTGACACGGATCAGTGTGGACATGACGCCGGTGCGTCCCTCGTTTGCGAGGCGCACACCATTTTCTCCAAGCCGGATGCTTTCCGCGATATCCGCAGCACTCGCCATATGGGCTGCGGCTCTCTGCAATACATTCAGCTCGACGCTACGCACCTTGCAGCCGATCTCTTCCTGCACGATGCCCTTTAACACTTCGCCGGTTCCACTGAGCATGACATGCCCGAACTGATCTACCTTTCCGCCCTGTGCTGACAGATAATTGCCATCTGCATCTTTGATTCCCTCCGATACGGCAACCAATATATGATGCTTTTTCTTTAACAGTTCACGCAGCTTTGCAACAAATGCCTCCTTGTCAAACGCCACCTCCGGCAGATAGATCAGATGCGGTGCTTCGCTGTATTCATTTCTCGCAAGGGATGCCGCTGCGGTCAGCCAGCCTGCGTTGCGTCCCATGATCTCCACAATCAATACCGTGTCAATATTATAAATATACGTATCATGTGCCATCTCAAGCATCGCAGTAGAGATAAATTTCGCTGCTGAGCCAAATCCCGGCGTATGATCGATCATTGTCAGATCATTGTCAATGGTCTTCGGAATCCCGATGACCTTGACATCCAATCCCTGTTCTCTTGTATACACAGACAGCTTTGCAACCGTGTCCATCGAATCATTTCCTCCGATGTAGAAAAAAAATCCGATCTCATATTTTTCAAACAGGGCACAGAGTTTGTCATAATCGGTGCTGTCCTCTTTGTAGTCCTTCATCTTGTAACGGCAGGAGCCGAGATACATCGCCGGCGTATGCTCTAATTTTACAAGATTTTCCTCATGATTTTCAAAAATCGGATTTAGGAGCAAGAGACGCTCCTCTAAAATTCCCTGAATTCCGTTCCTGCCACCATAGATCCGGTCGATCTGATCGCTTGCCATTGCTCCCCGGATCACTCCCGAAAGACTTGCATTGATCGCTACGGTCGGCCCACCTGACTGGGCGATCAAACAATTTTTCATCATCGCCTGCCTCCTTTTTATTCGATAGAAATATTTTCCCCCGCCCAAAAGGCAGGGGAATTACTCTGATACATCTATTACTGGATTTACATCACCGAAAACTGATAAGTTGTCTTTGTCTCATAGACCTCGCCCGGTGCAAAGATCGGCTGCTTAAAGTTTGTCTCATTGGCAGAATTCGGTGCATAGCCGGTCTCAAGCGCATAGCCATGGCGATCATTGTAGATCGCACCGTCTTTTCCAGACTGTTCTCCGATAAAGTTTCCCGCATAGAACTGAATGCCCAATGCATCCGTATACACTTCCATGCGAATGCCCGATACATCAGACTGGGCAACCGCAACCAATCCATATGCATTGTCCTCTTTATCCGCAATATAGCAGTGATCGTAACCGCCCACATATTTCAACTGATCATAATCATCCCGGATACGATCACCGATCACCGTCATCTGACGAAAATCAAGCGGAGTATTCGCAACTTCGGCGATTTCTCCGGTCGGAATACATTTCTCATCTTTGACCGGAATATAGTGGGATGCGAAGATCTGAAGCTTCTGATCCTCCGCGACACCGGAATCCTGTCCGTTCAGGTTGAAATATGCATGGTTTGTCATATTGATCACGGTTTTCTTATCTGCCGTAGCATGATATGCGATGGTCAGCTCATTTTCATCCGATAAGCTGTATACAACCTGCATCTGTACCGTTCCCGGGAAATCGTTTGGCATTTCCTCGTTGACGATGGTAAAAACAATGTGTTTATCGTCTGCTTCCTTTACAGACCATACCCGAAAGCTGACACCATTGTCTCCGCTGTGAAGATTATTTCCGCGGTCATTATCCTGCAGAGGATATACGACCCCGTCAATGACGACCTGTGAATGTTCGATGCGGTTTGCATTCCGTCCCACAATTGCGCCCAGATAACCCTGCCCGCGCTCATAATCCGATACCTTGTCATAGCCCAGCACCACATCGCGTACTCTGCCGTCTTTGCCGGCAACACGGATCGCAACAATGGTTGCTCCCAGATCGATCAGATCCACTTCCATTCCGTTTGCATTGCGAAGCGTATATTTTGTCACGTCTTCGCCTGTTTTTGCCTGTCCAAACAATACCTTACTCATAAACCTTCTCCTTTTTACTGAAAATTTTTCCCCAATTTATTTCATCTCAGAAAGAATACGTTTTGTAATTCCCTCTGCGTCCAATTCATATTTATGAAGCAGCTCCTTTGCAGGACCTGACTCGCCAAATACGTCCTTCACTCCGATCCGTGTCACTTTTGCAGGATAGTGCTCGCTCAGACACTCGCATACGGCTGCGCCGAGTCCTCCGATCACAGAATGCTCCTCTACCGTAAAAATGCGTCCGGTCTTCTTTGCTGCCGCGATCACAAGTTCCTCATCCAACGGCTTAATCGTATGGATGTTGATCAACTGCGCATCAATTCCCTGTTCCGCCAGTTTTTCAGCCGCGGTCAGTGCCTCGCTCACGCAGAGACCGGTAGCAATAATCGTACAGTCTTTTCCATCGCGCAGCTGCACGCCCTTGCCGATCTCAAACCGATAACCCGGTGTATCGTTGATCACCGGCACTGCCAGGCGTCCGAAACGTAAGTATACCGGTCCATTGTATTCATAAGCAGCTTTGACTGCCGCTCTTGCTTCCACATCATCACTTGGATTGATAACCACCATTCCCGGGATGGTACGCATCAGGGCAATATCCTCATTGCACTGGTGGGTGGCTCCGTCTTCTCCCACAGAGATTCCCGCATGCGTGGCTCCAATCTTGACATTTAAGTGCGGATAACCGATCGAATTGCGCACCTGCTCAAAGGCACGTCCTGCCGAAAACATTGCAAAAGAACTTGCAAAAGGCACATATCCGCAGGTGGATAAGCCCGCCGCGATCCCGGTCATATTTGCCTCTGCGATTCCGCAGTCAATGTGGCGATCCGGAAAAGCTTTTTTGAACATCCCCGTTTTGGTAGCGGCTGCCAGATCCGCATCCAGAACGATCAGATTGTCATGTTCCTGTCCCAGTTCAACTAAAGCATTGCCGTAGCTGTCTCTGGTAGCGATCATTTTTACTTCTGACACAATGCTTCACCTGCCTTTCTCAGTTCCTCCATCGCGATCTCATACTGCTCATCATTCGGAGCTTTTCCATGCCAGTCACCGACATTCTCCATATAAGAAACGCCTTTTCCTTTTACGGTATGGGCAATGATCGCAGTCGGCTGTCCCTTCGTCGCTCTCGCCTCAGCAAAGGCTTTCGCAATCTCATCAAAATCATTTCCGTCAATATCAATGACATGGAAATTGAAGCTTTCAAACTTTTTATCAATCGGATACGGGCTGCAGACCTCATCTACCGCTCCATCAATCTGAAGATTGTTATTATCTACAATCACAACCAGATTATCCAGTTTACGGAAGCCTGCAAACATAGCAGCCTCCCATACCTGTCCCTCCTGGATCTCTCCGTCGCCAAGAAGCGTATACACGCGGTAATCCTTGCCGCCAAGCTTTGCGGCCAGTGCCATACCACATGCCGCCGAAATGCCCTGTCCAAGTGAACCGGATGACATATCCACTCCCGGAATGTGCTTCATATCCGGATGTCCCTGCAGATAAGAACCGGTATGCCGAAGCGTCAGCAGATCCTCCACCGGAAAAAATCCGCGATTCGCAAGTGCCGCATACAGTCCCGGTGCGGTATGACCCTTCGATAAAACAAAACGATCCCGATCCTCCTTCTTTGGATCCTTCGGATCAATATTCATTTCCTCAAAATATAAGTATGTGAAAATCTCTGCTGCAGACAGCGATCCGCCCGGATGTCCGGCCTTGGCGCTGTGCGTTCCCTCAATGATTCCTTTTCGAACTTCTACAGCGATCTTCTGAAGATCAAGCTTGTTCATTTTGTCTGTCCTCTCTTTAAAACATAGTCACTACCATTGAACACTTTTTTTCGAAAAAAGTAAAGGGCATTTCCTATATTTTTTCCAATGTTTGTCATTTTGAACTTATTTCCGGCAAAAAAATCCGATTTCTTGTTGTATTTTATTGCTGCATGGATAAATTTTTGAGTGCTTCCATCAGATCCATATCCTCTTCGTTCAGCCGGATATTGGATTCAATCGTCTCACCGTTTGCCTTTGTGACCTTGATATCAAAAATTGTTCCGGGCGCAATGCATTCGGTCGAAACGACCTTCAAAAATTTCGGAAACTTCGGATGATTTTTTTCAAAACGATCCATCATACTTTTCATTTGAAATAACATTGTCGGATTAAACATCTCTTTTCACTCCTTAAAGCTGTTGCCCACTTAGATAATTTGCAAATTGCTGCGCTGTTCGTCCTGAGATTCCGCCGTGACTCAATTCCCACTTATTTGCCTCTGCACAGATTTCCTCATCCGACAGCTTCACACCAAGTCTTCTGCAAAGCTCGATCGCAATCTGAAAATACTCCTTCTGCGTCGGCTTTGAGTAGTTGATGGTGACACCGAAGCGGTGAACCAGCGACAGCTTTTCTTCCATCGTGTCGGAACGGTGCATCCCGTTGTCCACCTGTACATCACTTCGATCATTCCACGTCTCTTTGATGAGATGTCTGCGGTTGGAGGTCGCATAGATCAATATGTTTTCCGGTTTTGTCTCCACACCACCCTCAATCACCGCTTTTAAAAATTTATATTCAATCTCAAATTCCTCAAAGGAAAGATCATCCATATAGATGATGAATTTGTAATTGCGGTTTTTGATCTGGGCGATCACGTTGGACAGACTTGCAAACTGATGCTTATAGATTTCGATCATACGCAGTCCCTGATCGTAAAACTCATTGACGATCGCCTTGATACTGGTGGATTTACCGGTTCCGCTGTCACCGAAGAGCAGCGCGTTGTTTGCCTTTCGCCCCTCCACAAAGGCGCGGGTGTTGTCCACCAGCTTCTTCTTCTGGATCTCATATCCAACCAGATCATCCAGCATGACCAGATCCATGTTATTGATCGGCTGAAATTCCACGCGCGACTGTCCCTCGATCGTATGTATCCGGAATGCCTTGTTCAGTCCAAACATCCCGACTCCGTAATCCTTGTAAAAGCCGGTAATCGCATCAAAAAATGTATCCACATCCGGTGCGGCTGCCAGCTTTTCACTCAGTGTCTGCACCTTCTCACTGACATTTTTGTTGTACATCAGCTCCGGCTTCTGGATCGCGCGGTAATTGGACAACTGGGAAAAGCAGTCAATTCCAAGTGCTTCCTCGATGCGGCTGAAATCATAATGAAACAGATCATAAAATGCCTGAAAATCATTTTTCGCAAATACGTTGGCACTGGCGCCCTCGCTAGCTCCCTGCTTCTCACAAGTCAGTGTAAACGGATTTTCATCCATGATCAGAACAAACGTCAAATAGTTCTGCCACAAATTGTTGTTAAATCCATAATCCGTCGCCACCATTAAAATGCGTTTGATCTGGCTATAAATTCTTGTGGTAAGCTCCGATTCATCACACGTTCCTGCCTCAAAATCCCCGCAGATCTGCGCAAGCTGCATCAGGATCGAATCCTGCGGCATACTACCATACATAATCAGTTTTGATAAAATGTGATTCATAACTCTTCCTCCTTTGGAACGACCTCTAATATGATACTTCTCAATTTTTCCAGATTTTCCCGGTTGTTTGCCGCGATGACAGCCATCTGTCTCTCATAGGTGATCCCGCTTGGATAGACATTGTCCAAGATTCCGCCCGCTTCTTCTATAATAAGTCGGGATGCGCCGTGATCCCACGGTGCCAGTGCCGGCTCGTAATATAACTCCACGCGCCCGGCTGCCAGAGCCGTCAGTTCAATGACAGCTGCCCCGAAACGTCGAAAATCCTCTGCCTCCTGAAATACACGGTTTAAAATCTTCGCGCAATTTTCGCCCCGCTCCTTGCGATAACAGGAAAGCGAGGTACAAAAACAGCTATGCGCCATATCCCGATCCGACACAGAAATCTTTTCTCCATTTAAAAAAGCACCCGCGCCTTTTCTCGCAGAAAACAATTCATTCCTTGTCGGATTATAGACAACGCTGATAAACGGCTCCATATTTTTCAATAGTCCTACAGAGATTCCGCTTGCCCCCAGATCGCGCACATAATTTGCCGTCCCGTCAATAGGATCAATGACAAAAACAAATTCCCTGCCACGATACTCCGACTCGCTTTCTTCCGCAATGAAGCCACAGCCCGGCAACAGTGCGCTCAGATTCTGTTTTAAAAACTGTTCTACCGCCACATCATTGCTGGTGACCTGATTGGCAATGGTTCCCTTGCTTTTCACCGAAAAATCTCGCGTCATAAAGCTTGCCGACTGTCTGACGATTTCTTCGATATTCTGCTGTAACAATGACTCAATCATCCGTTTTCTCCTTTGTAGATTTTTTCACTACCGCATGCTTTTTTAAATAATCGATCCACTGACTGTAATACTGCGCATACAAATGCACATTGTCAAATGTGTATTCCTGGCGCAGATTATGATTCTCATCCTCAAATACTTCATTAATATTCAGATAGATGATATGGATGCCATCTGTCAGTTGCGCAATCGCTACATTTTTATCCCGAATATTCGTATTATTGATCACTGCGTCTGTCGCATTCTGCGAGGCACTGACCGGCAGAATGGACTGCACATAAATGATCGCGTCCGGCTGCCACTTGCGCAGCTTTTTCAGTACCTTCCAGTACTCCTGCTGGAAACGCTCTGTGCCGCCGGTTCCAAGCTCATTGATGCCGATACACAGATAAATCTTCTGATATGTGTTGTGCTGCATCATATAGGAAATGGTCACTTTATTGTTTGTGACCGGATCGGTAATAAACGGCTCATCCAGCATATTATAAATCGTAAGTCCTGTTTTTGCAAAATATGTGGTATGTTCCAGTCCGGAATAATCACGAAGACCGACAGTTCTGGAATCACCAATAAATACCGCATCCTTAAAATATGAATTTTTCACTTTGCTGTATTTGATCTTTGTCGTAAGCGGAATCTTTCCCGGATCACTATACCACGGTGAATCTACCTGTGTTTTCTTATATTTGACATATTTCGGCTTGACCTTCTTCGGCTTCTCTACCGGTTGTTGCTGCTCGATTGCTGATGTACTTGTGGTTTGCGGCTCACTCTCCTGCACCTGCGCCGGCTCATTCTCCCCCTGCTGTGCCTCCTGCGTCTGCGCAGAATCCGGATCAGCATCTTCCTCCATCTGCTCCTCGATTTCAGCCAAAAGTGCGCTCTGTTCTTCCTCCGTCAGATCAGAAGCGACAATCTTGTCATCGTCATCCACACTGTCATCCAACAAGTCCTCTTCAAACCATGCAACAAATAACGGATTTTTCCATCGTTCGTTGGAAAAGATCTGCCTGTCCTTTCCCGCGATTACCGTACTGACAGAAAGGGCGATCCACAAAACCATAATCGATAAGAACAGAAAGTATTTTTTGATCCATTTCATAAAATTTCTCATTTGTAATCATTCTCCTTCCAGACTGCTAGAATCTGAAATACAAAAACGGATTGTTCGATGATGTCGCCAGTTCATAAACACTCAGCCAAAAGATGGCAAGGCAGACCAGCTTAAACACCAGCGTTTTCTTCCCTTTTTTGTACAATCTGATCGGCAGATAAGTGGAACACAGGGCACAGATTGCAAACAGCCATCCAAACTGCTTCAGGTATCGGAACAACTGCGCAGATTTGACAAGCACTTCTCCGGTGTGAATTCCGATCAATTGTTTGAGATAGATCAAAAGCTGACCAAAATCTCCGATCTCGAATACCATCCACGTCACAGGAATCAGTACACATACATAGATATGTCCCAAAATCGGATAACGATTCAGATATTTCCCATAAATAAATTTTTCCAAAATCAAAAATATCGCAAAGCCCAGTCCCCACAACACAAAATTCCAGCTTGCACCATGCCACAGACCGGTCAGTGCCCAGACGATCACGATATTTCGCATCCATTTCCATACACCGACGCGATTACCGCCCAGGGGAATATACACATATTCCCGGAAAAATCTTCCAAGTGTCATATGCCATCTGCGCCAGAATTCCGTCATACTTTTTGAAATATAGGGAGCATCGAAGTTCTGCGGGATGGAAAAACCCATCATCGCGCCCAGTCCCATTGCCATCAGAGAATATCCCCAGAAATCAAAATAAATCTGGAAGGAAAATGCCAGTGCTCCCAGCCACGCCACCGGTGTCGACAGATTCGCGAACCCAATCCCCTGTACCTGATTCCAGAAAATCGAAATCTTATTTGCCAGCAGCACCTTGGAACCAAGTCCAAGTGTGAACAGACATAAGCCCCGCTCCACCTGCGCCAGAGAAAACGTACGTCTGCGCAGTTCGCAGGCCACCTCTTGATACTGTACGATGGGACCTGCTATGAGCTGCGGAAACATACAGATATATGTCGCAAATTCGATCAGATAAACGCGCTTTTCCAGTTTTCGCGTATAGATATCCACCACCACTGAGATCATCTGAAACGTATAAAAACTGATCCCCAGCGGTAATGTGAGCTGCAGTTGCGGCACCCAGCCGCGTCCTGTGATGGAATTGACGATCTGCGCAAAAAAATCAAAATACTTAAATACAAAAAGTACACCGAGATCCGCAAACATCAAAAAGAAAAACAGCCCTTTTCGACGGATGGAATCATCCAGATCATGCAGGCGATACGCTCCAAAAAAATTGACCAGAATCGAAGCCAGGATCAAAAACACATACACCGGCTCACCAAGCGCATAAAACGCGACACTTCCGATCAAGAGAACTAAATTCTTGAATTTCTGAGGCGTAAATTTATATATAACCAAAAAAATAGGTAAAAAACGGAATAAAAATTCCAGACTCGAAAATAACATCTCAGGCTCCTTATCCATATCTCGTAGACACAGTTTTTAAGTTTACGCTCGACGCAAAAAGAAGTCAATAGGGAACTTGCAGGTTGACCGATTTCGGAGTAAACTATGATTACATCATTTTTAGTATTTCACCAGAAACGAGGAATTATCATGAACAAAAAAGAAATTATGGAACTGAGCAGACGTCTGAAAAAGGATGCCTGCACCTTCACCAGAATGTGCGGCTGCTACGTGGACGCAGAGAAAAACAAGATCGTTAATTTCGGGCAGACCTTTTTAAATCTGGAGGAAGAAGAATATTATAAATATCTGGAATTGGCAAAAAAAGTATTTTCCGGAAAAGTCGGAAACAATCTTCTGACGCTCGACATTCCATTTGAAGAGGAGTCGGCCGGAGGCAAGCAGCAATTTTTAATGGGATTACGCGAAAGCAGATTAAAAAATGATGAGCTGCTGGAGCGTTTTTATGATCACATCATTGAGACCTATTCCTATGCCGGAAATTATCTGATCCTGGTCTTTCATGACGCTTACGATGTCCCGCTCAAAACCACCGACAATAATAAGCTGGATGAATCCGAGGAAGTGTATGAATATCTCCTGTGTGCCATCTGTCCGGTTGCTTTGTCAAAGGCAGCCCTCGGCTACCGACCGGATGAGAACCGGATCGGGCCGCGTATCCGGGACTGGGTCGTAGGTGCGCCGGACACCGGCTTTGTATTCCCAGCTTTTAACGACCGAAGCACGGACATCCACTCGCTGCTGTTCTACACCAAAGATGCGGCCGAACCCCATACGGAATTCATGGAGGACGGGCTTGGATGCGGCAGCAAACGTACTGCCACAGAGCAGAAAAACCTGTTTTCGGATATTGTCAAACATGCCATCGGTCCAAACGAGGAAGGTGTCGAGGAAATGCTTTACGATATCCAGCAAAAGGTAAATGACTACATCGAGGATACGGATGACGTATTTGTAGACGAAGAAACAGGTCTCATATTAAACAGTGACGATCTGGAAAAGATTATAGCTAAGACATCTGTTCCGGACGATGCCAAGGAATCCATCAAACAAAGTTATCAGGAGAATTTCGGCGAACAGCTTCCGGAAGCATCGAACCTGATCGATACCAAGCTGTTAGAGGTCAAAGCCAAAGCCAAAGAACATGCAGATCTCATGGCAGAGGTCGCCGAATTAAAACAACAGATTGAGACTCACAAAACACTTCATCCGGAGGACGACAGCTATGATGATGGCATCAAAACCTATGATGTAGTGCTCCGCGTGAAACCGGAAAAAGTAGCACAGATCAAGTCACAGATCGTAGACGGTCAGAAATGTCTGGTCATTCCAATGGAAGAAAACGAGCATGCCGCAGTCAACGGTGTCAATACACAGATTTAATGCGGATCTCATACATAGCTGCATTACAAAAGGTCGCAGGAAAAACCCTTGCGACCTTTCTTTTCTTCTTTTATTCATCTTTTTTGGCGACGAGAATGATGACGCTTCTGGATTTTAGATCATATCGATCGTCCCCTATCACATCTTCCAATCCATAACAGCGGTCAGGTCTCGCAGTATCAACGACCATCTGCCAGTGATAGCCCTTCGGCGGCGCCGGAAAGCTTGCTCCCAATGTCTCCCAGAATGTATTGATCCCGACATAGATCAGATCATCCTCACCGGCTTCATCTTTTCCTGCATACATGATACCGATCAGACGCGCGTTATTGGAACAATCACTGTTCCATGGTCTGCCGTGATGATAAGTGATATCGTCAATATTGCTTGAGATACGTTCTGTCGGCTTGCGCAGAATCGCATGCTTTTTCCGGAATGCGATCATATAGCTTGCAAACTCAAAGACATCTGAATACTGTTCCTTTCTTGTCCAATCCAGCCATGAGATCTCATTGTCCTGACAGTAAGCATTGTTATTTCCAAACTGTGTGTTGCAAAATTCGTCACCTGCAAAAAACATTGCCGGACCGCGCGAACACATCAGGGCTGCGAACGCGTTCTTTACCATGCGTCTGCGGAGCTTGTCGATATCCGGGTTATCCGTTTCCCCCTCTTCGCCGCAATTCCAGCTATTGCCGTTATTATCACCGTCCGAATTATTCCATCCATTTGCTTCGTTGTGTTTATTGTTGTAGGCATACAGATCATACAGTGTAAATCCGTCATGGCAGGTCAGGAAATTGACCGAAGCACTCTGGCCGCGGTATTTCGGATCATACAGATCGCGGGAACCTGTCATGCGACAGACTGCTGCCGGTGCCATTCCGTCATCCCCTTTTAAGAAACGCCGCATATCGTCGCGGTATCTGCCGTTCCACTCCGCCCATCTGCTCCAGGACGGGAAGCTTCCCACCTGATACAATCCACCTGCGTCCCATGCTTCCGCAATCAGTTTGACACCGGATAAAATCTGATCAAACGCCATGTTTTCAAGAATCGGCGGATTAGACATAGGTGCGCCGTTCTGATCACGACTGAGAATGGATGCCAGATCAAACCGGAAACCGTCTACACGGTACTCCACCACCCAATAGCGCAGGCAGTCCATAATAAATCTGCGTACGATCGGATGATTGCAGTTCATGACATTGCCGCAGCCGCTAAAATTGTAATAATAGCCCTCCGGCGTCAGCATATAGTAAATCTTGTTATCAATTCCTTTAAACGCAAAAGTCGGTCCCAGTTCATTTCCTTCCGCTGTATGGTTAAATACCACGTCCAGAATGACTTCGATGCCATTGTCATGCAGTTCGCGGATCAGCCGTTTCAGTTCATCGCCCTCATGATTATGCTCTACCGTGTAAGAATAGCTGGTGTTTGGCGCAAAATAACAGACCGTATTATATCCCCAGTAATTGAGCAGCTGGTTTCCGTCATGCTGTCTGGCAGAATCCATCTCATCAAATTCAAAGATCGGCATCAGCTCGATCGCATTGATCCCAAGCTGTTTCAGATACGGGATCTTTTCACGGATTCCCTCAAAGGTTCCTTTTGCCACAACTCCCGAAGACGGATCAATGGAAAATCCACGCACATGCATCTCATAGATGACCAGATCCTCCAGATTGTTCTCAAGCTGTTTTTTATCGCCCCAGTCAAAGTTATTTTCTACCACCCTCGCCTTATAGATGTGGTTGGTACTGAGTTTTTCGCCCCAGTTTCTCTGATCCGTGACTGCCTTCGCATAAGGGTCGAGAATAATACAATCCTTATTAAAACGATGCCCCTGCGCTTCATCATACGGACCGTCAAACTGGTATGCATATTCAAAATCCTCAATATTTAACCCATAGACAAACATGGAATATGTACCGCCGATCCGGTAATTGTCCGGAAATGGCAGCTTCGCATAGGGTTCGTCCTCATATGGATGAAACAGCAGCAGCGTACAGGAAGTTGCGTAGTGCGAACTTACGGTAAAGCTGACCCCACCATGTGCGCTGGTTGCCCCCATTGTCTTATAAAATCCGGGACGTACCCAAAAGCCTGCGATTTCATCCAGTGGTTGTAACCACTGACCTCGCACGTTGACCGGATACTCCTTTGCCCGATATTTATCATGTTGTAACATTTTCCTCAGCCTCCGAAAAAACATATCTGTTGCCTCAAATTTTAGTATTTCTTTTTCTTCTTTTTCATCGGTAATTTATTACAACACCTTAACCAAAATGTCAAAAAATGGAATATTTTTTTTATTTGATATCCAGTTTGGGCGGTACATCAATTTCCTCGCCGACATATTTTCCGTCTTTTTTGCGCTGTCTCACGCACTCGGAAAGTAAATATTCGATCTGTCCGTTGACGGATCTGAAATCGTCCTCTGCCCATGCGGCGATATCAGCATACAACTTTTCAGAAAGTCTCAACGGTACCTGTTTTTTCTCTGCCATTAGTACAGACTGCCTGAATTTACGATTGGCTGTGCATCGTGGTTGCCGCATAATACCACTAAAAGATTGGAAACCATCGCAGCCTTGCGCTCCTCGTCAAGCTGGACAACCTGTTTCTCATTCAGACTTTCCAGTGCCATCTCCACCATTCCGACCGCTCCGTCAACGATCATCTTTCTCGCATCTATGATTGCGGATGCCTGCTGACGCTGCAGCATGACGGAAGCAATTTCCGGCGCATAAGCCAGATATGTGATGCGCGCTTCTACGATCTCCAGACCGGCCTCGGAAACCTTGCTTTGAATCTCCTGTCTGATCCTCTCTGCAACCACCTCTGCCGATCCGCGAAGACTTCCCTCATCCGCCTGACCGTCACCTGTCGTATCTACATCAGTTGCGACATCATACGGATAAATGCGCACGATATTGCGCAGCGCAGAGTCACACTGCAAGGAAAGATATTCCTTGTAATTGTCAACGTTAAACACTGCCTTTGCGGTATCCGTCACTCTCCAGATCACCGCAATACCGATTTCCACCGGATTTCCGAGACAATCATTGATCTTCTGTCTGCCATTGTTTAATGTCATCGCTTTCAGCGAGATCTTTTTGCTCGGAGAGCTAACCTGTACATTCACATCGGATGCGCTGACAGAAATCGCTCCACCGTGCGATGACGAATCACCACTCTGGGCAAGCTTTGTTGCCGCTGCCGGATTAACTGCCGTGCAGAAAGGATTGACGAAATAAAATCCTGCTTCCCGAATGGTTCCCTTGTACTCACCGAATAAGGTAAGCACCAATGCCTCCTGTGGTTTAATGACCTTCAGACCGCTAAAAGGAATCCAACCCAGCACATCGATCACAATACCTGCGACCAACAAACATACGCCCCAGGCCTGACCTTTGTCCAGCAGTACTGCTCCTCCTATGATTCCTGCCAATCCGGCCAGTAAAGCAAGGATCGTCAATAACAGGACTGCCATTCCGTTCTTTTTTGTTGTATAGATTTTCTCTGTCATGGTAACACCTCCAATAGGATTATTTAAATTGATATCGTTATGATATCACTCTGATTTGTTTTTGTCAATAATTTCCTTTATATACAAAAAAGAAATCTGAATTTACCATTCAGATTTCTTTTTTCTGTTCTCTCTCTTTCAATTTTAAGATTCCTGAGATATTCCCTTTTCGCAGACAGCGATCAGATTCGCCCGGATCAGTGCTTTTCTCACTTCCGGTCCCACAAGCATCAGTACAACGATCTTGATAAGATCAAATCCTACATACGGAATCACGCCCGCTGCAAGTGCCTGCGAAAATGTCATCCCTGCTGAATACGCAAGCCATACGGTTCCAAACACATAAGCCACCGCAATACCAAGAATCATGCCGACTGCTGACAGCAGATAATTTCTCCAGAATCTGTCAATGAAAAAACCACTGATCAACGCGGTGAAAATGAAACCGATCAGATATCCGCCGGTTGGTCCCAAAAGCTTTCCCGGTCCGCCGGTAAAGCCGGAAAATACAGGAAGCCCCACCAGACCAAGCAGGAGATAAACGATAAATGCAACGGTTCCGCGCCACATTCCCACGGCATAAACCGCCAGATAAATACCGATCATCGTCAGCGAGATCGGCACCGGGCTAAATGGAAGCGGCACCGACAGGGGCCCTAGTACACAGATAATGGCTGTCATCAGGGCTGTCAGGGTAAGTTCTTTTGTTTTCGTATTCATAATACAATATCCTCCATATCGAATCTGAAGACATTGTAAACAATCATTTTTACATTGTCAACCTTCATTTTGTTTTGGTTTACATTCTTGTCGTTAAAGACTCAAAGTCCGCACCACATCCTCGTACCGTTTGGATCTGGTTTTTTGATCCTCTTTTGTTACACCATAATATCTGTATACATCTTTATAGATCCGATGGAATTGCCTCATCAACTTCTTATTTCCAGCGGCGCCGCCACCGATATAGTCAAATTTTTTCTCGATCATGATATCCATATTGTCATTGAGATCATCAAATGTTTTTTTGAATTTGTGAAAGTCAATATCAAAGACCGCCGGGGGTATTTCCGATGCTCTTTTGATTCTTTCGTCCACCTGTTTGAAATAAGCCTCCACATCTTCCGGCGATTCGCTCTTTAATTGAGGACGCGCGGCATCCTCACCTAACAATTCCGGAGCAAATTGAATCAGAAAAGATGCCCGCATCTGCCTGTACTCTTCTGCGACTTCATTCGATTCGGGATCAACTTCCACAAACCCATATCTGTCTACCAGATATGCCATCACTTCGTCCATACTGTGACTTTCACACTTCAGCGTTTTCTCCACAACAAGTCTCTTGATTTGATATCTGAGTCTTTGCAGCTTCTGTCTGAGCGTAGGCTTCGCGTTCCCCAGAATAAAAACCGATGTTGGTCCATCCGCCCCACCAATGACGGAAACTGCACTTGTATTCTTTTTCATAAAAACGTATCCTCCATAAAAGTAACTTATGTTATCTTGAGTGATCCGTACTATTCACAGTTATCATCCTTGCATATTGATTCTCGCAGTCTTCTACCACACTTATCTTGCCCTGTTTGATATAATATTCAATCCTTCGGGCATACCACCAGTCTCCCACACCAAGTTGTGAATGACCGATGATATTCCCAATCAGTCCGGCTTCTTTCACCGGGACATCCTTCAACCATTTCCATATCAGGGAATCATAGAAGTCTTCCGGAACACTGAGAACCTTGCCATTGATCACAGCACGAAGCGGGCTGTTTTCCTCAACCAGATCGCTTCCTCCGGTGTTCCCTCAATCCAGCCAGCAAATGTCTTTTGGGACGGCCGTTTTTTTCCTGCTATCCACACAGATGTAGGACCGTCTACCGTTCTGACTACGATTTTATTGCCGCTTTCATAGCAGCTGCTTCACTCTCGCCAAATAATACTTCAATCATGTCCGGCTCCTTTTTCTTTTCGTATTTTTATTATATTTTGTATCAAAAAATATGCCGAACAAAAGCCAATAAAACATGCACATGCAATCAAGCCTTGATGCTCCTCATAGATTGTCCCATGAAGATAGCTCAAGTAGATAGCAACACCTATTCCAATCACACTCGCAACAAT
>JALEJB010000194.1 GCA_022768825.1 Lachnospiraceae bacterium
GAGGCCACAGAGCTTGGCGGTCGTGAGTGTGAGATTGCGGTACTGTTTGTTGATATCCGTGGTTTTACTACCATGTCAGAGAAATTAGAGCCGGCAAGAGTGGTAGAAATCTTAAATGAATATCTGACACTTACCACAGACTGCGTCTTCAAAAATCATGGTACGCTGGACAAATTCGTAGGTGACTGTACCATGGCATTCTGGGGAGCACCGCTTCCGCAAGAGGATTGCATCTTCAAGGCAGTGAAAGCCGGTTTTGATATGATTGAGGGAGCCAAGTCGCTGAGTCAGGAATTAAAGGAGCGTTATGGTGAGACTGTAGATTTCGGCGTAGGCGTCAACTTTGGAAAAGCAGTCGTAGGAAATATTGGCGCAAAAAACCGCATGGACTACACTGCCATTGGTGACACGGTCAACACTGCTGCCAGACTGGAAGCAAATGCACCGGGCGGCAAGATCTATGTCAGCCGCGCTGTAGCAGATGCATTGCAGGGTCGGGTACGCTTTGAATCCCTGGGCGATACGATTCAGTTAAAAGGAAAAGCCGCTGGATTTGAAATCTTAAGTGCAGTAGAATTACTCGATAAAGGGGAATGATCATGAGAAAGAAACAGATCAGTAAAAAACTGATTCTGTCAATCGCAGTAGTTGTAACGACTGTCTGTGCGTTTTTCGGATAGGTGAAAGCGGACATGACAGAACAATCGAATGGAGCACTTTCCGGAATTGCCATCACATCCAAAGGAAACACTGATGGATGTGCAATTGTAAAATTTCGGATCAGACGTCAGTCATTATTGGAAAAACGGATGGGAGATAATCTTCTTGAAAAGTCTTCCGGTAATTTATGTCTGCAGGTGGAATACAGGATGCTGTTGTAAATATCGTGGGCAAACAAATCCTGTTTGAAATAGTGCAGGGCACGAGGGGAAAACTCTCCGGTGTCTGACATCTTCATAAGAAGCGGTGCATTGCCGCTTCTTTTTATTTGTCCAAGAAGCTTCTGACCGGCCGGACTCATTGCCAGAATACGCACATATGGAAGTGAGGAATCTTCAATCAGAGGATTGATTTCCCGGTCCGGTAACTGTAACAGAATATGAGTCAGCACACGGCAGATACGGCTGTAGGAAACACTTTTATTTTTTAACAGCATGGCAAACTGTTCAAAATCTTCATATTCCGGCAGTAGATTTTGGATGCGGTTGGACAAGTCTTTTCCACAATCCATAATCGTCCGGTAGCCTTCCATACGTCCGGAAAGTAACGCATAATGCAGCTGCGTGGATGCGTCATTTTTACAGAGAAAGGCATAGGATTTCCGATAGGAAAGCAGGGAAAGAAAATCCTCTTTGCTATACAAATGCTGTAAGGTCATATGGTCACTGACGTCATCAGAAAGCATTAATTTTCTGCAGGCACTGGCAGAGGCATAGATCGTCTCAGATTCGCATGCGGTTTCATGATAGCCCATTCCCTGACGAGTAACCGGATGAATGGAAAAATTGCAGTTTAATTGTTCCATTGCCTGTAAATATGAAAAAGCCAAAAGATTATTTGGCTTTTCCAGTAAATCAAGCTCATCAGGAGCAAGCAGGGAAGCGTAGCAGGATTGAATTGCCTGGGCATGTGCTGAAGCGTAACTTTTTCCTGCACGCAGACCGGCAGACAAAACTTCATGAAAAGCCGGTGTCGGAGTATTGAGTTCTTTGGCAAGTGTACGAAAATTTGATCCCACAACTGCAGGATCTTCACATCCAAAACTAATTGCATCTACGATGCCACAGGAGTGAAGTCCTGCAATTGATGCCAGAGCAAAGCCCTCGGCGCTGGCAGTAGAAGCGCAGACCGGTAGCATGATCACCAGATCGGCACCGGCGTGTATGGCCATCTTCGCACGTTCATATTTATCCATGATCGCAGGTGCGCCGCGCTGTACAAAATCACCGCTCATGATGACGATGACATTGTCCGCGCCGCTTTGTTTTTTTGCCTGGGCGATCTGATAGGCATGCCCGGTATGAAATGGATTGTATTCTGCTATGATTCCGCAAGTTGACATAAGCATCTCCTGAAATACTGTTATGGGGTATCACACAAAAGCTCCGGAAGGGACCGGGTGTAATAAAATAGTATAGACCCGGTATTCCGAGTCTATACATCTGGTTGTTATGTATCAGTTTTCATTGTAAAAATCCTTCATGCGATCCAGTCGTGCACTCATACCGGTCATCATCAGATCCAGTAAGGTCAGACTTGCCATGCACTCCACGACGACAACAGCCCTTGGAACGATGATCGGATCGTGGCGGCCGTGAACACTGATTTCGATATCTTCGCCGTCTTTGTTTACCGTCTTTTGTGTCCGGCTGATGGAAGGGGTCGGCTTGAATGCTGCCCGAAAGACGATGGTCGAGCCATCGCTGATTCCGCCTAAGGTTCCGCCGGAGTGGTTGGTCTCTTTTTTCACGTTGATACCATCCATCGCAAATGCGTCATTGTTGGCACTTCCGCGGGAAGTGGCAGCGGCAAAGCCATCACCGATTTCAAAGCCTTTGACAGCACCGATGGAGAGAACCGCTTTTGCCAGATTGGCATCCAGCTTTTCAAACACCGGATCACCGATTCCGGCAGGAACACCTGTGATCTCGCATTCGACGATACCACCGGCAGAATCCTGGTTTTTGATGCAGTGTCTCAGGAAATTCTGCGCTTCTTCCGCAGCCTGTACGTCTGGCATGGCAACCGGATTGCGAAGGGACTCTTCAAAATCGAACAGTGCGCGGTCAATCTGTACCGGACCGATGGCGGTTGTATAAGCCCGAAGTTCAATTCCGAATTCCTTTAAGACTTTTGCGGCAATGGCACCGGCAGCGACACGCCCGATGGTCTCACGACCGGAAGAACGTCCGCCGCCCCGGTAGTCGCGGAACCCGTATTTTTCATCAAATGTATAATCCGCATGACCCGGACGATAATAGGTTGCAATATCGCCGTAGTCTCTGGAACGCTGATCGGTATTGTGTACCATGAGTGAGATCGGGGTGCCGGTCGTCTTTCCTTCAAATACGCCGGAAAGGATCTCTACCTGATCTGCCTCATTGCGTTTCGTTGTAAACTGTGACTGTCCCGGTTTTCTGCGATCCAGATAGATCTGGATATCCTCTTCGGTCAGCGGCAAGCCTGCCGGACAGCCGTCTACGACGACGCCGATGCCTTTGCCGTGGGATTCCCCCCATGTGGTCACCTGAAATAATCTGCCAAATGTTGAACCTGCCATATATTACCTCCAACTGTTAGGTCTGTTCAAAAAAGTTTATCTGAATAGAGTATAATTGCTATTGGTGGAAATTGCAAACAAGTTTTCGAAATAAAACAAATCCGACCTTGTACCACCCAAATAAAAGGCGTATAATAATATGTAATTGGTTTTTAGAAAAATGTAATCCAAAAGGAGAAAAACAATGAACGTATTAGTAATTAATTGTGGAAGCTCTTCTTTGAAATATCAGGTGATCGACTCAGAGACAGAGCAGGTTTTGGCAAAGGGTATTTGCGAGAGAATCGGAATTGACGGAAGACTGGTCTATACACCGGCAGGCGGAGAGAAAGAGACAACAGACCTTCCGATGCCGACGCATAAAGAGGCGATTCAGTATCTTTTAGATGCTTTG
>JALEJB010000198.1 GCA_022768825.1 Lachnospiraceae bacterium
ACTGCTTGCCGAAACGGGTACGAAGGATTTTGTTTACCGGCAGGAGGGTGGAATGATCTATCTGCCACCGCGCCTGAGAGACCTGGAGCTTCCGAAGGACGGTTATCTGAATTTCACGCTTGCATAAAAAGGTGTCAGACATTTTGAGGATATTACCATGGTATATGATTACGACTTTTGTGCGTCCCGCATTGGCGGGCTTGAGCACAATCGGAGTAATCATATACCATGGTATTATTAGCAAAGTGTCTGACACCTTTTATAATTCCACTTTTTGCACTTTGATCATGTTGGTCGTACCGGAATATCCCAGTGGAACACCGGATGTGATGACCACGATATCGCCGTCTTCCACCAGACCTTTGGCTGCGGACATCTCCACGGCATGGTTGAACAAGTCAAGAACGTGATTTCGCTCGTCGATCAGCAGTGGGGTGATGCCCCATGACAGATTGAGCTGCCGGGCGACTCTGGCACTTGTCGTACAACCGATGATATCAGACTCCGGACGATAGCGGGAGATCAATTTTGCAGAGGTTCCTGATTTGGTAACGGAGAGGATAGCCTTTGCATTCAGATCCAGTGCCGTCGTACAGGTCGCATGACAGATCGCATCCGTGATATCCACATCCGCATCCCGTTCATGGGAGAAAAAGCGTTTGCGGTAATCAATGTCATGCTCGGTGCGTTCCGCAATGCGAACCATCGTCTCTAAAGACTCGACCGGATAGGCTCCGGCAGCAGTCTCACCGGACAGCATGATCGCACTGGTTCCGTCATAGATCGCATTGGCTACGTCTGTTACCTCTGCTCTGGTAGGGCGGGGGTTTTTCATCATCGAATCAAGCATCTGTGTAGCGGTGATGACCTGTTTTCCGGCAGCGTATACTTTTTTAATGATCATTTTCTGGATGATCGGAACTTCCTCGAATGGAATCTCCACGCCCATATCTCCGCGGGCGATCATGATACCGTCGGATACTTCGATGATGGAGTCGATATTTTTGACACCCTCATCATTTTCAATCTTGGAAATGATGGAGATACCGCGACCGCCGTTTTGCTCTAACAGTTTTCGGATCTCTAATACATCGTCTTTGGTACGGACGAAGGATGCTGCGATGATGTCTACGTCCTGATCGACACCAAATAGGATATCATCCCGATCCTTGGCACTCATATACGGAAGGGAAAGGTGGACACCCGGTACGTTAATTCCTTTGTGGTTGCTCACCACACCATCGTTTTGTACACGGCAGACGATGTCAGTGCCGTTGATCTGCTCGACAACCATATCGATCAGACCGTCATCCAGCAGGATCTCGGTTCCGATCGTGACATCTTTGTACAATTCCTTGTAGGTGATTCCGACCGAATTCTGATCGCCCGGCGCATCATTGGTTGTCAATGTAAAAAGCTGGTCGCGCTCTAACTGAACTTTTCCTTCTTGGAAATCCAACACGCGGATTTCCGGTCCTTTTGTATCCAGCAGGATGGCGATCGGTGCATCCAATTCCTCGCGCACCTTGCGCAGTGCCTGCATCCGTTCTGCCTGTTCTTCATGTGTGCCGTGAGAAAAGTTAAATCGGGCAACATTCATGCCTGCCTTTGCCAGGGCTTCCAAGACTCCCGGACGGGCAGTTGCAGGTCCCATGGTACAGATGATTTTCGTTTTTCGCATTTTTATTCCTCCAAGTATCAGTTTCTTTATTTTTCATTGTTTCTATTCAGAATCTTACACTGATTTCAAATTTACCAAAACTATCATAGCATATGATACAAATTTGCTCAATGAAAAAACGGTCGAACGCTTGGTTTCTTTTTGGCGAAATGATATAATACAGATCTACGATACCGGTGTCAAAAGGTAGCGTAAGTCGCAGGAAAGGCAGAAGGGAAAAAGCGTGAAGCAGAGAGTATTGGGGATTGTCGCCCATGTCGATTCGGGAAAAACAACACTTTCAGAGAGCATGTTATTTGAAGCGGGAACGATCCGGAAACTCGGACGGGTAGATCGTAAAGATGCATTTTTAGATACAGAGGAACTGGAGCGGGAAAGAGGAATTACGATCTTTTCCAAGCAGGCGGTATTTACCTGGCAGGATCGAAGGATCACGCTGCTTGATACACCGGGACATGTGGATTTTTCCAGTGAGATGGAGCGGACGCTTTCGGTATTGGATGCGGCAGTGCTTGTCATCAGTGGGACAGATGGAGTGCAAAGTCATACGAGGACCTTATGGAAGCTTTTGGAACGCTATCAGCTTCCGACGTTTCTTTTTATCAATAAGATGGATCTCGCCGGTGCTAATCAGCAGAAGGTATTGGACGAATTGAGCCGGGAGCTGTCCTACGGTTGTCAGGATTTTACATCTGATGTCGGTTCGGATGAGTGGTCTGAGTCTCTTGCCATGTGTGATGAAGCATTACTCAATTCCTTTTTGGAAGGAGGATGCTTATCGGATGCTGCGATTACGGCTGCGATCAGTGAGCGCAAGGTTTTTCCATGCTATTTCGGTTCGGCGTTAAAAGATGAGGGTGTCAGGGAATTGTTAGACGGAATGGAACGATATCTGCCACAACCAGTGACCGCTGGGCGCAGCACAGAACCGTTTTCAGCCCGTGTCTTTAAGATTTCCAGAGATGATGATGGAAAGCGGCTGACATGGATCAAGCTGCAAAGCGGAAGACTAAGGGTCCGCGAAGCAATTGATATCGGAAAAGAGGAACCGGAAAAGATCAGTCAGATCCGGATCTATTCCGGCACGAAGTATGAGTCGGTTCCGGAAGCAGAAGCCGGAACGGTCTGTGCGGTGGTGGGACCGGAACAGACCTTTGCGGGACAGGGACTTGGAGCACTGGAGAAACAGATACTTCCGGTACTCGAACCGGTGATGACGTATCAGGTGGTGGTTCCTTTTGACTGCGATCCGTTTGTATTGCTCGGACAGCTTCGCCAGCTGGAAGAGGAGGATCCAATGCTTCATGTATTGTGGAATGAGCAGCTGGGCGAGATTCATATGCAGCTCATGGGCGAGGTGCAGACAGAAGTATTAAAGCACGTGATCTGGCAGCGGTTTCATGTGGAGGTTGCTTTTGCCGAAGGTCATATATTATATAAAGAGACGATTGCTGAGCCGGTAGAAGGTGTGGGGCATTTCGAGCCGCTGCGCCACTATGCGGAAGTTCATCTTTTGCTGGAGCCGGGAGAACGGGGAAGCGGAATCGAGATATTTACGGATTGTCGGGAAGATGTGCTGGACAAAAACTGGCAGAGGCTGATCTGTACACATATTCTGGAGCAGGAGCATCCGGGAGTGCTGACGGGATCACCGTTGACCGATGTGCGGATCACGTTGTTGACCGGACGGGCGCATCTGAAGCATACCGAGGGTGGTGATTTCAGACAGGCTACCTACCGTGCGATCAGACAGGGATTGAAAAAAGGGAAAAGTCTTCTGTTGGAGCCGTGGTATGCCTATCGCCTGGATGTCCCGACGGAGCTGATCGGGCGTGCGATGTCCGATATCCAGCGTATGCAGGGAGAATTTGATTCTCCTGTGACACTGGAGGACGGCCGCATGACCAGGATCGCAGGAAGAGCACCGGTCAGCCGGATGCAGGGTTATATGTCCGAGGTACATGCGTATTCCAGAGGAGAGGGGCGTCTGTTTTTGGAATTGTCCGGTTATGAACCGGTGCCTCAGGGAAATGTGCCGCAGATTCTGGACGAGATCGGTTACGACAGCGAGCATGATTTGGAGCATCCCACCGGAAGTGTGTTTTGCGCCCATGGCGCGGGCTTTGTTGTGCCCTGGTATGAAGTGGAAAATTATATGCATCTGCCTTGCCGGGAAGAAGACGCGGATGCGTCCGCTCCGGGTTGGGAGGATGAGGAACATGCATTGGCGCAGACGAGGATCGAGAGTGGAAGAGCCAATCAGACAGGAAACCGGAAGAATATTGACAGTTATGCGGATGACAAAGAGCTGGAAGCGATTTTTAACCGGACATTTGGCGAGGTGAAGCGCAGAACCGGGGCAGCAGATTCCAATCTGGGATACGAGAAGACAAAGTCATATGCATCCAAAGTGAAAAGACCGGATTCGGACAGTTACCCGCCAAAGCGGGCGAAAACAAAAGAAGAGTATCTGATCGTGGACGGTTACAACATCATTTTCGCATGGGATGAGCTGAAAGCGATCGCAGCGGACAATCTGGATGGTGCCAGAGACCGGTTAAATGAGATTCTGTGCAATTATCAGGGGTATCGCAGGTGTCATCTGACCGTGGTCTATGACGCCTACAAGCGCAAACAAAATGCGGGCAGTGAGCAGGATTACCATAATATCCATGTAGTGTTTACGAAAGAAGGACAGACCGCAGATATGTATATTGAAGAGTTTGCGCATTCGATGGGACGGGAAAAACAGCTCACGGTTGCAACCAGTGATCAGCTGGAGCAGTTGACGGTCAGTTCGCAGGGAGCACTGCGCATGTCCGCCAGGGAACTGCATGCGGAGATTGAAAAAGTCAATCAGGTCATTCGGGAGGAATATCTGAATAAAGAGTTCCCGAAGGGCAACCGGATTTATCCGTTTGCTGAGTTAGCGCTGAACGCAGAGGCGTTCTTGAAACAGCCGACAGGAGAACAGTAAGATGAAAGTGATCGCAAAAATATATACCGATTTCCCGACCAAATTTGGTCTTCCAAGACAAAGCTGCCTCATACCGGAACTGACGGGGACGATCGTGATGGAAAAAGAATATCGACAGATCGAGGCATTTCGCGGGATCGAAGAGTTTTCGCATCTGTGGCTTCTGTGGGAGTTTTCCGAAGCAAAGCGACAGAACTGGTCTGCGACGGTGAAACCGCCAAGACTTGGGGGAAAGACGAGAATGGGAGTGTTTGCAACCCGAAGTCCCTTTCGGCCGAATCCCATCGGACTGTCGGTGGTAAAGCTCCTTTCGGTGGAATTGCATGAGACGTTCGGCACGATTTTGCATGTCGGGGGAATTGATTGTATGGATCAGACACCAATCTATAATATCAAACCATATCTGCCCTATGTAGACGCAATCATGGACGCGAAGGGCGGCTTCGGTGATCGGGTCAAAGAACACCGGCTGCATGTGGATGATCCGCAAAGCTGGCTGGAGGTTCTTCCGGAGAATAAGAGAGCCGGCGCAGCCGCTTTTTTAGCGCAGGATCCAAGACCTGCAGTTCATGGGGATGAAGAGCGCATATACAAGATCGCATATGCCGGTTACGATATTCATTTTACGGTAAAAGAAGAAGTTTTAACGATAAAAAATGTCATTTCTTTAGCAGAACTAACAAAATACAATAATTTTTCAAAAAAAGGTTTGCATTTTGGGGGAAATCAGATATAGTAGATACTAGATATAGAAAATATGTGACGAAATAAAACAACATCTAGTGGGAGATTTGGAAATGTCGAATTATAATATCATCAAAAGAGACGGAAAAGAGGTTCCTTTCGAGGAGATCAAAATTGTCAATGCGGTGAAAAAGGCAAACAATGAGATTCAGGATATCTATCAGCTCAGCGAATGCCAGATCCGGGCCATTTCAAATAATGTGAGAGAACAGGTGGAGGCTTCTTTGCATACGGTCAGTGTGGAAGAGATCCAGGATATGGTAGAAAAAGAGATCATGCAGATGCGTGGTTATGAGGTGGCGCAGAAATATGTGCGTTATCGCTATACAAGAGAGCTGGCTCGTAAGGCGAATTCAACCGATAACGGAATCCTTGCCCTCTTAGAGCGGATCAACGAGGAAGTCAAACAGGAAAATTCAAATAAAAACCCGATCATCAACTCAACGCAGAGGGATTATATGGCCGGAGAGGTCAGCAAGGATCTCAGCAGCCGTGTATTGCTACCGGAAGAGATCGTGAACGCGCACAACGAAGGAATCATCCATTTTCATGATATGGATTATTATGCCCAGAAGGAGCACAACTGTGATCTGATCAACTTAGAGGATATGTTGGAAAATGGTACCGTCATCAACGGCACCAGAATTGACAAGCCCAACAGCTTTTCAGTGGCATGTAACGTGACGACTCAGATCGTGGCGCAGGTTGCGTCCAATCAGTATGGCGGACAGTCTTTCTCATTGGCGCATCTGGCGCCTTTTGTGGATATATCCCGTAAGAAGATCCGTACACAGGTGGAAGCCGAGCGCAGGGAAAATGGCGATGTCATGGATGCGGCTATCATTGATCGTGTCACGGAGCGCAGATTAAAGATCGAAGTTGCACAGGGTATTCAGATCATCCAATATCAGCTCAATACGTTGATGACCTGTAACGGACAGTCGCCGTTTGTCACCGTATTTATGTATCTGGACGAAGTGCCGCAGGGACAGACCAGAGAGGATCTGGCGATGATCATTGAAGAGACCTTAAAGCAGCGTATGCAGGGAGTGCGTAATGAAAAGGGTGTCTGGGTGACTCCTGCATTTCCAAAGCTGATCTATGTGCTGGATGAGGACAACATTACCGAGGATGCACCGTACTGGTATCTGACGGAGCTTGCAGCAAAGTGTTCCGCAAAGCGTCTGGTGCCGGATTACATTTCTGCGAAGATGATGCGGGAACTGAAAAAAGGAAATGTCTATACCTGTATGGGATGCCGTTCGTTTTTGACGGTAGAAGACAGCCAGAAAAAAGAAAACGGTGACTATAAATTTTACGGACGCTTCAATCAGGGAGTGGTCACCATCAATTTAGTGGATGTTGCCTGCGCTTCGGATGGAGATATGGACAAATTCTGGGAGATCTTAGAGGAGCGTCTCGAACTGTGTCACCGCGCGCTGCGTTGCAGACATGAGCGTCTGCTGGGCACCCCAAGTGATGTGGCACCGATCCTGTGGCAGTACGGTGCGCTGGCGCGTCTGAAAAAGGGCGAGGTCATTGACAAATTGTTATACAATGGTTATTCGACCATTTCTCTGGGCTATGCGGGATTATATGAGATGTGTGTACGCATGACAGGAAAATCCCATACAGATCCGGAGGCAAAGCCGTTTGCATTGGCAGTTATGCAGAAGCTGAATGACAAATGTGCCCAGTGGAAGGCAGATGAAAAGATCAGTTATTCCGTATACGGAACTCCGATGGAGTCGACAACATATAAATTTGCCAAATGTCTGCAGAGAAGGTATGGAATCATTCCGGGAGTCACGGACAAAAATTATATCACGAACAGCTATCATGTGCATGTGACGGAAAAAATCGATGCATTTTCAAAATTGAAGTTTGAGGCAGATTTCCAAAAGCTGTCACCGGGCGGGGCCATCAGCTATGTAGAGGTTCCGAATATGCAAAACAACATTACTGCGGTACTGGATGTGATGAAATATATCTATGAAAACATCATGTATGCGGAGTTGAATACCAAGAGCGATTTCTGTGAGTGCTGCAGCTATGACGGTGAGATCAACATTGTGACAGATGATGCCGGAAAGCTGATCTGGGAGTGTCCGAATTGTGGCAACCGCAATCAGGACAAGCTGTTTGTGGCGCGACGTACCTGCGGGTATATCGGAACCCAGTTCTGGAATCAGGGACGCACACAGGAGATCAAGGAGCGTGTGCTGCATCTTTCCAATGAATAACCATAAGGAGCATCAATGAGAGTTGTACCTTATCAGGAAATATTAGAACGAAAATTTCAAAAACAAAAACAGTTACTTGAGATGGGAGCAGTGGTTCATGCAAATGGCCACTGCTTTCATACAGGAACGATTTCTTTTGGCTGCCGTGACTGCTTTAGCGGTGAGCAGTCGATCAATCTGTTTCACGGCACGCAGTGTATGTGTCACTGTCCGTATTGCTATTACAATCCGTCCAGAGAAGAAATCGAATTAAACGAGAAACAGGAATTGCAGGAGATCGAGCTGACGAAGTATAAGCTGCGTGAGTTTGAAAATTATCACCCGGCGATCGTATCGTTTTGTTCTTCGGGAGAGACGTTGCTGTACATCGACATTTTTGAGCGCTATGCCAGGGAGATCTATCCGCTCTTATACCGAAAGAATATTCATCCGTATACATTTCTGTATACCAATGGGATTCTTGCGGACGAACAGATGTTGGCGCGATTGCAGAGGATCGGCGTCAATGAGCTGCGTTTTCACTGGTCGGCAAGCAATTTTTCGGAGCAGGTCACAGAACATATGAAGCTGGCAAAACAGATGGGATTTGTGCTGACAGTAGAAGAACCGGCATATCCTTTGAACCGGGAGGCACTGTTGGCACGCCTGCCTCAGATGGAGGCACTTGGCGTGGAGCATCTGGATCTGGTGGAGCTGCATCTGACCGGTTACAACTGGGATGCTATGGAGCGCCTGTTTCCGGGAGATGAGTATCTGGTATACAAGGATTTCTTTTATCATTTGTATGATCACGGAATGACCTATGAGATTATGGAAGAATGTCTGAAACAGAGGTATCATTTTTCCGTGATGGATTGTAATTCGGGTGTGGAACGGTGTCGGAACAATCAGGATCAGGATGTGGGATTTTCGTGGGAGAGTATCCGCGGTATGTGCGACGAATGGGACTGCGGACCGGATTTTCTGCCGCGTATGCGAAACGGAAAAGCGTATAAAAAAACAAAATAAATTGCCGATAAAATAGACAAAATATGACAGACAATGGTATACTGGAAATGACATCACGAACACTTTTCGTCTTTGATCCGTTTGCTGAAGATCAATTGTTGGGATTGGTGTTCGAGGCATAAGGAGAGGATGCTCATGAAGATAGGAATTACAGTCGTATATGGAATTGTTATGATCATGCTGGTGATAACCTTTATCCATGCATTGAGAAATAAAAAGGTTGTGTTAAATCAGTTGAAATGGGTGCTGGGAGTGTCCTTGTATTCGTTACTTTCCTGTATCGTTCAGGTGATAGCGGGAAATGAACTGGTATCGACACTGGCATACGGTAACTTCTTTGTTTCCGTTGACTGGCTTTTGTTTGCATTGGTCTGGTTCAGTTCGGAATATTGTGAGTTCGATCTGGAAAAACGTATCAAGCCGTGGTTTATGGTTGCAGTTTGTATGATTGACAGTCTGAGTCTGCAGACGAACTTCCTGTTTCACCATGCCTTTACGGTATCAAAGGTCATCGAAGATAATTCCGTATTTTATACATATAAGGGCGGTGTCGGATTCCAGCTGCATTTATTCCTCGCTTATGTCCTTGTCTTTTTGTGCTTTGTTCCGATGTTTCAGAAGATGCTTCGGGTTCCGAAAGCCTACAAAGCAAAATATGTCAATGTGCTGGTGATCTTATCCGGAGTTGTGGTATTGGATCTGCTGCAGATGCTGACGAAAACCGTATTCAACTTTTCGGTAGTAGGATATCCGCTGGCAGGTATCGCAGTCTATTTCTACTCGGTGGAGTTTATGCCGAAGCGGGTGATGAGTTCTGCGCTGGTTTTGATGAACGATTCGATGCAGGACGGAGTCATGGTGTACGATTATGAACAGCGTCTGATGTATGCCAATGATATGGCAAAAAAATTGTTAAAAAGGCTGGATGAAGGAGGAACCACAGCGTTTCGGGATATCATCTTCAACTGGTGCCGCAGGAATTTCCAGAATCCGAACCGTGATTTTATCTATGATTGGACGCTGGAGCGCGATGGAGGGGAAAAGGTTTACTTCAAGGTGAGACATCAGCGTCTCATGGATGAAAAGAACCGGTTTATCGGTGGATATATTGAAGTGCAGGATCGAACCAATGAAGTGAATACGCTGATCCGGGAACGTTATCTTGCAAATCACGACAGGCTCACCGGATTATATAACAAAGAATATTTTTATGAACAGGCAGAAAAGGCACTCAAGCTTCATCCGGGAGAACGGTATCTGATGGTCTGCTCGGATGTCCATAATTTTAAGCTGGTCAATGACGTATTCGGACACAAGAAAGCGGATGAGCTGTTGGTCAACATTGCCAGGGCAATTGAGGAACGCACGATTCCGGGTGAGATTTACGGACGACTTGCCAATGACCGGTTTGCGCTTCTGATGCGGAAAAAAGATTTTCGCGAAATAAAGTTCGTGGTTGGTCCGGCGGAGGTTGTACATATTGAAGCGGATCTGAGCTTCCCTCTGACGACCTATATCGGCGTATATGAGATTGACGATCCGGATGTACCGATCCACGTGGCATGTGATCGTGCGATGATGGCGATCAATGACATCAAGGGAGATTATCAAAAGCGGGTTGCCTATTACGATATCCGGCTTCGCAACCGTCTGCTCCAGGAAAAACAGTTGATCGCGCAGTTTGAGGAATCATTGGTTGAGAAGCGTTTTGAACTGTATTTACAGCCGCAGGTGACGATAGACGGAAAGTCCAGTGGCGCTGAGGCACTTGCCCGTTGGAATCATCCGACGAGGGGATTGCTGCTGCCGGAAGTCTTTTTGCCGATTCTGGAAAAAAGCGGAATGATCACAAAGCTGGATAAATATATGTGGGAGCGTGCGTGCCAGATTCTGGCGGATTGGAAGAAGCAGGGAAAAGACTACTATATTTCCGTCAATGTCTCCAACAAGGACTTCCTGTTTTTAGATATTTTTCATGAGTTTTCGGATCTTGTCACCAAGTATGATGTGGATCCGTCGAAGCTCAAGATCGAGATCACAGAGTCTGCGGTGATGTCAGATCTGCCGAAACAGGCCAAGCTGATCGAACGCTTGCAGCGGGCAGGCTTTGTTGTGGAGATGGATGATTTTGGAAGCGGTTATTCCTCATTGAGTATGCTCAAGTCGCTTGCCGTGGATGTACTAAAGATCGATCTGGAATTCCTGCAAAACGGAATTGATGAAGACCGTTGCCAGAGGATTCTGAAGGCGATCATGGTATTGTCCAGAGAGTTGAATCTTCCGGTTATCGTGGAAGGTGTTGAGACAGCGGAGCATCTGGATTACTTGCAGAGCATCGGATGTGAAACCTTCCAGGGTTACTATTTTGCAAAGCCAATGTCGCTTGAGGATTTTGAACAGAAATATTTTTAGTAATAATTAGTAAAGAATCAACTTGACAAATTTCTCAAGAAAGCGTAAGCTAATAACTAATTAAAAACTTCATCCATAAAATCGATGACCAAAAGGAGTACCGTAATTCGATTCTGTACAGAGAGCCGGGCTGGTGGAAAACGGCGAGATAGTTTTTCGGGAATGGGTTTGCGAGATGCAAAGCGAATGTTAGTAGCGGATGCCGTGTCCTCACGTTACAGAGGTATGATATCGAAATAGTCATTTCAGATTATTTCTGTATTGAGAATGAGAGAGTAGAATTGGTGGCTGATATTCCGATTGGAGTATCAGCCTTTTCTGATTTTAGTTCTGAAATAAGGGTGGCACCACGATACATTCGTCCCTGGTATACATGATATACCGGGGATTTTTTATTCCAATTAATAAAAAAGGAGAGTTGTTATGAGCGAGAAACGAATTTTAAGAGTTTATAAAAAAACGGTCAGCATTGTAAACGAGACACCGATCTGCATGTATGAACGTCTGGTAGGTGACAGGAAAGGATTTCTTTTGGAATCTTATGACAAGAACTATGACCGGTATACTTTCTTTGGGCCAGAGCCGGAGGAGATCATTTCATCCAGAGGCAACAGTCTTGTGATTGAGAAATCGGACGGAAGCGAGGAGATTCGAAACGGCAATCCGTATGAACTTCTGAAAGAATATTATTCACAGTTTGAGATCCGAAAAGATAACGAGGAGCTGACGTTTATTGGCGGGCTGGTAGGAAATCTGGGATACGACTTTGTACGGTATACCGAGGTACTCCCGGATGACAATCCGGACCCGATCGGTATCGAGACGATCCAGCTCATGCTGATGACCCGATTTGTGCTGGTGGATCATGTGGCGGAGACATTGACGGCGATCGTACTTGGCGAAGACAGCGAAGAAGGAAAACAAAAATCCTTAGAATATGCAAGTTATATGATCGATGAGTGTCGCAAGGGCGGTGCCGGACCGATCATCAAAAATTTCTGCCACGACGGTGTCATTGTGGAGCAATCGGACACCTTGGAGCAGTATAGCGAGAAAGTGGAAAAGATCAAGCATTACATCCGGGAAGGGCATGTGTTCCAGACGGTATTGTCCCAGCGTTGGACGATAGAGACCGGACAGAAAGGCTTCGAATTGTATAAGGAGCTTCGCGAATTGAATCCATCCCCGTATCTGTATTATTTCAACTACGGTGCGTTCGAGGTGATCGGAAGCTCGCCGGAGATGATCGTCAAACAGCAGGGCGATCACGTATTTACCTGTCCAATAGCGGGAACGAGAAGAAGAGGCGTGGATGCACAGGAAGATGCGCTGTTAAAGGATGATCTGCTGCAGGACGAAAAAGAGCGTGCGGAGCACGTGATGTTAGTGGATCTGGCAAGAAACGATATGGGACGTATTTCCGAGTTCGGTAGTGTCAAAGTGACCAAGTTTATGGAGGTTCAGAATTACTCCCATGTGATGCACATCGTATCGATGGTTGAAGGAAGGAAAAAAGGAGAGTTTCATCCACTGGACCTGATCGCCTCCTTCCTGCCGGCGGGAACCTTAAGCGGTGCGCCGAAGATCCGTGCCATGGAGATCATTGATGAGCAGGAGAGCCTGCGCAGAGGCTTATATGGCGGAGCAACCGGCTATATTGATTTTGGTGGAAACATGGATTTTTGTATCACGATCCGAACGATGATCAAAAAAGCGAATAAAGTCTATTTGCAGGCAGGTGCCGGAATCGTGGCGGATTCGATACCGGAAAATGAGTATCAGGAATGCTGCAACAAGGTAATGGCACTGGCAAAGACATTGGTTGAGGAGGAGAAGTTATGATCCTTTTAATTGATAATTACGATTCATTTACATTTAATCTGTATCAGTATATTGGTATTTTTGCAGACGAAGTAAAGGTCGTCAGAAACGACAAGATCACGATCGATGAGATCCGGGAACTGGCACCGGAGCGTATCGTCTTATCACCGGGACCAAAGAGTCCGGCGGAGGCAGGCATCTGTATGGATGTGGTCAAAGAATTTTATGATAAGATACCGATCCTAGGCATCTGTCTGGGACATCAGAGCATCGGCGCGGCACTTGGAGGAACGGTCAGCTATGCGAAGCAGTTATTTCACGGAAAACAGTCGTTGATCACACATGATTCCAGCAGTGTTTTTACAGGCATCGATTCACCGATCAAGGTTGCCAGATATCATTCCCTGGCGGTACAGGTGGAGAATCTACCGGAGTGTCTGCGGGTGATCGCACAGACCGCGGATGGAGAGATCATGGCGATGCGCCACAAGGATCATCCGGTAGTAGGACTGCAGTTTCATCCGGAATCCATCTATACGGAGCATGGTAAGAGAATGATCGAGAATTTTGTGAACGGAGTAATATAGTATGATATTAGATGAGATCGTAGCAGATAAAAAAAGACGCCTTGTGGAGCATAAAAAGAGGCAGAGTATTGGGGAGATCCGAAGGCTTGCCGAACAGGCTTTGCAGGAAAACGGAGTGTCAACACAGTTTTTTGACAATTTAAAGAAACCGGGGATATCCATCATCGGAGAGTTCAAGAAAGCATCTCCAAGCCTCGGAAACATCACGAGTAAGATTTCGTTGTCCGAGCGGATCGAAGATTACAGCGCATCCGTAGATGCCATCTCCTGTCTGACAGAGGAAGATCATTTTCACGGCTGCGTGGAGGACTTTTTGGAAATTCGAAGCAAAACGGATCTGCCGATGATCCGCAAGGATTTTATGATTGATGAGTATCAGTTTTATGAGGCAAAAGCCATCGGGGCAAATGCCATTTTACTGATCGCAGCGATTCTGGATGATGAGCAGATGAAAGCTTTTTATCAGCTTGCCACAGAGCTTGGCATGGATGCGCTGGTAGAGACCCATGACGAGCATGAGATGGAGCGGGCATTGAAGCTGGATGCGAAGATCATCGGTGTCAATAACCGGAATCTGAAAGATTTTACGATCTCGCTGGACAATACGGTCCGCCTTCGCCCGATGGTTCCAAAGGATAAGGTATTTGTCGCAGAGAGCGGAATACTGACCGATGCGGACATCCGGCTGCTCAAGGACTGCGAGGCAGATGCCTTTCTGATCGGACGCGCGCTAATGGAAGCAGACGATCCGCGGGCTGTGGCAAAGCATTGGAAGGAGCTGTGATATGGCAGTACCGAAGATTAAGATCTGTGGGATCACAGCCGCAAGGGAAGTGCAGTGGCTGAATGAAAATAAAGTAGATTATGCCGGATTTGTTTTTTTTGAAAAAAGCAAACGGAACCTGACTATGCCACAGGCAAAAGCGTTGTTGGATGGACTGGATCAAACGGTCCGACCGGTTGCTGTGACCGTATCCCCGACGGTCGAACTGGTAGAGGAGATTCAGAAAAACGGATTTGCTATTTTGCAGGTACATGGTATACTTTCAGAAGAAGTGAAGGCAGTCTGTCGCCTACCGATCTGGCGGGCGTTCAATGTGGAGCATATGACAGAATTGGTATCTGAGCGGGAAGGCTTTCAGGAAGGTGAAAAAATAGAAGCTTTTTTGATCGACAACGCACAGTATGGAAGCGGTCAGACCTTTGACTGGTCAAAGCTTGACGCGGATGTGCTGCGGGAGATCCGGACCAAAAAGCTGATACTGGCCGGAGGACTGAATGCTTCGAATATTGCGGAAGGAATCGCAATCTTTCAGCCGGATATCGTGGATGTCAGCTCCGGAGTGGAAAAAGAAAACGGCATCGGAAAAGACGAAGAAAAGATAACAGAATTTGTGAGAAAGGTAAGGAAGAGACATGAGTAATACGTATTACGGACAATTTGGCGGACAGTATGTATCCGAGTCATTGATGAACACATTGCAGGAGGTAGATGAGGCCTTTGAAGCAGCCATCAAAGATCCGGAGTTTATCAAGGAATATCACTATTATTTAAAACAGTATGTAGGGCGTGAGACACCTCTTTATTTTGCGGAGAATCTGTCCAAAAAATACGGTACAAGGATTTATCTGAAGCGCGAGGATCTGAATCATACCGGTGCACACAAGATCAACAATGTCATCGGACAGATCCTGCTTGCAAAGCGTATGGGAAAGAAAAAGGTGATTGCCGAGACAGGAGCCGGTCAGCATGGGGTAGCGACAGCCACCGGAGCAGCACTTTTCGGAATGGAATGTACGGTGTTCATGGGCTCGGAGGATATCGAGCGTCAGCGCTTAAATGTGCTTCGCATGGAGATGCTTGGTGCCAAGGTGGTACCTGTCACATCGGGAAGCAACACGTTGAAGGATGCCACCAATGAAGCGATCCGTACCTGGGCAAAGACAGCTGAGGATACCTTTTATATCATCGGGTCTGCGGTAGGACCTTACCCGTATCCGAAGATGGTAAAAGAATTCCAAAGCTGCATCAGCAGAGAGGCAAAAAAACAGTTTGCCGAGCAGGTCGGAGGACTGCCGGATGCTGTCGTAGCCTGTGTGGGCGGCGGCTCCAATTCTATCGGAATGTTTGCAGACTTTATTGATGATAAGGATGTGAAGCTGGTGGGCGTAGAGGCCGCAGGACTGGGAATTGAGACCGGAAAGCATGCCAGTGCAATGGCACTTGGTAATCCGGGTGTCTTACATGGAATGTGTTCCTATCTCTTACAGGATGACGATGGAAATATCCAGCTTGCCCATTCCATCTCCGCAGGACTGGATTATCCGGGTGTGGGACCGGAGCATGCATATCTGCGTGACACCGGAAGAGTGGAATATGTATCCATCACCGACAAGGAAGCGATGGATGCCCTGCTGGAGCTTTGCAAGGTAGAAGGAATCATTCCCGCCATCGAGAGTGCCCATGCCATGGCACATGTCTTTAAAATGGCGCAGGAGATGAATGAGAATCAGAGTATTGTCATGTGTCTGTCCGGACGTGGGGACAAAGATGTCAACACGATCGCTGATTATGTGGCAGGCAAGGGATATTTAAACTAAAGGAGAGTAGGAGGAACGTGTAACATGAACCGTATAGAAGAACGTCTGGCTACGTTGCAGGCAAAAAAAGAAAAGGCATTTATCACCTATCTGACAGCAGGACTTCCGAATATGGAAGCGACTGCGGCAATCGTCAAAGCGCAGGAGGAAGCAGGAACGGATATCATCGAGATCGGTGTTCCGTTTTCCGATCCGATTGCGGACGGACCGGTGATCCAGCAGGCCAGCTATGAGGCGATCCAGGCCGGAGCAAATCTGAAAAAAAGCTTTGAATTGATAGCGGGACTTCGCGCAGACGGCGTCAAGCTTCCAATTGTATTTATGCTGTATTACAATACGGTACTGCATTATGGTTTGGAAAACTTTGTGAAAAAATGTCAAAAGATCGGTGTGGACGGACTCATCATCCCGGATCTCCCACTGGAAGAACAGGGCCCCATCAAACAGTATCTGACCGGTGATGAGACGATTTTGATCCAGCTTGTTTCACCGGTGTCAGCAGGACGGATCGGCGAGATCGTGAAATCCGCAAGAGGATTTATCTACTGTGTCTCTTCCATGGGTGTGACCGGTCAGTCCGGAAGCTTTCATAAAGAGATTCTGGGTTATCTGTCGGATGTCAAGAAACAGAGCCCGGTTCCTGTGATGATGGGCTTTGGAATCACAGAGGCAAAGGACGTAGCGCTGATGAAGGATGTGATCGACGGCGCCATCGTGGGTTCTCACTTTATCAATCTCATGCGGGAGCATCAGTTTGACCCACAGGCAGCAAAAGAGTATTGCGCGCGTTTCAAAAAGGAGTTAAACTTGATGTAGTGATCTCAGATCATATATTACGATGAAAATGAGGATTTGTTATGAGAAACGAAACAGACAAACAGCAGCGCAAAATTATCTTTTGCAATTCCCTGGTACAGGCGGGAGCGTATCTGGTGGTATTGATCTGTGCCATCACCTTTTTCTTCCTGATCTATAATTACAATGTCTGGACGGGAAAGCTGCGCTACATTCTGTCAGGTCTGAAATCGATCATCATCGGAATTGTCATTGCATATCTGCTCAATCCGATTGTGCGAAGTCTCGAGAAGAAGCTATTGAAATTATTCAAAAAAACACACGAAGAGAAAAAGACAAAAGCAGCGGTTCGCTTAGTGAGCTCGCTGCTTGTTGTGCTTGTATTTGTATTTGTCGTCAGCGTGCTGCTCTACTCGATCCTGCCGGAGGTGATCATCAGTATTTCCTCAGTGATACGGAATTCGCCCAAATATATTGATGAGGTGACAGACCTGATCCAATCCAATGCACAGATGAGAAAGATTCTGGACAATGTACTGACGAACGCCACCGATACGATCACCGCATGGTTGAATGAAAATGTGCTTTCCAATATTGATGCGTATGTTTCCGCAATCGCATCCGGCGTATTCAGCATGGTGGGGGTATTGGTAGATTTCCTGATCGGTATCATCATCTCCGTGTATGTACTGTGCAGTATGGATACCTTTGTGGGACAGGGCAAAAAAATGATCTACGCGCTGCTTAGCCCCAAACAGGCGAAGGTCGTTTTGGATACGATGAGAAAAAGCAACGAGATCTTCGGTGGTTTTATCTCCGGTAAGCTGATCGATTCCCTGATCATCGGAGTACTGTGTTTTATCGGGCTGTCGCTTCTGCATATGCCGTATGTCACGTTAGTTGCCGTCATTGTAGGTATCACCAATGTGATCCCGTTTTTTGGTCCGTACATCGGAATGGTGCCAAGTACGATATTGATCATGCTGGTTGATTTCAAAAAGGGTATTATCGCATTGATCTTTATCATTATCCTTCAGCAATTGGACGGCAATGTGATCGGTCCGAAGATTCTCGGAAAATCAACGGGATTGTCTGCCTTCTGGGTCGTTTTTGCAGTGATGTTTTTTGGAAAAGCGTGGGGAATCCTCGGAATGTTTATCGGTGTTCCGGTATTCGGCGTCATCTATTACATCATCGAGACGTTCGTCAATTATCAGTTGGAAAAACGAAAGCTTCCGGTTCGGCTGGAGCTGTATCGAAGGCTGGATTATATCGATGAATCGGGGGAGCCGATCTTAAAGAGCGAGCTGACGGAGAAGGAGCGAAAGAAACGCGAGCAGAAGGAACTGAGACGTCAGTGGATGGAAGAAAACAAGGAGAACTTTGAACGCTGGATCGAAGAACATAAAAAAGACAATACGGCGGAGTAGTGGGACTACTTCGCCGTACGATCGACATAGGTTGTCTTAAATTTGGAATACAGGATCTTCTGACTGCTGTACAATCCGTGATATCCGCTGAGCATATAGCTGAGGGAGATCGCCAACAGATAATAGGGCATGCCCTCAAAGCCGAACAGTTCAAAACAAATGAGAAGCGATGCGATCGGTGAATTGGTGACACCGCAGAACAGACTTCCCATACCGATGGCGATACAAAGGGGCAGATCAAAGCCTGTGATCATGCCAAAGAGACACCCGAAGGTTGCGCCGATATAAAAGGTCGGTACGATCTCTCCGCCCTTGAAGCAGCAGGCAAGGGTGACAGAAGTAAATATCATTTTGAGAATGAACGCAAGAGGGAATACCCGACCGGTTTCAAAGCATCTTGCGATCACATCCATACCGGCACCATTGTAATCGCGGTTACCGACGATCAGCGTCAGGACGATGATGATACAACCGCCGATGATTGTCCGCAGGTATGGATTTTTTATTTTTTCTTTAAAAAAATGTGAGGTCTGGTGTAATACGATACAAAAGACGACACTGATCATGGCACAGAGGATGGCGAGCAGACCGGTGTAAGCTGCACTGACAACCGTAAAGTCCGGAAGGTTTGTGACAGGAAAACACTCCCAGGTCACTCCACACATGGCAGCCAGTGCGTGGGCGACAAGAGAAGCCACCACGCATGGCACCAGTGCCGCATAATACATGACACCGATGCTGACCACTTCCATGGAAAAGACCGCAGCGGCCATCGGCGTACCAAACAACGCCGAAAAGCATGCGCTCATACCGCACATGATCATGACGCGCCGGTCGTTTTCGTTGAAGTGAAGCACTTGTCCGATGGCTTTACCGATACTGGCACCGATCTGCAGGGCGGCACCCTCCCGGCCGGCAGAACCGCCGCACAGATGCGTGAGTACTGTTCCGACAAAAATGACCGGTGCCATCTTTACAGGCATTTCCTCATTGGAATGGATCGAAGAGATCACAAGGTTCGTGCCCTTATCCTGATAGACATGTAACAAATGATACCAGCCGACGATCGCCAGTCCCGCAAGTGGCAGGAGATATAATAACCACGGATTGTTTTGCCGCAGATTCGTCGCATATTTCATCGCATAGGAAAAGGCAATCCCCACCAGACCGACGAAAAGACCGGTTACTATGGCAACAAGAATCCATTTCAAAAAGGTACGAAACCGGTGGTAATTATGTTGAATCTGTCGACGGAGACTCATATTTTCTTCCACCGTCTGTGTCTTTTGTGTTTGCATGGGATACCTCCAAATGTTCTTTTCTATTTGCAATCAAAATTTTTTCCAATTAAAATTAATGATATACGTCAGAAAAATGTTTGTCAACGCACAAGTTTTCGCTGTCGGCACAGATTCCTTCAAAAATAGGTTTTAGGCATAAGTTTGAAATTGTACCATATATTGAAGAGAAGACAAATCTTTTTTGTTGTCCAAAATCTATTTCAGGAGGACGGTATGAGTCAGGAATATCATTTGTACAAGGACATCGCAGATCGAACCGGAGGAGAGATCTATCTGGGCGTGGTAGGTGGAGTGCGTACCGGTAAATCCACCTTGATCCGACGGTTCATGGAAAGTGCGGTTTTGCCAAAGATCACTGATCAGAATGTAAAAACCCGGTTGATGGATGAACTGCCCCAGGCAGGATCCGGAAAAGCGGTGATGACCACGGAACCGAAGTTTATTCCCCAGGAGGCAGCGACCATTGATCTGGGCGATGGCGTGAGTGTGAATATCCGTATGATCGATTGTGTCGGGTATATGGTGGACGGTGCCGGCGGGCATCAGGAAAATGGTGTGGAGCGTATGGTCAAGACCCCCTGGCAGGAAGAAGAGATGCCATTTTCCAAAGCGGCCGAGATGGGAACGAGAAAGGTCATCGGTGACCATTCCACGATTGGCATCGTAGTTACCACAGACGGTTCCTTTACGGATATCCCAAGGGAAAACTACGAGCAGGCAGAGCGCAGAACGATCATGGAGTTAAAGGCGAGCGGAAAGCCCTTTGTAGTGATCTTTAACACCAATAAACCCTATAGCGATCAGACGCAGCAGATCGTCGCGCAGATCAGGGAGCAGTACGACACGCCTTGTCTCGCGTTGAATTGTGAGCAATTACATAGTGAAGATGTCAATCATATATTGGAGGAGATCTTGTATGCATTTCCGATCGCCCGTCTGGATTTTTATCTGCCCAAATGGGTGGATATGTTATCCGTTGAGCATCCCATCAAGCAGTGTCTGTTTCAGGAAGCAGCAAAAATCTTAGAAAAAGTCACCCACGTGCGGGATTTCAGAGATCTGGAGCTGGCACCGGCACAACCCTATATGAAAGAGATCCGAAAGGGAAAACTGTCCTTGTCGGATGGTGTTGCGTCGATTCAGATGGATGTGGATGAGAAATATTATTATGAAAACATGAGTGAGCTGACCGGAGTGCAGATCGATGGCGAATACGAACTGATCTCACTGGTACGGGATCTGTCAGCGAAAAAGCGGGAACTGGAAAAAGTATCCGAAGCCATGCGCTCGGTTTCTGTCGGAGGTTACGGCGTCGTGACGCCGTCTTTGGATGAGATCGAATTGGAAGAGCCGCAGCTTGTGAAGCATGGCGGCAAATACGGCGTGCGCCTCAAGGCGAGATCCATGTCGGTGCATATGATACGCGCAGCCATCGAGACAGAGATCGCGCCGATCGTGGGCAGCGAAGAGCAGGCAAAGGATCTCATCGCCTACATCAAAGACGGAAGCAAAAATGATGGCGGCGTATGGAATACCAATATTTTCGGAAAATCCATCGGGGAATTGATGGAGGACGGCATCCGAAGCAAGATCGCCAAGATGGATGATGAATGCCAGCAGAAGCTACAGGATACGATGCAAAAGGTTGTCAATGACAACAAGGGTGGCATGGTCTGCATCATCCTGTAGGTCGGAATGGTGTCAGACACTTGTGGTCTAAAATTCCATGATATATCTTACTCCGATTGTGCTTACCCTCGTCAAGCTCGGACGCACAAAAGTCGTAAGATATATCATGGGATTTTTCTTCACAGTGTCTGACACCTTGTGTTATAATATACAAATAAATAAAAACATACGAAGGAGAAATAGGATGTTAAAGAACAAAAGAAGTCTGATCTGCATTGCGGTTGTCGTACTTGCAATGATCGTAGTGGGAATCGTGTCTTACAATGTGGAGATGGTACCGACACCGTCGACATACGCATCGTTTTGGGCACTGGTGCCGCCGGTGATCGCAATCGCGCTGGCACTGATCACAAAAGAGGTATACAGTTCCTTGTTTATCGGAATTCTGGTTGGTGGTGTATTCGCTGCAAACTTCCATTTTGAAAAGACGATGACGACCATTTTCAACGACGGAATCGTGGCAGTATTGACCGATAGCTACAACGTCGGAATCTTAATCTTCCTTGTCATTCTTGGAGCGATGGTATCGCTGATGAACAAGGCGGGTGGTTCGAGGGCCTTTGGCGCATGGGCATCGGAACACATCAAATCAAGAGTTGGAGCGCAGCTTGCAACCATTTTGCTTGGAGCGTTGATCTTTATTGATGATTATTTTAACTGCTTAACTGTCGGAAGCGTGATGAAACCGGTATCGGATAAGTTCAAGGTGTCCAGATCGAAATTTGCTTATCTGATCGATGCGACAGCGGCACCGATCTGCATCATTGCACCGATCTCATCCTGGGCGGCGGCAGTCAGCGGATTCGTCGAGGGTGAGGATGGCCTGGCATTGTTTGTCCGGGCAATTCCATATAACTTCTACGCAATCCTCACCATTGTCATGATGGTTGGCATGGTACTGATGAAATTTGAATTCGGATCGATGGAAAAGCATGAGCGCAATGCCAAAAACGGCGATATCTTTTCCGATGTAAAGATTGCAGCAGAGGCGGCAAGAAAAGATGCTGAGTCAGAAAATTCCAAAGGAAAGGTCATCGACCTGCTGATACCGATCGTCAGCCTGATCGTATTGTGTGTCATCTTTATGATCTATACCGGAGGATTTTTCAGCGGCGAGAGCTTTATCACAGCATTCTCACAATCGGATGCATCGGTTGGTCTGGCGCTGGGAAGCTTTTTTGCATTGGTCATCACCGTATTTTTATATGTGATCCGTGATGTTCTCGATTTCCGTAGCTGTATGGAATGTATACCGGATGGATTTAAGCAGATGGTTCCGGCAATCTTGATCCTCACTTTTGCATGGAGCTTAAAAGGAATGACCGACATGCTTGGTGCCAAAGAGTTTGTTGCCACAGTGATGCAGAATGTATCGGGTAATTTTATGAATTTCCTGCCGGCAGTTGTATTCCTGGTAGGATGCTTTCTGGCATTTGCAACAGGAACCTCTTGGGGAACTTTTGGAATTCTGATTCCGATCGTAGTAGCAGTGTTCCAGAATTCCAATTACGAGCTGATGATCATCTCGATTTCTGCCTGCATGGCCGGTGCGGTATGCGGAGACCATTGTTCACCGATCAGTGATACGACGATCATGGCATCGGCGGGAGCCCAGTGTAACCATGTCAATCATGTATCGACCCAGCTGCCTTATGCCGTATTTGCGGCAGCGGTATCCTTTGTCTGCTACATTGTCGCAGGTTTTGTACAATCGTGGATCATCACACTTCCGATCGCAATTGTGGTGATGATTGGCATGTTACTTCTGATGAAAAATTTGAAGAAAGAGACAAATTAGAGAAAAGCAGTTTAAAAACAGGTGTCAGACACTGTGTAGATAAAATCCCATCATATATCTTACGACTTTTGTGCGTACGAGCTTGACGAGTGTAAGCACAATCGGAGTAATGATATATGATGGGATTTTTAATGCTAATAGGTGGTCAGACACCTGTTGATTATTTTACAGGAAAATATATTTCGCAATAAAGAGGATGGTCAAAATATACATCAGCGGAGTAATCTTTTTCGC
>JALEJB010000213.1 GCA_022768825.1 Lachnospiraceae bacterium
GGGCGGTTGTTGTTGTCGTATCCGAAAACAGTTTTGACACGCACAGTATGTTTACAGCTCAAGACCGGCATGATAATATTTGGTCCGGTATTCTTTCGGTGAGCATTCCTATGCATGAATCGGTGCACAAGAAAAAGAGCCACGAACAATCGTGGCTCTTCGTGTACGATAGAATATCCGGCTGCCGTCGCCTCTGCAGCATCTCTTTTGACCCCGAAAGGTGTGTGGTTGCAACGAAGTTTACCACCTCAGATATTCTTTATATTGTACGATTATAATAACAGATTTATTCCTTTTTGTAAAGGACGGGTTTATTCCGAAGGTAACTTTGGAGTCGTTTTTCACTAATTTTCCACCCGGAGATAACAGAATTGGAAAACTTGCCATTATTAGAATCTGTACATATTCTGAGAACAATAAAAGTATGCTCTTTCATCTCTGAATTAGATAAAAATTTCTTAATGATCAACCCAGTATTTTCACGTTTTTCATCTCTGATAATATAGTCGGGAAACTGTATGGTTTCTTTTAGTTCGATCAGAACATCATTATATGCTTCAGGGTGACGTTCTGCCATATGTATAATCTGTTTATCAGTAATAACAACCCTGTTGGTATCAATGTTTTCTGTGATGCACTTATATAAATCGATATCAAGGGAACAAAGTTCTTTGATGTCATTATTCATCTAATATAGGTTCTCTTTCTTTTGAGTAAATTATTTTTAGCGTGTGGCATATAGAATTACACGAAACTGTTTTTTTATATTAACACAAGTTGGTGTATGATACCAGTTTTTTTGTGTTTTAATGAAACCTATTTGAAAGTTGTTTAGGGCGAAGTCTATAAGAATGGATTTCTTTGGATAAAAATAAAAGTACAGAAACTCAACGAACAGAGGTATTGACAATATATATATAATAAATATGTCTATAATATATAATTTAACAAGGAGGAGCTGATTTATGAAAAAAAGAATTGTAGGAGTTTTAATGTCAGTGTGCATTGTTTTTGGACTGAGTATAAATGCTAATGCCATGGTAATCGGAACAGATTTAAATCATGCTGATACTATTGAAATTGGAAAGGAATATCATTTTTCCGGGGATACAAACGTGAATGATAACATAGATTTTGTGACACCTACCAGTTATGATAATTACTTTAAAATTAATATTCCTAAAGCTGGTAAATATAAGTTATCTGCCAAAATTACCGGAGCAGAGTCACACGAAGATGAGAGCAGAGAGTTTGAATTGAGAGATTCATCAAACAAAACACTGGCAGGATCAATACGATTGGCCTATAGAAGTAATTTCTGTAAGGATAATGGGTCTGTTGTGTACAACTTGGAGAAAGGTACTTATTATTTATATGCATACGTAGGATCTAGTATATCGGGTAGTTTCCCTGGTAATTATTCAACGGGTGTACTCAAGTTTATAAATGTTAATAATGTAGAATTAAATACGACAACTAAAAAAATGAAATCGGGCGCATCCTACAATCTGAAATTAAAAAATGCAAAGGGCACTGTATCGTGGGTTTCTGGAAATCCTAGTGTAGCAAAAGTTGATAAAAACGGAAAAGTAACCGCCAAGAAATCAGGAACAGCAATGATATATGCATGTTATGATAACTGCACGTATTCTTGTATGGTGACTGTAAAATAAAAATGAATAAGCATTTTATAGAAAAAAATAATCGTTTTAAAGCATCTACTTTTGATATGATACCTCTAAAGTAGACAGGTTAAATAACCAAAATCTACTTTGGAGGTATTTTTATGGGGAGAAAAACTAAGTGTACAGTTGAAGAAAAAGTTGCTGCTGTTGAGGATTACCTGAATGGAACACGTTCTGTTTCTGAAATCATGGTGGATTTATCGATAAAAAGTACACGAACCATAAGGGACTGGATACTGGCATATCGGAACGGGGGGATAGAGGCTCTCTGCCCTGTTACAGTCAATCACTCCTATTCCAAAGAGTTTAAACTTGAAATGGTTCAGAGATATATCGCCGGTGAGGGATCAATTACCGATTTGTGTGCCAAATATGGCATCCCTGCACATGTTACACTGCACAACTGGATTTCGTTGTATAATGCTAATAGAGAACTGCGGGATTACAATCCCAAGAGGGAGGTCTATATGGCAGAAGCACGAAGAAAGACAACGCTAACCGAACGTAAAGAAATCGTTGAATACTGTATTGCCCATAACCGGGATTATAAAGGAACAGCTTATCTGTATGATGTTTCTTATGGACAGGTGTATTCATGGGTAAGAAAATATGATGCTGGCGGGGAAGATAGTCTATCCGATAAACGCGGGCATCACAAAACAGATGATGAAGTGGATGAGTTGGAACGGCTGCGCCGGGAGAATCAGAGGCTAAAGCGCCAGCTTGAAGAAAAAGACATGGTGGTAGAACTGTTAAAAAAAGTGAAGGAATTCGAAGGGATGTGAGGCTTGGAAAACTTCGGTTTGAATCAAAATATCTGGCAATAAAATATTGTTATGAAGAAAAACAATGGAGCATCAACTGGATGTGCAAACAGCTGGGGATATCGCACGCTGCTTACTACAAATGGCTGCACCGACCAGTTCCGGAGCAGGAATCTGAAAATATAAAACTGGCAGAGTTGATAAAAGAGTATGATGAGCGGTTTGGGCATATCCTGGGATACAGGCGGATGACAAGCTGGATCAACCATTTCAATCACACCAGCTACAGCAAGAACAGGATTCACAGAATCATGAAGTCGTTGGGAATACACTCCGTTATCCGTAGAAAGAAGAAGAAATATCAGCCGTCCAAGCCGGAGACGACAGCGGAGAATAAGCTGAAAAGGGATTTCAATGCCACAAAACCCAACGAGAAATGGGCTACCGATGTCACGGAATTCAAGATTCCTGAAACAGGAAAGAAGTTATACCTTAGTGCCATCTTTGATTTATATGATCGTTTTCCGGTTGCATATGTTGTAAGTAGAAAAAATGACAACAAGCTCGTATTTGACACTTATGATAAAGCCCTTATGGAAAATCCGGATGCAAAACCGATTTTTCATTCCGACAGGGGATACCTGTACACTAGCAAAATGTTCCAAGCAAAGCTCCAGAGACAGGGCATGGAACAATCCATGTCTAGAGTGGGGCATTGCATAGATAACGGACCTACGGAAGGGTTGTGGGGAATCATCAAATCAGAAATGTACTGTATGTACCAGATAACAGATGAACAGTCACTTCGTTCAGCAATTGACGGATACATGAAGTTTTATGCCGAGGAAAGACCTCAGGATAGGTTTTGCTGTAAAACTCCGTTAGAAGTAAGGCAAGATGCATTATTGGCAAAGGAACCAGCCCAATATCCCATTGCTGAAAACAAACGGATTAAAGCATACAAATCGAAATGGTGTGCGTGACGCCAAATGGCATTTATGCCGTGAAAGCAGCTTTACAAGTAGCTATCGGGGGTGCGCCCTTTACTGCCCTCAAACACGCCCACACAGGTTCGTTGTCAGGCTGACCGTGGAATAAATGCTCCATCAACATAAATATCCGCCACATCAAATGAGATATGGCGGATACATTTAGAAATTCATTTTAAATATTTTGCTTGTCTACTTGACAAGGGGCTGATCATTTCGGGTAGGTGCTTTTTTAGGTTAATATAAGTGCCTAATGAATACGTTATCATTTGCACCGCAGGATTTTCTCGAATAAGAGACCGGCCCCCATCCACAGAGGGGCATAATCGAGACGGATGACACCGCGACAGTTGAGCCTGGCATCGCTGTAATCCCACGGACAGCAATCGTGTTTTTTAAGCAAACTTCCACTGAGATACTCGCCGGTTAAGATGACGACAGAGTAGATACCGCCGCGCGCAGCGGTCGGGAATCTGCGGATCAGATGGTAGAGAGGCTTGATGAGCGCGGCACAGCCGTAGATCGGAAACATCCATACGGAGGTCTGCCCCAGAAGCTTGCGGTCATGCCTGGTCAGGCTTTTGAAGGAAGTAAATAAAATCTCCATACACCAGCCGGTGAGACCGCAGATAAAAAAGTTTTTTGGGAGAAATTGGTTGAATCTTTTCATAGAAATCAGTATACCCGTATCAATAATTTTTATACGGCAG
>JALEJB010000190.1 GCA_022768825.1 Lachnospiraceae bacterium
AATTTGTCGCTCATGATTTACGAATCTCCTTTATGTATATTTATTTTCGATTGTCCGCTTGCGGCGGACAAGTGTCTTTCTCGTATATACTAATACATACTGCACAAAAAAGCAACTACTTTTTTATGAAATCTGCTATTTTATCAGATAGTTCTCGTCAATCTCCCACTCCTGTAAGAGATACTGCTTTTCGATCTCAATTACCTGCTTCATGGCATCCGGTCCCGGGGCACCGATGGTCAGGCGCTTGTTGACACAGGTTTCCATGGAAACCGCATCATAGATATCCTGCTCAAACACCGGACTGATGGCTTTCAGTTCCTCCAGCGTCAGCTCATCGATGGCTTTCTCCTGATCGATGCAATACAGAACCAGTCTTCCTATAATGCCGTGTGCATCACGGAACGGAACGCCTTTGTTTACCAGATAGTCTGCCGCGTCGGTGGCATTGGTAAAGCCGCCATTTGCCGATGCATACATCCGTTCTTTATTGAATTTCATCGTGGCAAGCATACCGTTGAATAAAGCGATACAGCCTTTTACGGTGTCCATGGCATCAAAGGAGAGCTCCTTGTCCTCCTGCATATCCTTATTATATGCAAGCGGAATTCCTTTCATGGTCGTAAGCAGGGACAGTAACGCGCCGTATACTCTTCCGGTCTTTCCCCTCACCAACTCGGCAATATCCGGATTTTTCTTCTGGGGCATGATGGAGCTTCCGGTAGAATAGGCATCGTCGATCTCGACAAACTGGTATTCATTGGAATTCCAGATGATGACCTCTTCGCTGAATCGTGACAAATGCATCATGATCGTTGCACAAGCAGACAAAAATTCAATCAGATAATCCCTGTCTGACACGCCATCCATACTGTTTAATGTCGGCCCGTAAAAGCCCATCAGGTCTGCGGTCAGGTCTCGGTCCAGCGGATACGTCGTACCGGCCAGTGCCCCGGAACCCAGCGGACAATAATTCATGCGCTTGTAGATGTCGTGCATGCGATCACGATCCCGTTTGAACATCTCAAAATAAGCTCCCATATGATGTGCCAGAGTGATCGGCTGCGCTTTCTGCAGATGCGTAAAGCCCGGCATGATCGTGTCCAGATGTTCTTCCATGATCTTCAAGATCGTTTGCAGTAATTCCTTTAACAGCGCATCTACTTCCAATACCTGCAGTCTCGTATACAGTCTCATATCCAGCGCCACCTGATCGTTGCGGCTTCGTCCGGTATGCAGCTTCTTGCCGGTATCTCCCAGCCGGTCGATCAGATTTGCTTCCACAAAGCTGTGGATGTCTTCATATTCGTCGGTGATCACAAGCTTTCCTGCGGTCACTTCCTCCTCGATCTGCTTTAAACATTCTACGATCGCATCGGATTCCTGCTTTGTCAGTATCCCGACTTTTCCTAGCATGATGACATGGGCGATGCTGCCCTCGATGTCCTGCTTATAAAATTTCCGGTCAAATCCAATGGACGCGTTGAAATTGTAAACTAACTTGTCTGTTTCTTTGGTGAATCTTCCACCCCATAACTGTGCCAAATCTTTTTCCTCTTTTCTTCTATTATTAGTCGTTTGCGAAACTCAATTAATGAGTCGTTTATGGTCATACGAGCACATGTATCACAGGCACGCTCTCGCTACTTGTCGCTGGCAATGGTACATAAGTGACCAAAATACGGTCACTAAGTACCAGCCGCTCCAAAGTACCTGTAAGATACATGTGACTACGTATTCCCTATCTACACAATTCATGAGTTTCGCAATTGCCTGCTATTGATTGTGTCTTTCATGATAGGAATAAACACACCCGCAGTAATCCTGGCGGTACATGCCGTATTCCCTGGATAACTCCGTGGAGCGCTTGTATCCGTTTCTTTTTTTGAAATCCGAGCTAAGATACGATACCCCCAACTCTTCTGCCAGTCGCAGTCCGATCTCGTTTAGCTTCTCGGCATTTTTCATCGGGCTGATGGAAAGCGTCGTCGTGAAATAATCAAAGTCCCGGGCTTTTGCCAGCTCGCCGGCTTCCCGCAGGCGCAGCTCGTAACACTGAAAGCAGCGCTGCCCGCCTTCCGGTACAGCTTCCAGTCCCCGCGCCATCTCGTAAAACCGTTCTTTGTCGTATGCCCCTTCGATAAAATCAATGGGATGCTTCGCCGGAAACGCACGGATGAAACGCTGTTGCTCCCGTACCCGCATCTCATATTCTTCGTCGGGATAGATATTGGGATTGTAGTAAAAAACCGTGATCCCAAAATGGTTCGATAAATACTCCAACACATAACTGCTGCAGGGCGCACAACAGCTGTGAAGCAGGAGCGTCGGTACTTTTTCCTGCTGTGACAGGCTTTCGATCACCTTGTCGAGTTCTTTCTGATAATTGATCCGGTTCACTGTTTTCACCTCACACTTGCTTTATTCTAAACTATCCCCGAAAAAATAGCAACTCTTAACCGGCGGGTTACTGTCACTCTTTGACACTTTTTTTCATAAACTGTTTTTATAGGTAACTTCTTTTTGGGAGAATGCGATGAACGAGCTATTGACATTCCACGATGTTGACTATTCCTATCATTCCATGCAGGGCGAAACACATGCAATTGATCATATGAGCTTTACGGTTTACAATCAGGAATTTTTAGTGATCGTCGGTCCAAGCGGATGCGGCAAATCCACTTTGCTGGATCTCATTGCCGGTCAGATCCATCCGCAAAAGGGACAGATCACCGGTGTGAATGATTCCATCGGTTATATGCTGCAAAAGGATCATTTGTTTGAATGGCGTACGATCGAAAAAAACATCCTGCTGGGTTTGGAGATTCAGAAGAAAAAAAACAGGGAAAATCTTGCACTGGCCAATGCGCTGCTGAAAAAATATGACTTATATGATTTTCGTCAAAAATATCCCCGCGAATTGTCCGGCGGCATGCGCCAGCGCGCGGCACTCATCCGCACGCTGGTGACCTCCCCCGAGCTGCTGTTACTGGATGAACCGTTTTCTGCCTTGGATTATCAGACCAGACTGCAGGTTGCGGATGATATCGGTCGTATTATCCGAAGCGAAAAGAAAACGGCAATTCTGGTCACCCACGATCTGTCGGAAGCGATCAGTATGGGTGACCGCATTCTCGTCTTATCTGTGCGTCCTGCCAAAGTCGTTCGGGAAATCCGCCTCGACTTTGACCCGTCTCTTTCTTCTATTGAAAGGCGGGAAACAGATGCCTTTAAGCGTTATTTTAGTGAATTATGGAAGGAAATGAACGCTGATGGAACAAGCTAAAACTCCTCAGGAATTATTTTTATCTGCACAACGCAAAAGAAAACGACTCATCATCCTTGCCCAGATTCTAATCCTTGTGATCTTTCTGGCGCAATGGGAGGCCACCACACGGCTTGGGCTTGTGGATTCTTTTATCTTTAGCAGTCCAAGCAAGCTGCTTCGATGTTTTTACTTTTTACTGACCGAAAATCATCTGCTTTGGCACATTGGAATTACGTTGTTTGAAACCATCATAAGCTTTCTTTTGGTCACATTATTTACGCTTGCGATCACCATGCTGCTGTGGATGTTTCCATCCTTTTCCAAAGTTGCCGAGCCTTATCTGGTAGTGCTCAACAGTCTTCCGAAATCTGCGCTGGCGCCGCTTTTGATCGTATGGCTGGGGGCCAATTATAAAACGATCATTGTGACCGGTATGTCGGTTGCCATCTTTGGGGCGATCCTGAACCTGTACACCGGTTTTACAGAAACGTCACCGGATAAGATCAAGCTTGTGAAAACACTGCACGGTTCCACCAGACATGTACTGTTTAAAGTCGTGCTGCCTTCAAATATCCCCACAATGTTTTCGATCATGAAGGTCAATATCGGTCTTTGTCTCGTGGGTGTCATCATCGGAGAATTTATCGGATCAAAAATGGGACTGGGGTACCTGATCATATATGGCAGTCAGGTTTTCAAGCTGGATTGGGTGATCCTGTCGATCCTCATCCTCTGCGTCATCGCTATTCTTTTGTTCCTGCTGATCGGAAAGATTGAAAAGAGATTTGCAGACGAATGACAGGCGTGGCAGAATGAAATAAAAAAGACCCCCGGAAGATATAGCAGACTTACGGGGGTTGTTTTTGATTCTTCGTTTCGTAAGCTTCGCATGTTTCGACTGACTATCTGGTAAGATCCAGCACTGCGCGCATCAGTCCAGTAGACTGACTTGCAGGAAGCAACTTTCTCACTAATGCAGCAGAAGACTCCGTCAGTACGGGAATCTCCAGCACGGTTTCTCCTGAAAACCGGTTCCAAACCGCCTTTGCCGCAGACTGTAACACAGCCATGCCGGCCGCTGTACTGCCTTCGGCTGTAAAAAACTGGGACAGGTAGATCCCCTGTTCCCCCATCGCATGAAGGATCGCGCAAGCCTTTGGCTCCAGTTTTTCATTGAGCAGCACAAAGCTGCAATCGGACAATGCCTGCGCCATTTCTTCCGGTACAAGATCATCCACATGATTCCGTCTTAATTCCTCCATCAGCTGGCGCAATGTCGTATCCGAAGTACCCTTTAAGCTGCGCAGGATATAGCCCTCCGGCACAGCCTTTTTCCGCTTCAAAAGCGGACTGTCCGCAAGCTCTGATACCGGCAGTCGGAACGTCTGCGCCTGCTCATCTGTTTGGATCTCAAAACCGGCCTTTGTAAGTAATGCTTCCACGCCTTCCGTCTCCGGCATAAAGGAAGCGATCACGCCTTTGAGGTTTCCTTCTGTCTCTGACAGCACTTCCTCCAAAAGCTCCATCAGAAGTGTTCCTCCCAGCTTCCTCCGGCGATGATCCGGAGCCACATACAGGCTGATGATCTCAAGGATCGCCTCATCCTCCGGTGAAAAGTTGGCACAAACGGCCGCTCTTGCTTTTCCTTCTTCCACAAGCGCCAAGCCAAAGGCCTCGTTGTTTTTAATATATGTAACCGCTTCTGCTGTCAGCAGTGGCGCTGCATGATCCGCCTCATCCGGCCCGATCCCATACAGCTGAACCTCCGGTAATTCCTGTTTCATCTGTCATGTCCTCCTATGATATCAATGCATGTCTGTCAATGAGGTGTCGGTTGCGCTTCAGCGGAAGCCCATGATATCTCTGTAAGTCCGCCAATCCTCGAAACCCATTTCTTTCCCGCCAACAGCCTCATATGCTCCTTTGCATCCTCAGATTCCATGCCCTGCGGCTGTGCCTGCCATTGGAGCATTTTTTTCTCCAGATCTATCAAGGCGTCAGTGATAGAAGCGGCAGATCGTCTGCTCAGATCGCATTGACGTCCTCCGTACTTCTCACCCACTTCATCTGTTCGCTGTGCTCCAAGACAGGATGCTTTTTCCGGTGTTGCAAACATATCATGGGTATGACCCATCTGGTTCATCACGCCGGCTGCATCGGATTCCAGACCCATGAGCATCGCACCGTAGTGTTCTGCATCCGCTTCTTTATACATGGAATAAAAGTGTCCGCAGCTGCCGTCATTGCTGAGCAACTCTCCACCGACACCGTTGTTGCCCAGACCGCCGATGGCACAATTCATTCCACGCTGTCCGGTAAAGTTGAAGCGCACTTTTTTCTCCTCAACGGGTACCGCCTCCCCCTGTTCATTTCGAAGTTTATAATACCAATATCCAGCCCCATATTTGACCTCCCTTTCGACCTTCCTGCGCTCAATATCATGGGTAGAGACTGTACGACTGTTATCCTGCGCATCATTGTTTCCGTTGATCGTGTAGATTGCATTCCACATCCTTTGATGCGCCTGAGCATTGTTGATGCGACTATCCTCTTCCAATCTGGGAAGTGTCAGAGCGACTCTGGAACAATGACTAAACGCCACTGCCATGGTTTTGTCCCACCAGACCGGCACCTTAGTTCCATTTTCGTCCTTTATGACCGTATAAAAATCTGACATTTGCATAAGCAACAAACGTTTCGCGAGCTGTATCTGCTGTGCGTTGTTGGCTTTGATGGCAGCAGCTGCATCTCCAAATGGATCTTTTGATTTCTTTTTACGATAGTAAGAGGCAACCGTAAGCAGATCAGGTCTATGTGTCAACGTAGCCACCATGACCTCTGTAGACATTGCTTCATCCAGTTCACGATAGAAAGCCTTCTCCCAATCCGGCATAACTCCGGTTTTCTGTGCAAGAGAGAATGCAAGACGCAGCGCCGGATCCAGAAACAGACTGACACCTACTGAATGCTCCCTATAATAACTCATGATCTCATCCACTGTTGTATGCTCGTTAATATGAAAAGTATCTCTAAAATTTAACAGTGCTCTTGTAGCCACTCTGTTTCTCATGAGCTCATCCAGATTTTCAAAATTGGAATAATCACCTTTCTCGATGATCCTTCGCAACGTTTCACCACGTGTCAGCTTGGAATGCGGAAGGACTTGCTTTTCCCAATGCTCACGATCCTTTTTGTCCCAATAGCTAAACGTCTTATTCAGATCTTCTGCAAAAACAAGCCCAGGTTTTTCCTTTGCATCATCTACCTTCATCTGATACCACTCTTTGTACATCTTATTTCGACGCTTTCGCTGCTTCCAGCTCAATTTTTCCTCCGCAGGAGGCTGATTTCCTTCCACATCCGTCCCGGGAAGTGGATGAAAACGCTTCATAAAATCCGAATAGGACGAATCTACCTTCAAATTTTTATACTTTTCCTTCTCCATGTACACCCACTGATCCGCTTTCTGCTGTTGCTGGGGCTGGTGCTGCTCTACGATAAAGGTTTTCTTCTCCTGCTGAATTTTATTCTGATATTGCTGGTCAGAGCTTCCAACTTGACACATTGCCTGTCACTCCTTTCATCGATCATATAACTTCCGACAGCCGCAATCTTCTGCTGTCATCACCTTAGTTTTAGTTTACCATATTTGTGAAGGCTTTGGGACAACAAATCTCTGCCATACCTCCAGTGAGCCAATGCCCGCTGCATAAATCAACATTGTTAAAACCATAAATAAGACGAGTCCAAGCCAGATTCCGACTGCAAGCTCTGCGATCAAAACCAGCGCATGTACCCAGATCGGATTCTGATCCAGAAGTACACCGATACCTGCCTGAATAATCAGGATCAGAGCTGCCACTACCGGATGAATCTCCAACAGCCAGATCGCAACGACCAGATAGGCAATCGCCAGTGCTGAGAAGACACCCGCTGTCAGCAATGCCTTCTTCGATGCTGACCACTCTGCCACGGTGCCGAGTTTCCCCATCTCAGCCTTTTTTCGTTCCCCGCGACTCTTGTCCGATTTCACCTGAAACTCTTTTATCTCCTGAATATCATCCTGCAATTCATTGTTGTTTTCCAATTCACTCATTTGTATCAATCCTTTCCCTCTTTTGCAAAATACTAACATCTGAATTATAGCAAACTCCTGCTAATTACACAAACCTATTTTCATGTATTTTTATAAGTTGACCGAAATTTAAAAAAAAGGTTGCAAAACACTTCAAGAATCGTTATAATTCTAAAAGTGGTGTTGCCACAACAATTGCTGGAATGGCGCAGTTGGTAGCGCAACTGATTCGTAATCAGTAGGTCGTCGGTTCGAGTCCGATTTCCAGCTTT
>JALEJB010000229.1 GCA_022768825.1 Lachnospiraceae bacterium
GATTTTAATTTAAAATCGTTTGTTTTAACCCTTTAAGATAGGTTATTTTGTCGTACTCCTGTCGTACCATACAAGTCGGAAGTCCGCAAACTCTTGATTTTACTGGTCTTTTTTATCCAGTGACTTCATTGTCGGGAACAGCAGTACATCGCGAATCGCTTGCGAATCCGTGAGCAGCATCACGAGACGGTCGATTCCGTAGCCGATACCGCCTGTCGGAGGCATACCGATCTCCAATGCATTGAGGAAGTCCTCATCGGTGTGCTCCGCTTCGTCGTCACCGGCTTCTGCATTCGCATCCTGCTGGGCAAAACGCTCTCGCTGATCGATCGGGTCATTCAACTCGGAATATGCATTACACATTTCCCATCCGTTGATAAACAACTCAAATCGCTCTACCTTTTCCGGATCAGACGGTTTCTTCTTGGTCAGAGGTGAGATTGCGATCGGATGATCCATGACAAATGTCGGCTGAACCAGCTCTTTCTCGCAAAATTCTTCAAAGAAGAGATTCAGAATATCGCCCTTTGTATGACGATCCTCATACTCGATATGCTTCTCGTCTGCAATCGCCTTTGCTTCCTCGTCTGATTTGATCTGGTCAAAATCCACACCGGAATATTTCTTTACACAATCGGTCATCGTGATACGCTCAAAAGGCTTTCCGAAATCAAGCTCGATGCCGTTGTACATGATCTTGGTTGTACCGCATACCTTCTCTGCGAGGTATTTGAACATGGACTCTGTCAGCTCCATCATACCGTAGTAATCGGTGTATGCCTGATACAGCTCCATCAATGTGAACTCCGGATTGTGGCGGGTATCAACACCCTCGTTGCGATATACACGACCAATCTCATATACGCGCTCCAATCCGCCTACGATCAATCTCTTTAAATATAACTCCAATGAAATACGAAGCTTTACGTCCTCATTGAGAGCATTATAGTGGGTCTCAAATGGTCTTGCGGCGGCTCCGCCTGCATTACTTACAAGGGTAGGTGTCTCTACTTCCATGAAATCCCGTGCTGCCAGGAAGTTTCGGATCTCTTTCAAAATCTGTGAGCGCTTGATAAATACATTTCTGCTCTCGTCATTCATGATAAGATCCACATATCTCTGACGATAACGGGTGTCGGTATCGGTCAGTCCGTGGAACTTCTCCGGAAGAATCTGCAGACTCTTTGATAAAAGAGTCATTTCCTGTGCATGAATGGAGATCTCTCCGGTCTTGGTACGGAAGGCATATCCTTTTACACCATAGATATCACCGATGTCTGATTTTTTAAAGTCCGCATAGGAGTCTTCTCCGATGGCGTCACGAGCCACATATACCTGAATCTTTCCTTTGAGATCTGAGATGTTACAGAAAGAGGCTTTTCCCATCACGCGCTTGAACAGCATACGTCCTGCGATACATACCGGGATTGGCTGTGCATCCATGATTGCTCGTCTCTCGTTATAATCGTTGTTCAATACTTCTTTTGCTTCTGCTTCGTCTAATCCATCTACATTTGGAGCGACTCTGCCTGCAAGCAACGCTTCCTCGTGTTTATTGTACTCTGCCTTTACCTCATCGGAATGATGTGTGACATCATATTTTGTAATTACAAATGGATCTTTTCCATTCTCCTGCAATGCCTGTAACTTTTCACGACGAACTTTAAGCAGCTGATTTAAGTCCTGCTGATTCTCTGCCATGTTATCTGTTTCCTCCTAGTTGGATCTCTGAATTGATAATACTTTGTAAGAAATCTCACCCGCAGGGGCTTCCACTACAACCTCATCGCCAACGGATGCTCCGAGCAGCGCATGACCAAGTGGTGACTCGTTGGAAATCTTACCCTTTAAGCTGTTTGCTTCGGTTGATCCTACGATTTTATACTCTAACTCTTCATTGTACTCAATATCTAAAATTTTTACCTTACATCCGATGTTGATCTTGTCTAAATCGACTTCTTCCTCTACAACGACTTCTGCATTTTTTAAGATTGCTTCAATCTCTTCGATTCTCGCCTCAATGTCGCGCTGCTCGTCTTTTGCTGCGTCATACTCGGCGTTCTCTGACAAGTCTCCCTGCTCTCTTGCTTCTTTGATCTTCTGGGCGATCTCTCTACGTTTTACTACCTTGAGATCCTGTAACTCGTCCTCTAATTTTTTCAGTCCCTCGTAAGTTAAAATGTTTTTCTTAGCCATTTTACTACACAACCTCCATCCGTTCTTTCCTCAACGTCTAATTTAACTCATGTATTATATATGAAAAGCCTTATCCTGTCAAGGATGGCTGTTTTTTCACTTTTTCAATTCCCACTTTCCATCTGCTTTCCAAATCGTTCCAGCAACCCTGCCAGTTCGTCATAGGTCTCAATCTCGCTGAGCGCTCTTCTCAGTCCGCTGGATTTCGGATAACCGGCGGTATACCATGCCGCGTGTTTTCGCATCTCACGGATCCCTGTGTATTCTCCCTTGAATGCGATCTGCATTCTTGTATGCAAAAGCAGCATATCGATCATTTCCTGAATAGATGGTTTTGGCAGCGCCTCTCCGGTTTCCAGTTCGTGCAGGATCTGTCGAAAAATCCACGGATTTCCCTGTGCTCCTCTGGCAATCATAAATCCGTCACAGCCCGTCTCCTGTTTCATCCGGATCGCGTCTGCGGCAGTTAAGATATCCCCGTTTCCGATGACCGGTATGCTCACCGCCTCTTTGACCTGTCTGATGATTTCCCAGTCGGCTTTTCCGGAATAATACTGCTCTCTCGTCCGTCCGTGTACCGCCACTGCAGCTGCTCCCGACTCCTGTGCGATACGGGCCATCTCTACCGCATTCACGGATGCGTCGTTGAAGCCTTTGCGGATCTTTACCGTGACCGGCCGGTCGATTGCTTTTGCCATTGCTTCTATGATCTGCCCGGCGAGAAGAGGATCTTTCATCAATGCGGAGCCCTCGCCGTTGTTGACGACTTTCGGCACCGGGCAGCCCATGTTGATATCCAGGATGTCAAACGGTACGCCTTCGTCTACCAGTCTTTTTGCCATATCACCCATGATCTGCGGATCTGAGCCAAAAAGCTGCAGCGACACCGGATGTTCCCTCTCGTCGATTTCCAGCATGGCTTTCGTATTTTTGTTATTGTACAGAATGCCCTTGGCACTGACCATTTCCATGCACAAAAGACCTGCACCCTGTTCACTGCAAAGGAGACGAAATGGCAGGTCTGTTACGCCTGCCATCGGTCCTAATATCAGGTTATTTTTTAAGGTTACGTTTCCAATCTGTAATGTCTGCAACGCTTATCTTCCCCGCTGTTTCTCGTAGATGAGACGCATACCGTCCAAAGTCAGGTTTGCGTCATAGATATCGATCTTCTTTGTCTCTGCGGCGATCATCGACCCGAGTCCTCCGGTTGCTACGACCTTCATGTTTTTGTAACCGCTTTCCTCACGCACTTTGTCGATGATATATTCGGTTTGTCCGATCTGTCCATAGACAAGTCCTGCCTGCATACTGCTGATCGTCTCTCTGGCGAGGATCTTGTCCGGCTTTTTGATCTCGATCTCCGGAAGCTGTGCTGCCTCTCCGGTCAGTGCTTTTGCGCAGGTTCGCAGTCCCGGTGCCGTGATCCCTGCCAGAAACTGTCCCTTTTCGTCCACCAGATCATAAGTGGTTGCTGTGCCAAAATCCAAAACAAGTACCGGTCCGCCATATTTAAAATAGGCTCCTGCCGCATCGACGACACGGTCCGCACCGATCTGGTTCGGGTTCTCTGTCACGATCTTGATTCCGGTCTTTACTCCCGGTCCTACGACCAGCGGCTCTACATGAAAATATTTGAACAGACCGTTTTTCAGAGAATGCATCACAGATGGTACAACAGTTGATATGATCGCATCCTTGATCTGTGTCTGATCGATCCGGTTTTCCCTCAACAGACTTCTTAAGCTGATGCCAAATTCGTCTGAGGTTCTTGACATCTTTGTCGTCAGACGCATCGTACTGAGCAAGTTTTCTCCATCAAAAACCCCCAGTGTAATATTTGTATTTCCTACATCAATGGTTAAGAGCATTTTTTCCTCCTATTCGTCCTCTCCTAAAAAGAAGACTCTGTAATACATCTCCAGTGATTCCAACAGATCCTGTTTTGTATTTTGAAGCTGTTTGATCTTTAACACACTTCCAATCTCGTCATATAAGAGATCTCCCTCTTTTTGCTGCGTGCGAAACTGCAGATTTCCTTCTTCGTCAAATACAAGCTGAAGGATGCCGCCGATATCCTCGGTATAGAGCACGCACATGATCTTCAGTTCATCCTTGACTCCGTCCGGTAATCCCTCAAAATACTCGTTCAGATAATATTTTTTATTATATGCGCTTGCGCCGCATAATACAACTTCTTCCTCGTCCATCATTTTTTTCACTTTCTATACATATCCATAAATTCCCCGGACCGATACTTCGCCGGAGGATACGGCAGCCACACCTGTTTTGGTCTCCACAAGCAGCTCGCCGCGCTCGTTGATTCCTTTGGCGATCCCGTCGAATTCTCCCTGAGGATCCAACACGCGAACCTCTCTGTCCAGATTTGCAAGCATTTTATTGTAAGTATCTGCCAATTCAGACAGATCCTGCGTCCGTAAAAACAGTGCATAGTATTCTTCGAATGCCTCACAGATTTTTTCTACTAATAACGCCCGGTTATAGTGTACTCCGCTTTCCAGAAAAATACTTGTGGCTGTCTGGGCAATTTCCGGTGCAAACTCAGTGTTATGCACATTGATCCCGATTCCGACGACAATATAGTTGATACAGTCGATCTGCGTACTCATCTCTGTCAGTATTCCCACCAGCTTTTTTCCGTGGAGCACGATATCGTTTGGCCATTTGATCTCAGCATTCAGTCCGGTGACATCCGCGATTCCCTTTGCGACAGATAGTGCTGCGACAATTGTCAGCATCGGGGCATTGACCACTGCGATATCCGGTCGGAGTAGAATGGACATGGCAATCGCCACGCCGCCCGGTGTCTGCCAGACTCTGCCCCGGCGTCCCTTGCCGGATTCCTGCCTGTCTGCTACCACGAGTGTTCCGTGTGGTGCGCCCTGTTCACCCAGCTGCATCGCTTCTGTGTTGGTGGAGCCGGTCACTGTAAAGCTTTCGATCCGTTGTCCGATCCACGTTGTCTTTCTCAGACTTTCCAATTCATTTTTGCTGAGTGTATCGGGAGCGGCCTTGATCCGGTAGCCCTTATTCTGAACCGCCTCTATGTCATAGCCTTCTTCTTTCAACTGCTTGATGGCTTTCCATACGGCCGTCCTTGAAACACCGAATTGTTCACACAGCTGCTGTCCGGATACATAATCGGCACTTGCGCGCAATTTCTGTAAGATTTTTGCTTTCAAAGTGTTTCCTCTTTTCACATACAATTATCTCGGCAGGGTCGCATACATAATCGCTTTGATGGAATGCATACGGTTTTCTGCCTCGTCAAATACCACGGACTGCTCGCTCTCAAATACCTCGTCCGTTACTTCCAATTCGCTGAGGCCGAATTTCTCGTAGACTTCTTTTCCAATCGTCGTGCTCAGATCATGGAATGCCGGCAGGCAGTGCATAAAGATGGCATCTACGCCCGCATTGTTCATGACGCTTGCCCGCACCTGATAGGGTGACAATTCACGGATACGCTCCTTCCAGACCTCCGCCGGTTCTCCCATGGATACCCATACATCTGTATAAATGACGTCTGCATCCTTTGTCCCTGCTACCACATCGTCCGTCAATGTGATCGTTGCTCCGGTCTCTGCCGCGATCTTTTCACAGATCTCCACCAGTGACTGATCCGGAAAATATTTTTTTGAAGTACATGCTACAAAATTCATACCGAGTTTTGCACAGGTCACCATCAGAGAATTTCCCATATTATAACGGGCATCTCCCATATATACAAACTTGATACCTTTTAGTTTTCCAAGATGCTCGCGAATCGTCAGCATATCTGCGATCATCTGCGTCGGATGAAACTCATTGGTCAGTCCGTTCCATACCGGCACGTCTGCATATCTTGCCAGCTCTTCTACGATTTCCTGTCCGTACCCGCGATATTCGATTCCGTCATACATACGGCTCAATACTCTTGCGGTATCGGCGATGCTTTCTTTTTTCCCGATCTGCGATCCCGACGGATCAAGATATGTGACATGCATGCCCAGATCATGTGCCGCCACCTCAAACGAGCAGCGGGTTCTGGTACTCGTTTTTTCAAAAATCAGAGCGATGTTTTTTCCTCTTAATTCGCTGTCATGAGCGATTCCCTTTTTCTTCTGGTCCTTTAACTCTGCTGCCAGATCGATCAGATACATGATCTCCTCCGGTGTGTAATCCAAAAGCTTTAAAAAATCTCTTCCTTGTAAGTTCATATGTGTCCTCCTGTAATATCTGGTACTGGAACGAATATCTATGTTATCAGAAAAACGGGCTGCCATAAGGACAGCCCGCAGATTCCATTCTTTCTATTTCTCGCTTGCGATCTCTACTACTGATTTTGCAAGACCTGCCACTCCCTGAATCTCGGAAGGGATGATGATCTTGGTTGCTTTTCCGTCTGCTGCTTTTGCGAATGCTTCCAGACTCTTTAACTGTAATACGCCTGCATCCGGCTGTGCTTCTTTTAAGAAACGAAGACCGTCTGCATTTGCCTGCTGGATTTTGAGGATCGCTTCTGCCTGACCTTCTGCCTCGCGGATCGTTGCTTCCTTACGGGCCTCTGCGCGAAGGATGGCTGCCTGTTTCTCAGCCTCTGCATCCAGGATCGCTGACTCTTTTTTACCTTCTGCAACAAGGATCGTTGATTTCTTCTCTCCTTCTGCTTTCAGGATGGCTTCTCGACGCTCGCGCTCTGCCTTCATCTGTTCTTCCATCGCATCCTGAATTGCCTGTGGCGGAATGATATTCTTTAACTCTACACGGTTGACCTTGATTCCCCATGGATCTGTTGCCACATCCAGTGATGCGCGCATCTTGGTGTTAATCGTCTCGCGGGAAGTCAGTGTCTCATCCAATTCCAGATCTCCGATGATGTTACGAAGTGTTGTTGCGGTCAGATTCTCAATCGCCATGATCGGATTCTCTACACCGTATGCAAACAGCTTCGGATCTGTGATCTGGAAGTATACAACCGTATCGATCTGCATCGTTACGTTATCTTTTGTGATCACCGGCTGTGGCGGAAAATCAACCACCTGCTCCTTGAGGTTTACACGTTTTGCAATACGATCGATAAACGGAACCTTGAAGTGCACGCCGACACTCCATGTATCCAGATATCCGCCCAAACGCTCTACGACAACTGCATGCGCCTGCGGTACGATTTTAATGCATGAAATAACGATCCATAACAAAACCAGGATCAGTACCAAAAATCCAATAATTGCTCCTGCTGGCATATTTTTGCCCTCCTTATAATTTGAAAAGATTCGATTAGACACATTATAGCAAATCCCCTATTGAATGACAACCTATTTCCTGTGAAATCAAAAAAGCCTTGCCGGACAAACCTGACAAAGCTCTTTTTTTTATTTAGAAAAATACATGGTTACCGATCACTAAACCGGCATCTCCGTTTGCACGATGGAAAGAATGCGCTCCACCGGTCGGATCTGATCCGGCAAGTGCTTCTGCCGCTGCCTGACGACAGGAGCTGTTGATATTACCGGAAGCCAGGGTGTTGGCTAATCTTCCGTTTCCTGCCGGGCTGAACTGACATCTCTGATAGATAACACCGGAAATGGTGTTTGGATAGCTTCCGCTTCTGACGCGGTTACATACGACTGCTCCAACTGCGACCTGTCCGGTATAAGGTTCATTTCCGGCCTCACACATGATAATCGCTGCCAGCAATGTCTCATCATCCACAGTTGCCGGTGTTGCCTCATTCTGCGTTGGCTGCGGTGTGGTTTCTGCAGCTGCCTGCGCAGCCTGCTGTGCTTCCTGCGCTGCTTTTGCTGCCTCTGCCTCTTCTTTGGCTTTCTGTGCGGCAAGCTCCTCTTCAATTGAGACCGCCTTGGTTGTCTCCATAGCGACCTCGACATATTCTGCCTTTACATATCCGCTTCCATCGCCAACCTTAACTGCTGCCCAGCCTTTTTCTTTTTTTGCTTCTGCATCGATTTCTAATTTTTTTCCTTCCGTAGCTGTAGTCAGGATTGATGCATCCTCACTTGCTTCGTTGCGGACACGAAGACCGTTTACCTGTACGGTTGCGTAAGTTTTACAAACCTTTTTTGCATGTTTGTATGCGTCGGTTCCGAATACCAGATACTCATTTTTAACATATCCTTCTACCGAACCGGATGTGATCTTCGTCCAAACCTTACCTTTTTTTACTACCTTTGCAACGGAGGTTGGATACATTTTTCCGACGATCTGTGAATCTGTCGTATGATCTTCTCTGATGGAAAGCGACTCCTCTACGACTGCCATCACTTTATTCTGCCATTGTTTTTCCGTCTTTGACAGCTTCTTTGTTGCCTTCACCGGTGTCTTTGCTTCTGTTTTTGCAGCTACAACTACGGTTTCTGTTTTCTCTACCTGAAGATTGGCACTCATCGCCTGCTCAATGGAAGCACTCTCTGCTGCCTCTAAAGAAGCGACCACACCCGCTTTTCCTGCAACAGGGCTTTGCTTTGCTTTTGTATTCTGACTTTCATTTTTATCGGTAATCGTAATTGTACAGCTCAAGGCTACTGCGCATGCCAGCAATAGTCCGCTACTAAGCCATTTCTTTTTCTGATAAAAATTCATATGTCCTCCTTGAAATATGTGGTGATGTTACTAATATTTTACACCTACATTTTATTTCTATTCACAAATGTTAAAAATATTACAAATTTGTTACGACAGATTATAGCAAAGGAACCTATGCTTGTCAAACTTTTGTGAAAAATACGTTATTATGCCCTAAAAAATTTCCTTTTTTTTTCATTCTATGGGAATATTTCCGATAAAACAGCATCCATAAGACCGGCTTGTCCCTGATATTTTTGTTCCTGCTTTTTCTGGATTGATTCCCGCATTTGCACTTCCTGCCTGGAAGGAACATCATTTTTTTGCGATTCTTTCTCCGTTTGTTCCTCCTCTTCGTCAAATACCACTGCCAGATAATCCGCTAATTTTTTTGTCAGATACGTCAATGACTGCTGCATTTTTTTCGTCTTTTGTAATTCCATGATTGTGATAATAATTAAAAGTACAAAACATCCGATTAAGATTACACTGCTATTTGCATTTAATATTTTTAATATTTCGTTTCCCATGTTTGTCCCTCCTTTCTTCCTATTATAATTAGACAATACCTAATTTCCAGCTTTTTCCATCGCAAGTTTCGACAAAGGGCGACTTGACATTTCCATGTAAGAGGGTATCATATAAAAATAATGAGAATATTTTTCGTCAGGAAGGATATACATACAATATGAAGAAAATCTTGCTCACCGGTGGCGGAACAGCCGGTCACGTTACACCAAATATTGCTCTGCTTCCACATCTGAAGAAAGCCGGATACGACATTTCTTATGTTGGCTCTTACAACGGCATGGAAAAGGAGCTCATCCGTGCACAGAACATTCCTTATTATGGAATCTCTTCCGGAAAACTTCGCAGATATTTTGATCCCAAGAATTTTTCCGATCCATTTAAAGTCATCAAGGGATTGGGACAATCCATTTCTTTGATACATAAATTAAAGCCGGACATCGTCTTCTCCAAAGGTGGTTTTGTATCTGTTCCGGTCGTATTAGCCGCAAAATTTTGCCGTGTCCCGGCAATCATTCATGAATCTGATATCACACCGGGTCTTGCCAACAAGATCGCAATTCCGGGAGCCACCAAAGTATGCTGCAATTTTCCGGAGACAATGAAATATCTTCCGGCCGACAAAGCGGTATTGACCGGTTCCCCGATCCGCAGCGAGCTGTTGACAGGCGACGCCGCAAAGGCCCGCAGTCTTTGTGGTTTTCATGAATCGCTTCCAATCTTATTTATTATCGGCGGAAGCAGCGGGTCCCGGGTCATCAACGAGGCAGTCAGAGGTGCTCTACCAAAACTGTTGGAACAGTTTCAGGTCATTCATATGTGTGGAAAGGGCAACATTGATGACAGCCTGCTGAACATGAAGGGCTACAAGCAGTTTGAATATATCGGTGCGGAGCTTGCAGATATCTTCGCGTTAAGCGATCTGGTGGTGTCCCGTGCCGGAGCCAACTCGATCTGTGAGCTTCTGGCACTGCATAAGCCCAACCTGTTAATTCCGCTTTCAGCTGCTGCCAGTCGGGGTGACCAGATCTTAAACGCAAATTCATTTGAAAAACAGGGGTTCTCAAAGGTTTTAAAAGAGGAAGACTTAACCGTAGACTCTCTGCTTGCCGCTGTCTGTGATCTATATGAACACAGAGCTGTTTATCGAAAAGCGATGGAAGAAAGTAAGCAGATGGATTCTGTCGGAACGATCGTGGATTTGATCAATCGCGTGGCAAAATAAGCTTTCGTTGTGTAAAAAAATGGCTTCGCATCAGTTTTGTTGCGAAGCCATTTTTATTTCTATCATTTATTTCTGTGCCAGTTTTTTTGCCAGATCATCCAACACTTCATCGCTGAATTTCTGTGCTTTCCACCAGATCATTTCTCCGTTTTCATCTGCTGTATATCTTGGGATCAGATGCATATGAAAATGGAACACCGTCTGACCGGCTACTTCATTATTGTTCTGTACGATGTTGAAGCCATCGCAACCCAGCAACAGCGTCATACGCTCTGCCATACGCTTTGCCAGACACATTGCTTTTCCTGCCAGTTCCTCCGGCAGTTCATACAGATTGGCATAATGCTTCTTTGGCAGGATCAAGGCATGTCCTTTTGTGGCAGGCGATACATCCAGCATCACCTGGAAGTCCTCATCCTCATAAATTTTTCTGGAAGGGATCTCCCCTGCTATGATCTTACAAAAAATACAGCTTTCATCTCTCATTTTGTTGCTCCTTTCGTAGCTGCTTAGTATCGTCACAGTTGTGACCTGTTCTGAACAGATACGTCCTTTCTTTCATATTATAAATATCTGGTAACAGTTACTCAGAAACCGTTACGAAAAATCAAATAGCTCATCCAATTTTCTCAATTGATTAAAGTCACCCTTTGCCGTCATTTCCCCTGTCATAAATGCCCGTTGAAAGGTCATCCGACCTGCAACGATCGAATCCAGCACAGCAGATGTCAGCTTGATGTATACGTCCGTATGCTCCTGCTGCCCATAGTGACAGATCAATTCCCCGTTATGAATCTGCAGACAAAGTGGTTTCTTCTTTCCTTCGATCATAAACAGATAATCCAGATCATCACCGCATTCCGATTGAAAATGTGACTGAAAATCCATGACATATGCAATCTGCTCATCCGTCGAGGTTCTGCCCATCATACCGCGAAACTTCTCTGCCAATTGTTCGATATCTTCCTTCTGCTGTTTTACATAAGAATCATCTGATACATACTGGGAGAGCTGTTCACTTTCCTGCGGTGTCAGTTCCATCTGCGCAGTCCGAAGCACGGATTGTGTCACCGCCTGATTGCTGGTCGGAAGATTTTTCATCTTTTGTGAGATCGTGCGATAGAGATTTTCTGCCTTCTTTTCAATGATCTTTGAATAATCCTCGTTCATCTCAAACGCAACCAAATCTTCCACATATCCGCACAACCCGCTGCATGGCAAGCCTCCCAAAGTCGCCCATGCATTCATAAGGTTCAGCTCTGCCTCCCGTTCCCCGTAGGTCGTTGACATGACAACCGGCTGCATATAGGTCGTGGCAATCTTATCCTTATCTCCGTATAACCAGCAGGAATCTAAAAACTGCTGCATAAATCCGCCGATACCGAGCCACTCCACCGTAGTAGCCAAAATGATTCCATCGGCATCCTTGAGACTCTGCGGAAGTGTCGAAATACTGCTTTTGTGTTCATACAGATTATATCTGGTCACTTCTACGCGAAGCTCCAGCAGCACCTCTTCCATCTTATTTAATACATAAAGGGTAGGGTCGTCTAAAACTCCTCTACCTCCATAATAAATGTTTATCTTCATCGTTAATTTCAGACCTCGTTTCGAACTTCAACTTCTGCCTATGTTCTAGTATAGAGAATATCCGCTAAAAACTCAATCCTGTTTTTTGGGATGATACAGGATGGCTGTCATCAGAAAGCCGGCAACCATTCCTCCCAGATGTGCCCACGCATCAACGCCCTCTGTTGTAAATCCATAGCTGACATAACACACCACAGCCAACACCATCTGTTTCGTGCGGATCGTCTCAAAACGTCCGCCATGACGTAACACTACCCAGAATAATGCTCCGACGATCCCATAAATCGCGCCGGAGGCACCCGCACTGATGGCATAATCATGCGCGAGTACCATCATCTCATAAGAAGCAAGACTGCCACCAAGCCCGGAGATCAAATAAACGATCGCATATTGCCATGGCTTCAATGCTTTCAAAAGCATGTTCCCGACGAACCAGAGCATAAACATATTGCTGAGTAGATGCTCGATACCAAAATGTAAAAACATCGCGGTAACTAATCGCCACCATTCCCCCTGCTGCAGAAATTCCGGATACATCGCTCCAAAATTTAGCAGAAATGCTCCGTTTCTCGTGTCTCCAAGCATAGACAGCCACAAAAAAAGAAGCACATTGACGGCAATGATCAGCGTATTGATATTTAAAAATTGTCTGATATCCTGTTTCTTTTCTTCCATAAAGGAAACCATATCATTTTCGAATAGTTATGTCAATTTTAATAAAAAACATACTCCTGCGTGGCAAATCGGATCCGGTCACCCGGGTGTATCTCGCACTTTTCTTTATAATCTAAAAGCTGACCATTCAAATAGGTTCCGTTTCTTGAATTCAGATCCATCAGACAATAGCTATCTTTTTCTTTTGTGATCCTGGCATGATTTCTGCTGATACCGGAAGCGGATAACACGCCGTCCGCCTTTTGATTGCCTCCGATCAAAAACGACTCCTTATCAATATAAAAGCTTTCCTGCCCCTGTGTGCCCTGATATAACAGTCTTCCCTGGGCTGTCTCAAGTTCCCCGAGACAGACGGTGGGGTTTTCGCTTTCTTCCACCGGCTCTTCTTCCGGTTCAAAATGAAACACCGATGCTGTCTGAGGCTTATTCTCTTTTTGTCTGAAACTCGTCACACGCTCTTTCATACTTGAAACGAATGAATGATTCTCCATTCGAGTTGTCTTTTCTTTTGTCTTTATTTTCACCTTTTCTTCTATATTTTTGTCGTTTTTTATATTTTCGACATTATTTTCCCGATTTAATTCGTCTTTCTGTTCATTTGACGCAGATGTCGTCTTTGCATGATCATTTTCGGCATACGCAAGCAGACAATCCCACAAGCTCCCATTTTTCTGCTTGCTGCATTCATAGACCCCGTAACCGAGCGTGACAGCTTCGTTATCCTGGTGATCGATCAGCGGTAACAGTTCCTCCATAAACTGTTCCATAGAATCGACAATACAGGCATCCCACATCGGTTCATAACAAAATTTAAAATGATTTCCGGAGCCGTCCACAAAAATCTGATCTGCTTTCAAGACAACATGATTTTCTTTTAGATAGTAGCGTGGCAGCTCTTCCTGTAATTGAATGATACCGGCAAATAAATTCTTTAATAATGTATGATCCAGAAAATGTACTTTTAACCAGTCTGACAGGCTGGTTGTTCCTGTGATTTTATACCAAAAGGTCATTTTTCCCTGATATTCCATCGACACATAATCCAACAACCCTGCAATCCGGTTTCTTGCCAACATCTTTTCTGCCAGCTGTCCATCCAGATTCAATCTGCTTTCTTCTTCTATTAAAACCATATAACTGTTTTTCAAATTTCTCTGATACTCAATTTCCACGAATATATTCCATCCCTTCTCTGACCAACTCCTGTTTCCAGATCCATTCCGTTGGTTCAAACTCTATTAGATCACAGCTCAAAACCGTACTTTCACGCACTTCTGAAAAAAGCTGTATTCCAAGCAGCATCCCACGTGCCAAAGAACATATGACAAGTGGGACAAGGATCGCTGCCTCAATTGTAAATCGCGCCTGCATTTGTATTTTAATCATAAACGTATCACCAGCATTTCCACATAAGCCGCTAATAGAAATGGTACAAACGGAAAAGTCTCCGTACGCGGCCGTTTTCTCACAACCAAAAGATACAGCCCCCACAACCCGGCAAGAAACAGCGCTGTCAAAAACAATTCCAGATTTTGCTGCGCGCCTAAATAGATGCCGGTCACCATTAGCAGGACAGCATCACCGATCCCTATTTTCCCTTTTGTGACAAAACTGACCAGCCAGACCGCGATTCCAATCCCCATTCCAAGCAACATATTTCCCAGCTGGATTTTTTGATACAACATATGCCAGATCACTCCCAGAATCCCTGTGACCAAAATCGGATTCAATCTGATCTTTTGTGTTTTTATATCCTGCATGGAGCAAACGGCAAGTAAACCTAACACCACTGTCTGTTCAAACATCTTCTCCCCCACGTAACAATCATTCTTACCTGTAACACTTTTGGCAGGGATGCCTTCCCTCCACTTCTGATAAATGCACCATCTGAATGGTTCTCTTTAATCCCGAACAGGTCAATGAACTGTGATACCGGTTTCCATAGTCGGTAATAAACACTGTACTTCCACTTCCTGTGCAATGCTCACACGGACGGTAACGCTCCCCGGAAGCATTTCTGTCGCTTCCGACCTGTAATCTGCCAACCGGTCGCACACTGAGATCCAGATAAGTACAGCTTCGACTTTTATGATATGCGCTTCCCGTTGGTGTGATATAGACCCATGCTGACTGTTGCTCCACCCCATCACCGGACAGATCGATATCTCCTACCCACTTTCGGCAAGTGACACATTGCAACATCCGAAACGGCGCGATTGGGAAAAGTCGAACCGGAATTTCCATTTGATAGGACGCTCGCAGCGTCACGTCAGACCCGTCAAACTCAGACCAAAGCAGCGAGATCCCCATTTTTCCGTTCTTAATAAACGAATACGGGCACTGTTTTTCTTTCAATTGTTTTTCAAAGGCAACTGTTGCCTCCGCCAGAAGCAGTGCGGCACTTGTCTGCTGCTGCATGGAATCCGCATAGCAGTTCACCGCTGTAACTCTTGCACTGTATTGCAGTGCTTCCTCTACACATTCCTGAACCTGTAATACACGAAACAGGAACAAAAAACAGACCATAAAACAGACAAGCGTCGGCAACACAATTGCAGTCTCTACCATCAATGAGCCGCTGATACTCTCCCTTTTTTGGGGCTGATATGTATGATAAGATGCCCCCTTTTTTTGAGCTTTTTTCGAAGAGAGAGATTTTTTTGCCTTATTTTCCAACAGGAAAGGAAAACCAATGTATAATAAAAATTTTTTCATCAGAGGCACCTTATCATATCTACCAGTTTTGCATGTTCTTATCTCGTGTACCTTCACTTTCCATTGTAATTTGACAGATAGCTGAAGCTTTCATTTGCTGCAAAGGTATATGGCCGGTCGGAAAGCGTTTCTACCGTAACCAACCCGGAAAACAATGGTCTCGCCTGATATTCAAATCTGACATTTACCGCTAAGAGCATCTGATCCATTTTGGCTGTCTCATATCCAGACAGATGATGAAGCTGCTGTTCCATCAGGTCCATTGTACGAAAATTTAATTCCCGCCTGCCCTTCAAGAACAACATTTTTTCGATATAGCCTTCATAATCCTCACCATTTGCACAGCGTTTGGCTTCCATCGTTCCGCTTGCCAGCTGTCCGATTCCCGACAGATCTGTCGTCCAATCCGCAGCAGTCTTCATCCAGGAAATTTTTCCGTCGTTAAGCAGGGTTCGGATATCTAAGACACTTTCCGCAAATGCCCACGCAGCCAGTATGCCCTGTGCAACAACACCCGCCAAGCCGACCAACCCGGTAGATGCCAATAATGCGGTAGCAACTGCATAGGCCTCCTCCTGCTTGACTGTATCTGTCTGAAGATACAAAAAATTTGCTCCCTCCCGGATCAGCAGCAGTTCGCCAACAACCGCTTTTAGATTCTCCCGATCTGACGCTTTCCCACACAGTAAGTATTCCTTTTCCAGATCCAAAGCGTGTGTTTCATCTGCCGTTGCTGTTGTAAAACAATCAAACTGCTCATTTAAATATTGCAGAAATAAAATGTCCTCATACCAGTCCGTATCCGCCTCATATTCCATATTTCCGGACAGCAGTTCTCGCTTCAACAACATTTCTTCAGACGGGATACTTTTGTTGGATACTCCTTTTGATGCAGGCAAAACCAGATCCAGAAGATCCCGGCTTCGCAAGGTCTTCATCGTCTCGATCGGATTTTCTATCTCCGGCTCCGGCGGACCTTCCTCGCGGCTCACATCCTGATCCGGTGCGTCTTCCGACTCCATTTGCTCTGCAAGCTCTCTTGCCCTGCGGCGTTGTTCCTCCCGTTCCTGTTTTGCCTGCTCAATATGAGTATTTGCCTGATCCATATCCGTCTGGTTCTGCCTGCCTCTGGACTGAAAGGTATCTGCCTGCTGATACCCGTCCCGCAGATTTGATGCTACACTGACCGGAAACAATTTCTTTTGTCTCAACGCGATCATATGTCGAAAAGGTGCCCCGTCAGCATCCGTTGCCACCAGATAGTTTTCCACGGCACAGCTGACCGCATCCATCTGATATGCATTTACAGTCGTACCATAGGATGGAATCCCACCTATCACCGGCCGAAGATTATTCTGGCTGTAATCCTGCAGGCATCCATTGATTCCGGCAAAATCCATCTGCCCTTTTCCGAAGCCCCCATCTAATAGAAATATGCCGTACTCATCAAAAATATGTCTGTTATAATTGGAAAATAAACTTTCCAGCGATTGCATACGCACCATCTTTGCATAGCTTGAGAGACCGTGTACTCTTGCCGCTTCCAGCAAAACCAGCAGAAACGAAGCCACCAGAAGCAAAGACAAACTGGCAAATACGGTAATACTCGCCTGATCTTTTTTTCTCACATTCATTATGAAGAAACATCTCCCCAGCTTCCATCAATCGTATCAAAAATATTACTAACCAGCTCGCGGATACGATCCTTAAAAATGATCACGATTCCGATCAAAACGATGATGATCAGGATCAATTCCACCGTTCCAAGTCCCGCTTCGTCCGACAAAATCTCCTTTCCCTGCTGACATTTGATTTTCCATCGAATCAAAAAATTATCGAATACATTCATTGTTGTTCTCCCTTCACATTGTAATTTGAAAACCGGATGTGGCCGGAATCAATATCAGTACCATGACCAGTAGTAACATGACTAACATCGGTCCAAGCAGCTTGGTTTCCAGTTCCTCTCCCTTTTTTTTGATCATGCTTTCCTGATCAGCAAAAGCATTTTCCACTTCTTTTTCCAATAAGGCGCTTAATCCCGCCGTTCCCTTTCTGAGATTCTGGGTCAACAGATTGGCAAATTTACGATAACATTGCAGACCGATCCGTTGTCCAAACTGTTCATAAGCATCGCGTTCTCCGACACCGTCCTTCATCTGTCGCCAGGTAACTGCCATCTCTTCATACACCGCCTGCGTGAGCGAATCTGCGACATCTATGCTACGTTCATAGCTTTGAACGATTTTTCCCCAGGCATGATAGACCGTCATACCTGCACTCAAAAGCAGAGACATCTGGCTCAGCATCTGCGGAAATTCCTGCTGTAGCTGATCCATTCGATTTTGTCTTGCTTTTTTTTCGTCGGTTTTCTTGCCGATCGCCATCGCCGCGCAGGATACGATGCCCAACAAAACCAGTAGATCGGGCATATTGTTTTTCGGCTTTTTCCAGCTGATTTGATGTCCGTCTACAAATCCGGGCAATTGCAGTTTCCCTCCAACAGCCGCATTCGCTTTATCGATCGTCTCTTCCAACGCAGCATAAAAAGCTTCTTTTTCTGTCATGTTTGCCGGAAATACGCAGATCGTAAAAGTATGCTCCATATGATCTTTTTCGTATGACAGATCAGCGGTCACCGTGACAAGGGTCCCTTCCTCGGGCAGTCCTTTTGCCAGTTTCCCGTTGATATCCATTGCCCGGTAATGATCAAAGCTCCAATTGACTTTTACCAGTCCGTCACAAACTGATTTCACAAGCACCAAATCGTGATCCACATGATCTGCTGATTCATTTTTCTCCAGACAAAGCGTCGTTGCTTCCTCGATTGCGCGCAGAAAAAGAGCGCGCTTTTCTGTTTCGTCCAGATGCCGGTTTTCCACCGTCAGGTCATATGACTCCTCCAGCTTTAGATCCTCCACACCCAGCACATATTTTTCTGTATAACTTCCGTCTCCCGGCTCTCTGCGCACAACCGAGTCCACATTTCCCATTCCCTGATCGTCGATACAGACCAAAATACCCAGTATCCCACTGACTGCCAGTATCAGACAATAGATTCTGGCCGATTGCTCTTTTTTTTGATACCGCGCAAACAGATACACCGCCACTGCTGCCACGATCACTCCGATACACACGTACATATCTCACCATACATTTGTTATATTTTGCAGCATACGTTCTGACCAGACATATGCCAGTAAATAAAATAAGAGACACAGGCTCATGATGATCACACCTGAGAGATTTCCGTATAACAGATCAAAATATCCGGGTGAAGTCAGATTCAGATACAAAAGCATGAACATAGGAACCATGTTCATTACGCGGCTTTCCAACCGTCTGGCAGCCAGATCTGTGATGATCTCCCGCTGTAAATCCACTTTTCGGCTGATCCGGTTTGCAGTCGCATGAATGATTCCGATAAAATCTCCTCCGCTTCGCTTTGCAAATAAAAACACCTGACAGAAGCTTCCCACATCCTCCAGTCCGCTTCGCAAAGCAAAGTCAGATAACAGTTCTTCCAATGACACGTTCATCTCCAAATGCGCCAGCATATGATTGAGTTCCTGAACGATCAATGCATGCTCGCCAAACAGCTTTTCCACCTCTTTTCTCGCTTCTTTCCATGCATTCTCAATGGAATAACCCGCGCCAAGTGCAGTTGCAAGTGCACAGATGGCTTCTTTAAATTGTTCCTGTAACATACTTTTTTGTTTCTGTAATAGCACCTGTGCCTTCATCCGCAAAAAAACAGGGTAAAATGGAATCACCAAGACCATCGCCAGAAGCGAATGGTAAAACAGATAGCTTACCAGCGACACGATCCCCAGCGCCTGAATTGCAAATAACACATACTCTTTTTTTGAAAAGTAATATCTGCGGTAATCCCTCACAAGCGATATTCCTCCAATCCGGCTTCCTGAAGTTTTCTGATATTTTTTAGCGCATTTACCTTTTTCCAGCTTCCCTGTATCCTTCCATTTTGCTCCGACTCTTCCGCAAAATGGTACAATGGATTCAGCACAATACGGTCTCCTTCCATCCCTTCTACCTCTGCGATATCCAAAAGTTTTCTGGAACGATCGCGCAGACGGCCCAGATGGATCAGAATATCAATGCCGGATGCGATCTGCCCCCGTATCGCTTTGACCGGGAGCTCCATTCCCATCAGGACCATCGTCTCCAGTCTTGCGATCATATCCTGGCAGGAATTGGCATGCCCGGTACTTAAGGAACCATCGTGTCCGGTATTCATCGCCTGAAGCATATCCAGTGCTTCGCCCCCGCGACACTCACCCACGATGATCCGGTCCGGTCTCATTCGAAGCGCGCTTTTGATCAGCTGACGAATCGTGATCTCGGAAACATTTTCCAGATTTGCCGGTCTGGTCTCCAATCGGACCAGATTTTTCAATCCTTCCAATTGAAGCTCCGCCGAATCCTCAATGGTGACGACTCGCTGACTATCCGGGATAAAAGCGGATAACGCATTTAAAAAAGTCGTCTTTCCTGACCCGGTTCCTCCCGATACAAAGATGTTGTATCCGCTGATGACAAGCTTCTGCAAAAATTCAATGATCTCCTCCGATATCGAACCGTAATGTAACAAATCTGTCATCTCGATCGGGTGCTCCGGAAACTTACGAATGGTAATAGCCGAACCGTCAATCGCGATCGGATGTAAGACGATATTGACGCGCGAACCATCTGTCAGACGGCTGTCGACGATCGGTGACGCCTCATTGACGATCCGGTTGTTGATCGACACGATCGTTTGAATCACATCCTCCAGTTTTTCATTTGAAAAAAAGGTTTTCTCCCACTGAAAGATCTGTCCGTTTTTTTCATAGAAAATATGCTTCGGACCATTTACCATAATCTCCGTGACAGTTGGATCTTCAATCAGTTCCTGCAACACATCCAGCCCCCGCAGGCTGTGGAAGACTGCCATTCTGGCTTCTTTCCTGTTTTTCAGAGACTGTCTGTGTACACCCTTTTCGCAAATTGCGTCGTCAATGAGTGCAAAGATCTCCTCATCTGTCATACTTCTGGAGACATCCATCTCCTCTAAAACCTGTTTTCGAATCTGTTCCATATAATCCTTCATCCGACGCTTCCCCCAAAACATGCTCTCTGATAAATTTTGCCATCTCTCCAAACAGCAGCTCCTCATAAATCGATCCATCAATTCCAAACGTTCCCGCAATCTGCGGCATTTTTACAATATGAAAATGGGAAGGGATCTCTTCTCCCACTTCCAGATCATCAAGCAGCCGGATCTGCGCCTGATCATATACCTCGCCTTCCTTTTGCAGACTGTATATATTGTTACTGTGCAGATACAGCTCACGGTAAAACCGGGGTCGCACCGGCAGATCAAAAACTACCAGATCATAGATTCCCAGTCGCTGCAATTCACAGATCAAAGTTCCCAGATCATCCGGTGTCAGATCCTCCAGATCCATCTGTACACCCACAGGAGGAATGATATCCAGATTACCGACCGGTATCGCCAGTTCCGTAAACACGGCGGGCTCCAATGTACCGTTTCTGTGGAGCATATAGAACAGATCTCCAATATCCCTTTTATAGGTGTCAAAAAACCCGCAATAATACTGAAAGTTCAGATACAGCACCCGCTTGCTCTGTGCCCGGATCAGACTGTATACGATGGCAAATCCGGTTTGCAGATCATAACCGTGAGGCGACATCACGGCAACCACCTGCGTGGCGCACTGTGCTGTCACAACCGGAATCTGCATACCGTTTGCGATCACCAGCTCACTGATCTCCTGCAGCAGCAGATCGGCCGGCTGATAGGGCTGAATATGCCGCAACTGTGCATTCGTACCCTTTGCATCCAGAAAGATCCAGTTTTTATTTTGGGACAGTCTCTCTTCTTCCCGCATCCAGAAAGACTGTCCGACCAGTGCCAGATCTGCCTGTGCCGCTTCCAATTCTTCCATATTCTCGCAGTACACCGGTTTCCATATGGAACGGTGATTTAACAGATAGTGACACAGACCCGGACCGATCTCCGTTGGGTCAAGCACCGCTAATTTTCTTTGAATGGGCATACACCTCCCCTGAAATGGTATTTTGGATTTTGTTTGAATCTTAACTAAATGGTTCACGTGATTTTATTTGCAAATAGATCTTAGAAAGATTATGCTCCGATTATATTTCGATGCGCCAAAGCTGTAAATAGTCATATCACGTAACAACCGTTGCTACACGATACGTATAGCAAATTTTGACAACCTCTCGCGCATAGCATTTTTTCGGACATTTTGTCTTTTCTTATACTTTTCTTTACATACATGTCAAACTTTTTCAGTAATATCCCTTCCATTTTTTGTATATATTTCCAGTAGCTGTACATACTTTTATTATTCCCATCATCAAGGAGGTAGACTATGCTTCATTTATTCCATCCACAAGCACCGGATCCCAAGCAGAGCAAAGAGTATTTAGCTTTGATGGACAACCTATCCCAGACAAAAGCAGAAATCGACCGCGTCTATTCTACGTTTGAAAACGTAACCGATCCGGATCTGATCGATGCGTCTATCTATCAACTGAATTCCGCGCAGCTGAGATATCGCTTTCTGCTCAATTCCGTAAAAGAGTATCAATAATCCCAAAATGACGACCATCACAAAAAAAGCCCGGCTACAATAGCCGGACTTTTTTCTTCCTTTATTCCATATGCAAAATTATTTTGATGTCAGCTCCAGTGCTTTCACCGGCGCAAATCCTTTCTTCATGTCAAACTGTCGGATCTGCCAATTATCTCCCTTATCATATATGAGATAAAAATCATCGCCGGCATACAAGCCTCTCGTCTTTCCTATATCACAGCATTGCTCCAATGTCTGCGACATTTTTTCACGGAACTTTTCTCCGTCCCATTCGTACACATGATAGCTTGTCGGGTCATCCCCCATGCTCCAATCATTGACGTCAAAGCCGACGAGATTTTTATTTGTATCAACAAATACGGATTTGTACAGATCTGTTGCACTGGAGTATGTCCCCTTCAGGACAACCGTATCCTTCACCTTCAGATCGGTCGGATCTGTGAGATCAAACATCACAAGCTTCACACCTTCTCGCTCCGTCGTCTCAGGATCTGTCTCATAACCGATCCCCAGCAGTTCGTTTTCGCCAAACGGATGCAGATAATCGGAAAAACCGCTGATCTCGATCTGACCTAAAAAGGTCGGTTTTGTCGGATCGGAAATGTCCACGGCAAACAGCGGATCGGTATTGTGGTAAGTGATGAAATACGCAATATCGCCGATATATCTCGCAGCATAGATCTCCTCGCCTGGAGCAAAATCCACAAGCTCTCCCAATTTATCCAACTTTTCATCCAAAAGATACAACTGATTATGTGTCTCCTCTCCCATCCAGTCTGTCGTCAAAACACAAAGCACGCCATTTGCCTCTGAAATAGCAAACACATCATTGATCGTTCCGCGGATTTTGGTTGCGCCCACACCGTTCATTCTGCCATCTTTGTAAGAAAACTTTGTAATCTTGGTGTAGCTTTTTTCCTCAGATGACTGCTCCTTCCACTCATAATCATTCTCATACAGATAAATAGCATCCGTACTCATATACAAAGAAGCATAGGAATCCAAAACTACCATCTGATCCACGCTCTTACCCGGCTCCTTTACATTGACAGAGGAGATGATGAGCTGATTATTTGCATCATCACGAAGATAGATACTGTCAACCGCTACCTTCTCTCCGTTGACACACGGAATCAGATCGCTATTGTCAACCACTGCCTCCTGCCCGTTTTCACACGGGATCAGCCCGTCCACCTTCTTTGTCTCTTTTTCGTCATCAATGAGCGGTACATAGCGGTACGCATCCTTTCGTGACAGAAGATAGATATAATCGCCGACCTTGCGGGAATCGTAGTAGGAACCATCCTGATCAACCCTTCCGATCTGTCTGATATCAGTCGCATCCGACAGATCATACGTCAGTAGTACCATCGATGTATCCCGGTTAAAATAATACGGATATTTGTAGTCCATATCGACCATCGCCCGGTCATCCCCTACCTGCTCTAAGCTATCCTCCCACTCCTGTACGATCAGATAAAGGTTGTTCTCATCCAGATAGATATCCTGAATCTGTGAATTTTCCTTAAGCTCCGGGCAAAAGACGGCCAGCTCTTCCATTTTCTCACCGCGAACATCGATCACATGTATCTTCTTCCCATCCTGAATATACAAAAAGTCTCCATCATTTTTTGCATAGTCACTTTCGTCTACCCCGGCAACCTGTGTGTTTGTGGTCGAGTACTGTTTGTCTGACAAATCTTTGACTGCCGAATTTTGTTCCGCTCCATCCGAAGCCAGACGGTCACTGGCCGCGCTTTCCATCTTTACTTCCGACTCCGCCAAGGCTCCCGTGTCAAATACCGCAGCGTCACCATACACCATATCATTCACAGGAAGAGCCGCTTCGTATTCCTCATAGCTTTTTGCAAGATGATACTCACCGACACAATCCAGACGTACAAAATCCTCCTCTGCCGCTTCCGTTGTCCGGACATCATCTGCCTGCGTATGCTCTGTCTGAACAAGAGCAACAGGCTTTTCCACCGCCGGATCCTCTGACAGAGAAAGACGTCTCGCATTTGCTCCGCCGACACCCACGATCACCACTGCTGCCGCAGCAGCCGCCAATTCCCATTTCCTGCGATTCGATTTCTTCACCCTGACATTTTTCAATGTCTCTTTTATCGCCTCCGGCTCAAGGCTCTTGGGAATCTCAATCTCATCAACCGAAACGTCAATTGCCTTTGATACCTTTTCAAAATCCTTCTCATCCAAATGATCTGCCATAATCGTCACCTATCCCTTCTTACTTCTCCAATCCCAGATCTGCTTCCAGTTTTTTCAATGCCCGCATCTTTTTCGATCGCACCGTATTTTCATTCATCATCAGAAACTTTGCAATCTCTTTTGTCGTATAGCCAAAGATTGCGTGCAATCCTACAATCTTTCGCTCTTCTTTGTCCAGTCGATCAAAGGCTTCCTTCACATCGAATCGCATCTCCCTCTCATCGTCCGGCGGATTCATCTCCAGCGATTTTTCCTCTAACACTTCCTGTGTCAGTTCTCCACCCACATGATAAAACTCGCGCATTTTCCGATTGCACTTATTTGCCACGATCCGATACATCCAGTTCGAAAACGCCTCGTCCTTTTTTAGTTGTCCAATGGACTGATATGCATCCATCACCGCCTGGCTCACCGCATCCTCGGCATCCTCCGGGTTCTTTAATGTGTACAGCGCATATGCATACAATTTTTTATAGATCCTTTGATACAGCTCGCCAAAAGCATCCACATCCCCTCTCTTGGCGCGCTTCACCAGCATTTGTTCTTCCATGGAATCTGCTTTCTCCCTTCATAAACCAAAAACTCTTCTCACAAGCCTGCTGATCATACAGTGTCTCATAAGAAGAGTTTTGTTGCAATTTTTTTACATTTTATGCCAGAAAACCTCTGGACCTTGTCTGGTCTGCGTTGAATGAGGCTTCGTTTAATGCATGTCTGCCATACGTATATCCGGCTACCACCGTCTGCGCATTCTGCATCATCGCCGGGGAATCATCCTCTGCGGCAATCCGTGAAAAAGCATCGTACAATTTATCCATGACATTTTTCGCATTGCTTAACGGTTTTTTCTTGTGTGTCGCCATGGCAAGTGCCAGCTGTCTGCGGCTGTAATTGTACAGAGGATACAACTGCGATGCGATCTCATATTTGAAATCCAGCGCATTCTGTAATCGTTTGAGCACCTCATCCGCAGAACGGATCGCCTGTTTAAAAGGCGCTCCTCCCATTTCATAGGCGTCAAATGCATCTTCCAGGAAGGCATAAAAGATATCGTATTCAATGACGATCATCTGACTTGCATTACACTGCGCCAGACGTCTGGTAAATTCTTTCTTTTTTTCGTCCGTCACTGCCTGTTACCTCTTTTCCTCTTATCCCAACATCTGCAGGATCTGCTGTGGCAGATCATTGGCCTGACTGAGCACGGAGATCGCCGCCTGATCCAATACATTCATGTTGGAATATTCGCTCATCTCCTCTGCCATATCGGTGTCCATGATACGGGAAATTGCCGATTCCATATTTTCTGTCGTACCTTCCAGACTGGATACCGCATATTCTAAGCGGTTCTGGTAAGCTCCGAGACGGGAACGCACCTTGCTGACCTGTTCGATCGCCAGATCCAACGCTGCCATCGCTTTGTCGGCGCCACCTGTCCGGATGACATTGATATCATCAATATACAAGGTCTCACAGTTGACCGCCGGAATGCGGACATCAATCGTCTGATTCTCATGGGCACCGACCTGAAGCGTCATATCTCCCAGATCCGTAACTTCTAAATCGACGATATATTCCGGCTTCGGAAGTGCATCATTCATCTTTGCCAGATCTTCATTCTGTGACGGATCGATCTTAAAGACCATCTCAAATCCGTTTTTATCGGTGATCGTCACCTTCTGTCCATCACTGAGATAGGTGGCTGTATTGGAAAATCCTTCCGTGATATCGACCGGAGTGCCGCCCGCAGGTGTCAATGTAGATCCTTCCCTGCCCAGTTCGATCACAGCGTCTTTTCCTACCGGAGACTTATCAATAAAATCCGCCGCACTGGTAATGACCACACCCTTGATCGTAATGGTTACGGATGATCCACCGGTTCCGATCGCAGAGCTTCCATCCGACCCTACAACGCTAAAATCTATTTTTTCGTCACTGCCGTATCCAATCGAAGTCAGCTTCATCTCATCGGTTCCCTGACGCTCTACCGTGACACCAACCAATTCCGCCTGATCGCGAACCATCGCATAGATCTCATCATCGGTGGCATTCTTTGGAATTTCGATGGTCGCGCCATTTAAGGTCACCTTCTGTCCACCGCTTAAGTTCTTAACGGTCATCGACGCCTGCTCCGGTGCCTGTATTATTTTAAAAGAATAATTGGCAGCCGACACCTCATCGCTGGTCTGAAAATTGCGAATGGAAGAGCTCACCAGACGATTGTCGATACTTGGATATACTCTCGTATCCTGTGAACCGTCCAAGATGATCTTGCTGTTAAACTCGGTATCTCCCGCAATCCGATCGATCTCCTTTTGCAGCTGACTGATCTCCGCCTGACATGCTTCCTTGTCTGCCGGGGTCATAGAATCCGTTGCCGCCTGTACAGACAGTTCACGCATACGCTGCAGGATCGCGTGTGTCTCTGTCAGCGCGCCGTCTGCAGTCTGGATGACACTGATTCCGTCGGAAGCATTTTCCGTTGACTGATCCAGTGCATCGATCTGCGCGCGCATTTTGTTGCTGATCGCCATTCCCGAAGGACTGTCCTTTGCGGAATTGATCTTATAACCGGATGATAAACGCTGAATGGATGCTGCCAGCTTATCCTCCGTGCGATGCAAATGCGCATTTGATATTACTGCTGAAATATTCTGATTAACCTTCATATATTACCTCTGATTTCCGGGTCATGCCCTTATCAATCAGCGTCCCTGCCTCTGTCTGCAAATCATTTGCAATCCGGCAACCATCCATGTCGCCCCTTGTTTCTACAAATTTTATCGGAAAGATCGGGTCATTTCTCAAGCGCATCTTTCAAAAATGTCACCATTTTTTCTGCAATCTTGTACAGCCTTCTCGTCTGAATCTCATACGAAGCGGTTTTTGGATCAGATTCCGACTGCTCTTTCATCGGCGCAAATTCTGAAAGTCCAAGATTACTGCCCTGAAGGATCGGTACATCGATCCGGTCACCGATTCCTGCTTCGGCTGCTGCCTGCGACAGTAGTTCTGCCAGCTCTGCCCCATAATTTTGCAACGTTCGCACGCCCCCCGGCGTCTCTGCCGCCACAAATCCCTGTATACCGGATTCTTTTGCCTGAAGCTTTGCCGCCACTTTTCCCAAAGTATCGCTTTCCATCGTGATACCTACCATGCCCTTGGTCTCTTTTCCGCGAACGATCTTCACATGTACCATTCCCGCACCGTCACTGGTTAGGATCGGAATGGCATAATGCTCCTCGTTTGCCATCGGTCTTCCCAGCGATAACTGCTTCGTCATCGTCTGCAGCTGTTTGAGATCCAACGTCGTCATCCCTTTCGCATACATCACGGTCTGCCCACAGTGCTCCGCCACACTGGCAAGTGTATTTTGCGCTTCGGCAAGTTCCTGCGGAGTTTTTAAGTCCTGTCCCATTTTTTCTATGAGATCTTCTTTGATCTGTGCGATCTCTTCCATCAGATCGGCATCGTCACCATGATCCTCAGTCCCAATATCCATGAGCTTTCGGATCGCGCCATTCGGGTCCTGCAGCATCTCCTGCATAGCGATGACATGGTTGATGGTCGTCGGAATATTGTAATTTTGCAGTGCACTCCATACCTGATTCTCCGCCTGCAATGCCCGGGTATATTCCTGCAGCTGACTTTCAAAATATGCCTGCTGCCGCTGCTGAATTTGCTTTTGATATGCCTCATTGTTTTCCTGCTCCTGCAAGTGCAAAAGCAACTGCTCCGGTGTCTGATCCTGCCAATGATCTGACTGCAGTAAATCCCCAAACTGTTCCGGTTCCTTTGCAATTTCCTGTACCTGCCTGAAACATTCCAACTGGTATGCGCGGTTGATCTGTTCCGAGATGGATCCCTTCAGCGTACCCGTTACCCCGGAAAAATCGTCATCAATCGAATAATCCATCTGCTTTTTCCCGGAACGCATTGCGCTGAGCAGATTTTTCATACTAAGCTTGGCTCCCTGTGAGACAAGGGCTCCGATGGCAGCTCCATCACCCGCCTCCACCTGATGGATCAGGCGATAGATCCCAATATAAGCATCTCTTTCGCTCTCGGATATGGAATTCGTCTGCTCCAGCTTCCACAGATATTCGCTGAATTTCGTCAGCGGATCCTGTCCCGGCAGCTCATCCGAGATCTTCTTCGCGGTTTCATTCAACTGTTCGATACTCAGCTCCAGCGGATTGATCCCGTCACGGATCATTTCTCTGACAACGGCAGGCTTTAAGCTGTCAAACGCTTCCTGCACCTGTGCAACTGCCAGCTTGACCTGCGCCACAGATTCGTCGGTCACATCCATCCGGTTATATGCCAGAATCCGGACTGCTCTCTCATTGCTTTGTGTATGCTCCAGCTCCATCCGGTCCAGGATCTCGTCCACATTTCGAAACGCCTTTTGAATACTGTCACCCATATCGCGTCTTGGTGCGGTCATCATCGTCTCATAGCTTTCTCCCGCCTGCTCGAACTTGCTTTGCAGTGCTTTACCTGTCGTATGCAGGCTTTCCAATGTATTCAGATACTCGTCACTTCCAATGGCGACGATTGGCAGATACGGCAGCTCCTGTGCCACCGTATCCACTCTGGCAAACAGCTCGACCTGCTGCACACTCGTCCTGCTGCCATCTGCCTCCAGTAAATTTCTATAATAAGCATGTTCCTGCGCCTTCAGATCCTCAACCAGTTCTTCCAGCGGTTTGGTATCGATGGATACGCCTTGCTTTAACAATCGCTTATTTGCCTCCAGCGTCATGATCAGCCGGGTCTCCTGCAGCTTTCTTTGCGCTGTTACATACTCCGGAATTTTTTGCAGATCAAAAAACCGGTCCGCGTCGATCGTCACTGTCTCTGAAGTAAGCAATTCGTGTGCTTCCCCAAGATGCTCGATAGAAATGGATTGCCCCTGATCCAGCACATAGGCGATATCCTCATCCGTCGCCTGATCGATCACGTGCAGCGCTTCTTCTGCCCGATCGTCATAGGAATATCCTTCCGCCAGCAACGCATCCTGCGGACGTCCGCCATCTGCAACTGCCTGTGCCATTTGCTGTGACAGCTTTTCGGTTTCAAGTGGAAAAGTAATCGACTGCAAGGCCTGCATATTTCCCAACATTTCTCCGGTGACAGCCAGATCATTTGCCGCCAGCCATTTGGCTGAGCGGATATTTTCTTCATTGACAGCCAGTCCCGCACCGAGCAGCACCTGTTCGATCTGTTTTTCAAACTGCCCGTTGTCATACGAGCGATCCGGCTGCTTTACGTAGGAATCCACTCCACTGTGACTTGCCTGATACAGATTCGCAATCGTCGGCATCAGGTTGTTTCCCAGCATGTATTTGATCGCGCCCTCACCCAATTCGGACAAGCTCTCTGCCAGTTTTGCAGCCTTTGTACTGTCCGCGTAATTCTCCTCTGTAAGCGGCAGATCCTGCGCTGAAAATGCCGAAGACAGGCTCGCCGCCAACGCGGCATTTCCGGTCATGGTCTCCAACTGTTCTCCCGACAGATCATTGGAAAAATAATGGGTATCTTTTCCTGCCTTTGCCAGCTCCATCTGAATCTTATCGGTCTCCGTCACAACCGTATGTATATCTGTATCAGACAGCGAAAAACCATCGTCCTGCATCTGCTTTGCATCCTCTGCGGTTGTCGTATTCGCTCCCACGACCATTTCATTTTTCATTTGAACCGCATCCAGATTCTGCGCCTGCTGCTGAATATCCTCAAGCGAATCCGGCTCCTGCTGCCCCGGTCTGCCATAGGTGACGTTTCGTGTCAGATTTGCAGAGTATATGCCGGTTGCATCGTTCTCCTTCACTCTGTGCTCATCTGTTTTGTGGTCATGTACAGCTGCGTCTGCGATCCCTGCGTTCTGAAAAATTCCGTTTTTTCCAATCTGATCAATCTGCATCATTTCAAGCTCCTTTATATTGATCTCTCGTCCCTGTATCGGTACGATCGGGTTGTGATCACTCTATATGATATGTCGGGTGATTCCTGCAAATTATTAATAAGGTGGCAAAAAACGTTTCGACATTGCAAAAAAATCCCATGATATATCGTTTCCCCCGCACAATCGGAGTAACGATATACCATGGAATTTTATAACTTTGCAGTGTCTGACTTCTTTTTTAATTTTTATCTGCATCCTGTATATTTTTTACACATCGCAGGCGATCTGCGTAATCATAAATGCGCTTGCAGTGATTTCTCTGCCCGGCAAACGCTTCGAGGATCTGCGTGTAATTTTCCTCCGATAACTTGTTCTTTAAACGGATACAATCACAAAAAGTACGCTCGGGAGCATAGTAATGATAGCTTCCATACCCTGTTTTCTTCTCCGCGATCTCACCCCTGATGCCGGTGTTTTTGAAATAATAGCGTTTGACAGGAAACGAAAATTCCATTTTCTTTCGATCCGTGCGCTCGGTTGCCACATGGACGATCTCCGGTTCCTCCAGGATCAATCCCGCCAGATACGCTGCGCTTTCCATACAGATCACGGCATCGGGATTCACCTTGGCGATCTCTACATACTTATGATCATCCGGTTTTTTGAAGCCGCAGGTATTGCACCAGTACCATCCCCTGGCAAATTTCTCGAGGATACCCGCCTCCTCCATCTCCTGCAGCTGTAAAACCGTGACGCCTCTGTCCTGAAGCTGCGCAAAGCTCATATATCCTCTATTCTCCCTGAAGGCTTTTATCATCCGTTCTTTTGTACGCTGTAACATGTATGAGCTCTCCTGCAAACCATCGCTTTTAATATTTCAGATCATAGACATACTCAATATTGCCCGCCTTCTGATCATTGACAATGAGACCGATCTTCAGGCTGTTATAATACCAGTCTCCGATGACGATCGTGTCCTCCCATTTGAGCAAAAAGTCACCCTGCGTCACAACAGAATTGCCGTCATCATCCTGTACATAATCGGTTTTTGCTCCATTGTTACGGAAAATGAGATAGCCCTTGTTCCGATCCGTGTGCAGTTCATAGGCAACAGACGCAACCGGCGCAATGGATTGCTGTGACAGGGAAATTGTCTGTTTTTCATTCGTCCCAAAGGTCAGCTCGATCGTCGGGGTCAGATCCGGCAGATTATACAGAACCGGATTCGTATCAAAACGTACCAGATCATCGCTTGTCAGCAGGCCGTTGTTACGAAACGTACCATAGTACATCTCCTTCTCGGATGGCTGCAGCGCCATATCATAGATGACTGAGCCAAATATCTTTTCCATATCCTCTGCAACATACTCCTTCACATCCCGCTCAGGAAAGGAAAACTGTCCATACGAATAGGTGAGCCCCGCTGCAACGCGCTGCTGATACTCCATCATTTTGTTGACGAGACTTACCTTTTTCTCATCATCTGTATCCTGCTCATCGGTCGCATCATCACCCAATGTACCGGCAGTCTTTGCATCCGCAACAGTCCGTTTCATATCCGTGATCGCCTGTGGTTCATTAAAGGCATCCCCTGCGATATCTCCGCCTGTCAGCAGCTTGATATAGATATCCTCGATCTGCTTATCTGTCATATTAGTTACATCTTCATCTGCCAGATTCATCGTATAGGAATTCGAAAGCAGGGCATTGGCATCTGCCATCGCTTTCTGAGAATCTTCCCCCAGTACGTTTTTATAATATTTATAAAAGTCATTTTGCAGCTCTACCTGATTTTTCGCATAGGAAAGTACGAGGGTGCGATGCATATTATCATCCCCGCTGCCGGAAAAGATGTTAGGCATAAAAATCTTTACCAGGATCAAAACGACGATCACAACTGCACCGATCATCAGATTTCTTTTGGTGATGATATGCACATGCTTTTCCTTTTCTTTTTTCTTCTTTGGTTTTTCCGG
>JALEJB010000015.1 GCA_022768825.1 Lachnospiraceae bacterium
AAAATAATCAAAATAATTTGTAATTTCAAATGATATATGCTATAGTAACCAAAAAATAAATATGGAGCAGTCAGGTGCCAGAGCAATGATTTGGGAGAGATTTGAATGATTGGCTCTGGTGAAAAGGGAAACAGGTGCAAATCCTGTACGAACTCGTCACCGTAATTAAGGAGCAAAAGCCGATATATCACTGGGAAACCGGGAAGATGGCGGATGCGATGATCGATAAGCCGGGAGACCTGCCTGAATGCTGTACAGAAACGATCGTTTCAGACCACGAGTAACTGGTTGTACGTAAGAGAACATTTTTCATGTTCTTCTTTTGTGTGCAACCCCTTTACCTAATCGGCAAAGGGGTTTTTATTTATTGCCCTTTTATTGGTGTCCTGCTATTGTTTCTGTCATCTGTATTTGAAAATCAATAGGGACAGGAGTTCCCGGAAGGAGAAGACATGAAAAAAAGAGTAGCAGTATTATTTCTGGCAGCAGTCCTGGGAGCAGTTGGCATGACAGGATGTGGAACCGGAGCGGGATCAAAAGGAAAAGCGGACACAGCGACAACGGAGACCGACGATGATCAGGCAGCAGCCGATGCGGTGGCGGCGATGATTGATGCGATCTATGTGCAGGAAAGAACGAAGGAAACTGACAAGCAGTGTGCAGATGCCAAAGCCGCTTGGGACGCATTGACCGATGCGCAAAAGGAACTGGTAGAAGGCGAGAATGCAGATCCGGACTATTTTGGAAGAGATACCGGTGATGCCTCAAAGGATGACCCGCGAAGTCAGGATGACATTGGAGAAAATGAGATTCTGGTGGTGAGCTTTGGCACTTCCTTTAATGACAGCCGCGTGGCTGACATCAAGGGTATTGAAGATGCGTTGCAGGCGGCTTATCCGGACTGGTCTGTAAGAAGAGCATTTACCGCTCAGATCATTATCAATCATGTGCAGGCGCGCGATGGAGAGGCAATCGACAATATGGATCAGGCACTGGAGCGTGCAGTGGCGAATGGAGTCAAAAATCTGGTGATCCAGCCGACACATCTGATGCATGGCGCAGAGTACGACGAGCTGATGGAAGCAGTTGAGACATATCAGGATCAGTTTGAAACAGTAAAAGTAGCGGAGCCGCTGCTGGGCGAAGTTGGTTCAGATGCTACTGTCATTAACGATGATAAAGCAGCTGTCGCGGAGGCGCTCACTACAGAAGCAGTGAAGGATGCAGATTATGATAGTCTGGAAGCTGCAAAAGAGGGAGGCGCAGCATTTGTATTTCTGGGACACGGTACCTCTCATACTGCGAAAGTGTCTTACAGCCAGATGCAGACACAGATGAATGAAATGGGTTACGACAATGTGTTTATCGGAACCGTAGAGGGAGAACCGGAAGAGACATCCTGTGAGGCAGTGCTGGATGCCGTGGCAGCTGCCGGCTATACGAAGGTGATCCTCCGCCCGCTTATGGTGGTAGCCGGAGATCATGCCAATAATGATATGGCAGGTCCTGACGAGGATTCCTGGTTGAGTATCTTTCAGGCATCCGGAAAATTTGACAGCGTGGACGCACAGATTACAGGTCTTGGCTCGATTGACGCCATTCAGCAGATTTATGTGTCACATACGAAAGCAGTGATAAAGGAGTAGCGGAATATGATGAAGAATAAATACAGTATGATAGCAGGTGTATGGATACTGACAAGCGCATTGCTTGGAGGCTGCGCCTCTGCAAGCAGTGATCAGGAACATGTACCGGCAGAGACACAGGCAGAAGCTGTGGCACTTTCGGATGGAGTCTATACGGCAGATTTTGACACCGACAGCAGTATGTTTCATGTCAATGAAGCCTGCGACGGAAAAGGAACACTGACCGTAGAAAACGGTGAAATGACGATCCATATTTCACTGACATCCAAAAACATTGTCACGCTCTATCCAGGACTCGCCAATGAAGCAGAAAATGATGAAGCAGGCTGGCTGCTGTCGACAGTGGATACGGTCACCTATACCGACGGCATGACTGAGGAAGTCAATGGATTTGATGTGCCGGTTCCGGTCTTGGAAGAGGAATTTGATCTGGCATTGCTTGGCAAAAAGGGAACCTGGTATGACCATAAGGTCAGTGTCTCAAATCCAAAGCCGTTGGAACAGGAAAAACAGACGGAAACCGCTTCTCAGCCGGCGGATGGCACTTATACGATCGATCTTTCCTTTGAAGGCGGAAGCGGAAAAGCAAACGTCTTATCTCCGGCAGTGCTTACTGTATCCCAGGGGACAATGACAGCGACGATCCGGTGGAGCAGCCCAAACTATGATTATATGATCGTGGATGGACAAAAGTATCTGCCGGTCAATACCGAAGGGGACAGCGTGTTTGAGATTCCGGTTTCGATGTTGGATGAGCCCATCGAAGTGATCGGTGATACGGTGGCGATGAGTAAGCCCCATGAGATCGAATACACGCTTACCTTCCATTCCGATACGATGAAAGCGGAACAATAAGAGGTGACACAAAATGAGAAGAAGAAACAGGACAATGATCACAATCTGTCTGTTTTTGCTGGGACTGCTGATGCTTGCGGGCTGTGGCAGTCCTTCTTCTGCTTATGAGAAGCAGACGGTGTCAGATGGCATATCACAGGAACTTGTCTATGCAGGCAGCATGGAGCTACAATATGCCGAGAACTTTACAGTTGACTATTATGAGGGTGGTTATACATTGCTGACAACCACAATGGACGGGAAGAGATTTTTGATCGTTCCGGAGAACAAAGCTGTTCCAAAAGACCTGGACGAAGAAATTGTAGTGTTACAAAGACCGATCAAGGATCTCTATCTGGTGGCATCGGCTGTGATGGATATGTTCTGTCAATTGGATGGTCTGGATGCGATCGCTTTTTCCGGGCAGCAGGAAGAAAACTGGTATGTCGAAGCGGCAAAAGAAGCTATGGCAAAAGGAGATCTGATTTATGCCGGTAAATACAGCAAGCCGGATTATGAGCTGCTTGTTTCAAAAGGCTGCAGTCTTGCAATCGAAAACAGAATGATTGCCCATTCGCCGGATGTCATTGAAAAACTGGAGGATTTCAAAATTCCGGTTATGATTGAATGTTCCAGTTATGAGTCACATCCGTTAGGAAGAGTGGAATGGGTGAAATTTTTCGGGGCATTGCTGGGAAAAGAAGAGGAAGCGGAACGGATATTTGAAGATCAGGTTGCAATTTTAGAACGGGTATCGGCAGATGAACAGACGAAAAAAAAGGTTGCTTTCTTTTTTGTGACATCAAATGGTCTAGTACAGGTGAGACAATCTTCTGACTATGTTCCAAAGATGATTGAACTGGCGGGCGGAAAATATGTCTTTGAAAATCTGGGTGATCCTGACAGCAGGCGTTCTACCTTGAACATGCAGGTAGAGGAGTTTTATAACGGCGCAAAGGATGCGGATTTTCTGATCTATAACAGTTCCATTGACGGAGGCGTCGCCAATATCCGGGAGCTTCTTGATAAATGTGAGCTGCTGGCGGATTTCAAGGCGGTACAGGAGAACAATGTCTGGTGTACGACCAATGATCTGTATCAGCAGTCACTGTCAATCGGATATCTGATGGAAGATATCCATGCCATGCTGTCGGGGGAAGAGGAAGAGCAGATGCATTATCTTTTCCGGCTGGAATAAGTTCAAGAACGCAGAGGCTTCTCTGACGAAGAGGAAAGGCGTAGAGGTGACTATGCAAAAAAGCAGAATATACAGATATATAGCGGCATTTCTTTTTCTTGGAATCGGTGTTGTTTTTTTTGCTGTCCTGAATATCTGTATCGGGAGCGTAAAAATAACATTATCCGATATGATCACTTCCCTGACCGGACAGGCGGGGAATGAGGCGTTTGCAAGAATCTTGTGGGATATTCGCTTACCGAGAACTGTGGCGGTACTGATCCTTGGCGGCGCATTAGCACTGGCCGGGTATCTCCTGCAGACGTTTTTTCACAATCCGATTGCGGGACCCTTTGTTCTCGGCATCTCTTCGGGAGCAAAAATGATGGTGGCACTTGTCATGGTTTTTTGGCTCGGACGAACCGGAAGCGTCACATCTGTCACGATGATCGCAGCTGCGTTTATCGGGGCTATGCTGTCAATGGGATTTGTGCTGCTTCTATCGCGCAGAGTCCGGGGAATGTCTATGCTGGTAGTCAGCGGTGTGATGATCGGGTATATCTGTTCCGCCATCACGGAATTGGTTGTGACATTCGCGGATGATGCGGATATTGTCAATCTTCATAACTGGTCCCAGGGCAGCTTTTCCGGTATGACATGGGAACATGTGAAAGTGATGGCAGTAGTTGTAGCGGTCACTTTTACAGCTGTCTTTTTGCTTTCAAAGCCGCTTTCGGCTTATCAGCTTGGCGAAGTATATGCCGGGAATCTGGGCGTCAATGTCCGCCTTCTTCGCATCAGTCTGGTGATCCTTTCGAGTATCTTATCCGCATGTATTGTGGCATTTGCAGGACCGATTTCATTTGTTGGAATTGCGACACCGCATCTGGTGAAAAAGCTGTTTCGGACAGGCAAGCCGCTTCTGATGATACCGGCTTGTTTCCTGGGCGGAAGCGTCTTTTGCCTGTTTTGTGATCTGTTGGCGAGGATGCTTTTGGCACCGACGGAACTGAGCATCAGTACGGTTACGGCGATTTTTGGTGCGCCGGTTGTGCTGTGGGTGCTGGCAAAGCATAAAAAGGAGAGGGAATTGTCATGAAATATTATTTTCAGACGAAGCAGATGAGCGTTGGGTATCAGGGCAAGCCATTGATCAAAAATATCGAGATTGGATTGGAACAAGGGGAAATACTGACGCTGATCGGTCCGAACGGAGCCGGAAAATCCACGATACTCAAAAGTATTGCAAGGCAGCTGCAGCTGATTGATGGAGCGGTGTATCTGAAGCAACAGGAACTGGCCCGGCTGTCCGGTACAGAGCTTTCACAAAAAATGGCAGTTGTTTTTACGGAAAAATTGCAGACGGAATACATGACCTGTGAGGATGTGGTTGCCACCGGCAGATATCCGTATACCGGACATTTTGGAATCCTGTCAAACGAGGACCGTATTGCCGTTAGTGAGGCGATGGAGCTGGTTCATGTGACGGCTATCAAAGATCAGAATTTTACCAAAATCAGCGACGGTCAAAGGCAGCGGGTGATGCTTGCCAGAGCAATCTGTCAGGAACCGGAGATCCTCATACTGGATGAACCTACATCGTTTCTGGATGTGAAATATAAGCTGGAGTTTTTATCCGTGCTGCAGGAGCTGCGGCTCAAAAAAAGGTTGACTGTCATCATGTCGATGCACGAACTGGAGCTTGCACAGAGAGTATCGGACCGGATTCTTTGTGTGAATGGGAACTGTGTGGAGCGGTTCGGAACACCGGAGGAGATTTTTCAGACGGGTTATATCAAAGCTTTGTTTGATATCTCTACAGGCAGCTTTGATGAAGAAAATACAAGTATGGAGCTGGAAGCAATCAGAGGAAAAGCGGATGTGTTTGTGATTGCAGGCGCAGGAAGCGGAAGAAACACATACCGCAGATTGCAGCAGGAGAGAACACCTTTTATCACGGGGATCCTCTATGACAA
>JALEJB010000019.1 GCA_022768825.1 Lachnospiraceae bacterium
TTACAATGAACAAAGAATTAAAGAGAAACTAGGATGGCTAAGCCCTGTCCAATACAGACTTCGCCTCTTGGCTGCATAAAAATAGCGTAGCAGCTATAAAACTGCTACGCTTAAAAAGTCTAACTTTTTGGGGTCACTTCACATCTATAGTATAGCTGCCGGTTTTTGTTTCTCTCATCTAGTCATTAAATGACACATAAATCGTCGCACTGTCCGTATCCGTATTGATCTCATCGATCATGTCTGTACACTCCGCATCACTATATAATGTATAGCTGTGGTTGCTCACAACATTGACCAGTGTGCCTTTTACAACCTTGAATTCCTGTGTCTGTTCCTGCTCCTGATTCGGATAAAAGACAACCTTCAGATCACACAACGGCTCATCCATATTGGTCACAGCCCCTTTTGCGACCTGATCGCTGATATGCGGTTCATCATAGATCGGTGTGTATCTGTCAATGGAAAGTAATGTGCCTTCCTCATCATACCAGGAATCTTCGCGGTAGAGCACCAGTCTGGTGTCCGGATCCACATAATACATGGTATCAAAATAATTTCCGAAATCCGTATTGGTTGTGCGCGCCTGTACAATGATCGCTCCATCCTGCGTGGAGATATCTGTGATTTCTTCTTTTTGATTCACATAAGTATCAGCCATCCAATACTGACCAATCCAGTACTGATACTCATCAGACGGATATACGCTCAGACAATATCTTCCAACCTCAATATTCTCATCGTAAATATAGCTTGCCCCCGGTGTATCCTCTGCCTCATAATCGGAATAATAGACCTTGTTGTTGCCTTCCGCATCGGTCATCACCGCATCACGCCACAGCTTTCCTTCAAAAAAGATATACTGCTCCTGCACGGTGGTTAGCAGATTCTCATTCGCATCATAACTTTCCCAAGTGATACCAAGACTCTCGTGCTCCTTGATCAAAGAAAGCGGGCTGTTCACTGTTTGGATCTCTTCTAATGTAATATCGGTGTTCTCTACATAAAAATCCGCATATTCTTCTTCCTCATCCGAAGTATCCTCCGCATCGTCGGTTTCCGTCTCCTGGGCGGTTTCCTCCCCGGTCTCTCCTTCGGTGGTCGTCGGTTCTGTCGGTGCGCTGCCGCATCCCACAGTTGCCGCAACCATCACAGTTGCCAATAATAATGATAGCATTCTCTTTTTCATTAGATTTCCTCCTAAAAAAGTTATTGTGTTATATTATATCCAACAAATACGGACAAAAGTTGGACAAATATCAAAAATACAGTTTTTTATTTCACCGTCACCTGTACAGTCGTATAGAGACCGTTTTGGGCGTAGACGTAGATCATACAGGTTCCTTTTTTCTTTGCCTTGATCCTGCCGTTTGCATCGACGGAAGCAACTGCCGGATCGGCGGATTCGTAGCTTATGATCGCATGGGAACGAACATTCTGCTTCTCCACTTCCAACGAAGCCTTGATCGCATGGGTCTTTCCGACAGACAGCTTCACCTCGGAAGCATTGACGCTGACACCTTCGATCTGATCGTAACGTCCGCCGGTGGTCGGTACATGGATGAGGGTCGAACGGGTGATATACTGTTTCTTTCCATCCACTTTCTTGTATGCGCGCACCAGGAATTTGTAGTAGGTGTTCTCTTTGAGGTTCTCGCACATCCATGAGGTCATGGTCGGCGCATCCAGCGATGCGATCTGTTCCAGCTCGTAACGTGTCGTCTTCGTATTGCAACGGGCACCAAACAGGTCATAGCCGTCTGCCACCGGGAACGGATTCCATCCCAGGCGGATCTCCGTATCATTGGTACGGGTCGGCTGCAACTGTAACAGACAAAAGGCTGTGATCTCGCCGCTGTCTGCCTTCGGCAGTGATTCGCGCTCTTCTAGGTCAGAACTGCCTGATAGTGTCTCGTTTTCCGTACCGATCTCCTGCGACGGTTTTTCGGCCTGTTCGTTCTGATCCGTTGACGTGTCTTTGTCTCCCGTCGTGTCTTTCTCTGTCGTCGTGTCTTTCTCTCCTGTCGTGTCTTTGTCTGTCTGGGTGTTCTGACTCTTGTCTGTATCGGTAGTTGTACTTGTCTCCTTTGTGGAAGTCACCGGTTTCGCGTACAATGCCGTAAAGAATGAAAAATGCGTCGTCTGATAGCTCAGCTGACTGCCGGCAAGAGACGAGGTCATCTTCGTCAGCTTGCCTTTGCTGTTGATATAATACAGCTTGACATATTTCGACTTCTGACCGGACTTTAACTTGAGCGGAACCTTGATCGTGACCTTTCCCTTGCCAAAATCTTTGATCAGCTTGTCACCGCATTTCAGGTAGACATGGTAGCATCCGACCACGGTCTTTTTCTTCAGTGCTTTTTTCTGGGCACTGTTGAGAGAGGAGTTGGCACCGGTCTTGCAGACGAACTTCAACTCAGAGCTTCCGATCTTCTTCGCCTGGGCCAGGATCGACTGGACTGCGGTCTTGTCAAAGGTCGCGGTGGAAGTGCCGCATTTGATGACCATTTTGCTGTTTTTGTTCTTTGCCACCTGTTGCTTTAAAGCCTTTACAGAAACGGTTGCTGTGGTTTTCGTCGAGGTCACCTGATAAGAATTGGCTTTGCTGGTCGCTGTCTGGGTAGGGGCAGGCTTTTCGGATTCTTTTTCTTCTTCCTTGTCCTTATCAGTGTCTTTTTCCTCTTCTTTTTCTTTATCCTTTTCCTCTTCTTTTTCCTTGTCCTTATCTTTATCCTCTACCGTTTCGGTTGTACTGCCACCAGACGTACCACCTCCGCCTGTTTCGCCTCCACCTGGCTGCGGATTATCACCGCTTCCTGTTCCCGGAGCAACATCGTTATAATTTGCAGTTATCCGAATCAAATACGGCGAAGCTTCTGTCAAAGAAAGTGTAGTAGTCGGTGAGTTAGCATTCGACAGGGTCACACCACCTGATTCCACCGTCCAATTAGAAAAAGAGTAATGCGAACTACTGCGATTTTCCGCTTGCAATGGAATTGATATGCGATTGCCATCCGCAGCTTCTATATCCCTCAAGTGATAAGTCTTTCGAAATTCCCCTGTGGATGATTCTGCCTCATTAGCTGCTCCGGTAATCAAGCCTCGGGATACAACGACTGTATAATCCGCATCTTCCTTCTGCTTCACATGTAAGTTCAAAGTGAAACCGGCTTTGGATGCTACCTTTTCAGCTGCTTCAGTGTTGAATGTATCTTCGACCTTTAATGTATATTGATAGGTCAAAGCTCCGGTTGTTGAGGTCGTTGGTGCTTTCACTTCTCCCATTCGCTGCAAATCAGACAGTGTAAATGTCAACATATTTCCTGACATTTTCTTCATATATGCAAGAACAGATTCCAAACCGGTTTGGACGCTGCTAACATCACTTGGGACTTGATCCAGATAATTGTCTTCGTTCTTACCGTATGCATTTAACTCAGTTTCTACCTGTTCTAATGCTTTAGTTAAGTCAATTGAAGTACTACCTTTTTGCTTATATATTGCCGTGACAAAGACTTCAGAAGGCATTGTATTTTCTATTGTTAAAGTTGCTGCCCCCGTTTGCGTCGGATTCGTAATAGCCGCCACCGTGACACCGGTTACATTCGTATTTTTTTTCTTATCTGTTATTTCCCAACGATCAAATTCTATCTTTGAGGAGTATTGATTTTTGGGAGAAATTGTAATTGTAATTTGATCGTTCCCAGTTTCACCGAAATCAGAACTGGTATATTTCTTCTCATAGACATTATTCGATACAAAAGCAAAATGTGTTTTTGTATCTTCAGCTTTATAATTAGAATCTTTAGGCTCACCATAAGAATTAATTATACGAACCAGTTTCTGTTCTTTAAATGTATATGACGTACATTGATTAAATTTGTGCTTAACAGTATTTTTAAAATCAGCTGTACAATTTGGCGAAAACAGAATCGTAATATTACGATCTGCTAAACCATTTAAAAAATTATTTCCCAAATCAGGCGAACCGTTAAATTCAACAGTTGTCAAATTCGTCAATTCCCCAAATCCATTGATTGATGTAATCTTCTCTCCGATTGATAACGTTTTTGCCTTTGGTATTATTTGACGCTCCAAGTCTGTACTACTTAATTTAGCACTATCCGCATCACCACTACCATTCACATATAGAACTCCATTATTAGTAAGTGATCCATACGAATTTCTGCCATAAGAGTACGCCTGCACAGTCTCCACCCCACCTATCATCGGCAGTCCGGTGATGGTGAGTACCAGCGCCAGAAGCAGACAGGCGATGCGTCTACTGTGCTTCCCCACTCCTTTTTGTTTTTGTAATACTTTTTTCATTTTTTCCATTTCATCTACCCCTGTTACTTTTTCTCTTTTTGCTCATAGCATAAATCATTTCCAATAATATTAGAAATAATCATAACACAAAAAGACGGACAAAAGTTGGACAAAAATTTTTTTCTAAAATATAACTCCGGAAACAGCATATTTCACTATTTCCGGAACTTTCAAATTATTTTTGTGCAACCAGTTCCGCCTGTACACGTTCATACAGCGGACGGATTGTGTCCACCGTCTCATCATACATAATCTAAGTATAGCAGTTTTCTTTTGAAATACAAACACCTGTTTCTCAGCAGATCAACATCATATCAGAGAATCCTGTCGCATCCAGTACATTCTGTACCTGCTCCGTTGTCCGGGAGAGTGTCATCACTCCCTGCCTGTTCATCCGCCGCTGTGCGGAAAGAAGTACGCGAAGCCCCGCTGATGAAATATATTCCAATCCACGGATATCTATATTCAGTTCATGCAATCCATTGTAAGACTGCTCCATTTCGGTTTCCAGCAACTGTGATGAAGCTGCATCCAGACGTCCCTGCAATGTGACATCCAGTACATCTCCAAATCTTTCCTTGCGAATCGTCAACTCTATCCCTCCTTCGCTTATCCATTGTATCCTGTATGCGACACGGTATGTCATTGTTCACCTTTATAGAAACCTGATCCTATTCGTCAATCGGAATCCGAATGACAACCCGTGTACCTTTCCCCTTCTCGGAACTGATGGAGAGCGAACCCTTGCACAAGGTCCATAAACGTTTGCGCACATTTTCAATGCCCACATACTTTTTATTTCCGGCTGTCATATAAGATTTTACATCAAAACCCACTCCGTCATCGGCGATCACGATCTCGTGCTCCTGTTCGGTACGCCTTGTCCGGATCGTCACCGTACCGCCGGCATCTGCCTTTTCCAGCCCATGTATGATAGAATTTTCAACCAACGGTTGCAGCGTCATCGGCGGAATCATATAGCCGTTGTCATTAATGTCATAAACCACATTCAACTCGTCTTCCATACGAAACTTTTCCAATGCCAGATATCGCTCTACATGTGCCAGTTCCTTGTCGAACGGCACAAGCGCACGACTTGTCAGGGAATCCAGATTGCCCCGCAGATATCTGGAGAAATCATTGAGTGCTTTCTTGGCTGTACCTGCATCTTTATCACACAGATAGGTGATCGTATTGAGTGTATTATACAAAAAATGCGGCTGTATCTGTGATAACACGATCTGTATCTTCATGTCGTTGATCTCCCGTTCCTGCTCCACTAATTGACGGGCCTGTCCGATGATGACCACCGCAAAGAGACACATCAGGGATACGGTATCCATAATCTGCAGCATGGAAATACCGTAGAAAAAGGTCTGCCAGAGCAATGCAATGACCGGCATCAGCAGATATGCCAGCAGAACCAGAAACTTGATCTTTTCAAATTTTCTGCGATAGCGAATCAGTATCCACAGCTCCACAAACATTCCAACGAAAGCAATGAGATGCGATAAGACAAACCATTCCCCTCTCTCGTAATGGTTCGTGGCATCAAATCGGTAAATCAACGGATAAAACTGTGTGATCAGAATCAATAGCATACCGATCAACGCGATGCCACCTGTAATCCCAAGCTCTACACATTCCTTTTTCTTCTTTCCGACACATTCACTGAGATAACCGGTCGACAGAACCATCAGCAGATAATTCAGCAAAAATACCGCTGCGTTGCTAATGCGTACCATATAATAACCGACAGTCGTCACATTACCGCGATAGATCCACGCCAACGAATCAAATGTAAGTACCAGTGCCTGTGTAAAAAACATTGCTGCCAGCCACAGCTTCTTTCCCCCTTTTTTTTCTGTTGAAAGAAAAGTTGCCGTCGTCGCCATGAGGCAAAAAAGCACACCCCATATCTCACATGCAACATGTACCTGCCAATTTCCAAACATAAATTCTCCCCCAGTTTCTATTTATCTGCTTTTTCCTCGTTCTTTCTTGCAGCATACTCCAGACTGCCGTGTGTGATCTCAGCCCAACTGTACTGGGACATATATTCTCCCCGATAGGCATTGATCGCCTGCACTTTTCCTGCGATCCAGTCATAATAATCACAGTCGATCTGATCCGCATTGACCGCACAGCCACCCCATTTGTTGACAAACACATCTGCGCATCCGGCTTCCTCAAGCACTGTCTGCAGATCCTTTCGGATCTTCTGGATATAGGACAAATGCGGTTCATCGCTCTCCCATAACACGCTCATCAGCTCCTTGTTGGTACACACAGCGCCCTCTCTGTCGATCAGATAAGCAAACAATTCCTTTGTCTTGCTGTAATGAAAGCTGATCGGTTCCCCATTCAGATAAACTTCAAAATTGCCAAAGGTCTTCGCCTGTATCTTTTTGCCACTCTTCAACTCCACCGGGTGACGGAGATTGTCCAGTTCCTCCCGGATCATCTCCGGAAAGATCGGTTTCATCAGATAACCGCTGGCATGCAGAGCAAACGCTTCTCCGCTGTATTCGCTGTACCCGGTTGTAAATATAATATTGGTCAGAGGATGCAGCCGCTTGATCCGTTTCGCCAGCGTGATCCCGTCCATTTCCTTCATCTCGATATCCAGAAACGCGATCTCACAGGGATGCTCCTGCACCGCTGCAAGCGCCTCTGAAGGTTTCCGAAAGCCCATCACATCCGCATCCGGAAGAACCTGTTTGATCTGCTCCATGATGGATGCCAGTGCCAGTTTCTCGTCATCTACCGCAAGTATGGTCATGTTTCATCTCCTAATTTTATGTTCCGGTTTTCAAGCTACCATTTTTAGACCTATTATACCCGATAAACACAGACAAAAGATGGACAAAAAACGGAGATTTTGAAAAAAAATTTCAAAATCTCCATTTTTCTTTCATCTATCTCGTATTTTCCCTTTTTACGCTCCGTGCCTTTGCGCACTGTGCCAAAACTGCCTCATGAAACAATCGGATCTTTTCTGTTTTTTCTCCTCCGGCAAGCTGATCGAGATACTTATCAATGGCATCCGGATTGTCCGCGTCCTCGTTTCCGCGATCAAGCACCGCCCGAAGCTCCTTCTCTAAATAAGTGTCACTGAGATTTTTCACCAGATACTGATAGACATCCTCGTCACTCTTCTGATCGCCAAGCACATCCTGTATACTTTTTAAGATCATGATAAAGGGCTCTTTGTTCGTTCCTTCCATCAGATAATCGGTAACAAAGTCATCCATGACAACGGACTCAAACTGATGATCCTCTGCCACCCCGGACAACCAGCCCCTCATATCCCCATACACCTGCTCATATGCGTTGATCTGCCGGATATCCACCCCATTTTGCAAAGCTCCCATGATTCCGGTCAATGCCATCCGGCGTCCCGGCTGTTTCTCGTCGCCCTCTTGTTGCAGCATCGGGAGAAGCTTTTGCATCCTGTCATTTCCCAGTACGGATGCCAGCCGGCTCAGATCGTCCGGCTCGTTTTTTAGCTGTTCCAAACCAGCTGCTGCTACCGGATCCTGATTCATGATCTCTATCGTCTGCTGTTCGCTTTTCATTTTTGTCAACTGTTCAATCAGTGATTTTGCCATACGGTGTGCTCCTCATCTCCCATTGGTTCTGTTGCTTTACATCATTGCGGCATCTTTTCTTTCGGAATAAATGTCTCATACTGTTTATCCAACGGTTTCGTCAGATCGATCCCGGACCGGTTGTCCGGATTCTTGTCATTGTCCTTATTCTTTTCCTGAAGAACGACTGCCAGTTTTACCATAAAGTTCCCACGGGCACTCTTCTCTTTTGCGGAAGCTTCTATCTCCGCCTGTACTGCCTGATAATCTTTTGGTTCTTCCTCCGGCAACAGATCTCCATATCCTTCGGAAGCAATACAATTCAGTCGTGCTTTCACTAAAGTTGTCAGTGATATGAGGAAAGAATAGCGTTTCCATAGCTGCTGCTTTCTTTCCAAAGGAATCTGCATCCCATCGCTAAGCGCATGATTGACAAGTCCCCAGATCTGTATATACGGATTCCCATCCACCATCAGCTGCTCTGCCTGACGAAGCAGCCCCTCATCGGAATCCAGATCATGAAACAGGGACAGATCGATGTTCAATACCTGATCAAAAATCCGGTCATACTCCTGATAGCGTTCCTCCGGATTGGGACTTGCCAGATTCCGTACACGCATACGTATCTGCTCATCTGTCATCCCGGTATACTCTATATGACATTTCACCACACGTTCCACCTTATCATAGCCGGGCACCTCATGCGCGATGAGACTTCTGCACGTTCTCTCACCTTCCACCTTCAGTTGAATTTTGACTGCAGCTTCCATTTGTGCGCGTCTGTGTTCCAATGCCGCCGCACGCTCGGCCTGCTCAGGATCCTGCTGCTCCTGTTCATATCGCTTGCGAATCACATGCAAATCTGTGAATATCACATTGTTTTTTTGCAATCCTTGTTTCAGAAAAGCATCCCAACTGTTGACTGGCTGGCGCAGATTACGGATGAGCTGATGTACTTTCAGATAATAATCCTTCAAGCCCGGGTCCGTTTGCTCATCGTGCATCTTTCGAAGTTCTTTGTCCGTATACCGACAGAACTTTTTCATGCCCTCACCATCATAGTGCGAATCTGTGAGCACAGCCATCCAAAAATTCACAACACGCTCTACATTTTCCAAATAAGAAGCTTTGATCAAAAGTCTGTTTTTCGCTGTCTGATCCAGTTCTCCGCCATACGTCAGATAATGCTGCAACAGCATCTTGATCGTTTCGTTCTTCGCAAACAGGGTCTTCATCTCGACATACTTTTTGCCGATCAGTTCCGGTGTCAGCTTCTCATACTGCTTGAGATCGATCTCATCATATTCTGTCAGCATACGCCCGATCTCTTTTAGCTGTATGTTTTCATCGCCCCTGAATTTGTCGACCAACGCCTTGTTTTCAGCTGCCGCCTGCTCAGTTTCGGACAGATTCAGCCATCCGCGTAACGCCGCCCGTAACTGTGGTTTTTCTTTGCGCAGATCAGATAACTGTGAACTGTCATCTGCCTGTGCCATGCTTCGGTTATAGCGTGTTTCATACTCTGACAGCTTTTCGCGGAAAGCCCTTCGTCGTTCGCTCTCATCCTGTTGCACTCTCTGTGCAAAGCGTTTTTTTGCATCCTGCACCTGTGTTTTCAGATCTAATTTCTCATTTTGTTTTGCCTCTGTTTCCTGTTTTTGTTTTGCCGCAGCTAAAAAAGCTGCCGGATTTTTGAGTGCATTCCGTGTATTTTGCAAGCTTCGCACCGCCCTCAGTGTAGCAGTGTATTGTGCCAGTTGCCGATTGTATTCGGTCGTTGTCCGGACTGTGCCGTTGTCCCGTTCGACCTTTCCCGTTTTCTGTGACCGTTTTGGTCGTTGTACCACGAAATCATTACTTTCTACTTTCTGTCTCAACTGTTCATCCGTAAGGTTCTCCATATCTGATTTTCTAAGAAGTGCATAGTAGATGTTGTCCATCAATTCCGCTTTCGCGTCCACCACCCTCTTCAATTCCTCGAAGTAGGTACATTTTGCCAGAATATCCGAAACAAAGTTTTCGTCAAGATCTGCACCGCTTTTCAGCATCGCACGCAATATACTGCGTGCCGATTCTGCTTTTGTTACTTTATCACGAATGTCCGCATAATTTTCTGCGATCTGTTCATCATCCAGATTGCTGTACCTGTCGAGATCCCATGCGTCAAATTTGTGCAGGATCTCCATTGCGATCTCATTCTGAGCCAGAAAGTCGCCACTCAGATGGCGCATCATTTTGTCATTAAAGACATTTCCCTCTTCTGTATTCGTCAGATCCAGCCAATCTTTAAAATTACTGCTATAAAATGTCTGAAACCGCTGTTCCTCTGTTTCAGGCACTTCATCTCCCTCCAACTGCCATGGCAGCTTCCGGTCGATCTGATATTTGCTTGCCGCATAATTCAGCGCACGATGGTAAAGATTTCTACCTTCTTTCAGCGTTGTTGCCCGCGCGCGCTTTTTATTCGCCTGCTTTGGCGAGCGTGACATCCGCTGCTTCAATCCCATCTTCTCACCGTGGACATCCTTATACGCACACTCCATCTTGGCAAAGGCAATCTCCCCGTGCTCCGGAATCGTTTCATGAACATCCTCGCTTCCGTTCCAGAATTCATTTTGCTGTCTTAGGCGAACCAGCTCCTCCTCGCGTCTGATCCGCTCCTGCTCCTGTTGCTGTCGTCTCTGTTGTTCCAGATCCTGCGCATTCTGTCCCTGTATTTGTTTTCCCTGATCAGACTTCTGTTTTTGCACTTGCGATTGTGTTGGCATATCATCACCCTCCTGTATTTTCCCGTTCCACTGTTTTCCTAGATTTCACCGAGCATACGTACCGCATAAGTCATACGTCCGGTCTGTTTCAAATTGTCACCGAACAATCTCCTGCCCACAGCCTCTGTCTGTGGATTTTCGGCAAGAAACAGAATGCCAAGATCCGTCTGATCACGTTTTTTCAATGCCGCATAAAGTGCCGCAAACAACAAAAGTACGGCTGTGTAGCTCCTGTCGGAACCATACATCAGCTCCATATTCACGCACTGTTCATGCTCCGAACAGATCATAAAAGCGACGATCTTCTTTTTGATATCCAGAACTACAAAACTCAGTTGCGGAGAAAATGTATCATTTTCCAGCCAGCCATCACCAAAGTCATGATCTTTTAAATAAGTGGCAAATTCCTTTTGCTGATAGGTCTGCAATTCTTCATAGGACAGGATCTGCAGCATATTTTCTTTTCGCTGTTGCAGGGCGCGCTGCATATCGGCAAGCAAGGGCTTTGCTTCACATACATCTTCGAAACTGAAACGATAGACAGCAGAGCTGTCAAACATCTCAAATCCGCAATTTTGTAAAAATGCTCTCAGATCCCCATTGTCCGGTGTCAGACTCACAGTCAGCGACAGAATCCCTTTTTCCTGCGCAATCTCACAGAATTTGTCAAACAGGACGGTCGCGACACCTGCTCTTCTGTACTTTTCCAGCACATAGACGGTCATGAGTTCTGCCATCGTATCTTCCACTGCAAAGGCAGCTGCCCCACAGACGTATCCATCCATAAGTACCCCGATGCGAACCAGACCGTCCTGTGGCAATTCTTCCTTTTCAAACAAAAGCGGCGCAAAATATGCATGATTTTTTTTGCCGATTTTTGTTACCTCCAACAACTTGATACCCTCCCTTTTCCCTTTTTGCTGCGCTGTTTGTACATTCTGACAACAGCCATATTCGGTTACTCCGGCAGATACATCGCATACTTGCCGAAATCGCCCTTCTGGAACATCCTTCCGAGCTTGTCAAATTCATATTTCATTGCGCGTGTAATATGTGCCGCAGTGATCCCACGGCCATCCACCGCGCCCAGATAAGCAGCACTGTATAAGATCGCTTTTATGTTGCTGCCTGTCAGATCAAAATTCTCTGCCAGAAATTCAAAATCAATTTCTTCCGCAAACGGGGTGTCCTTTGGAAGTGTCGTCGTCCACAGGCGATACCGCGTTTTGCTGTCCGGCTTTTCGAAACGCACCGCGTAGGTCAGACGACGCACAAACGCACTGTCAAAATTGTTGTACAGATTCGTCGCCAGAATCGAGACGCCCTTATACTCTTCTACTTTCTGCAGGAGATAAGCAGTCTCGGAATTGGCATGCTTATCGTTGGAGTTATTGACGTCCGTTCGCTTGGAGAACAATGCATCTGCCTCATCGAAAAAGAGAATCACATTCGCCTTCTGTGCCTCCTCAAAAACAGCCGCCATATTTTTCTCTGTCTCACCGATATATTTTGATACGATCTGACTCAGATCGATCCGGTACAATTCCATGCCAATCTCGTTTGCAATGACCTGCGCCGCCATCGTCTTTCCGGTTCCCGGCGGTCCGTAGAGCAGGATGCTCACACCGTTTCCGTAAGCGTTTTTCTTCGCCAGTCCCCAATCCTCACCGACACGGTTGCGTAACTTGTATCGACTGCAGGCCGTCATCAGCACCTGCTTTTGTGACTGTGCAATGTCCAGATCCTCCCATGTATAGACCGCCCGCACCCGGGTAGCCAGAGTGCCAAAATGGACACTGTTCATCCGGTAAACCACGGATAACAATTCATTTTTTGAAATCGTTCCCGCACCCTCGCCGGTCTCACTTTCCTTCACCTGTGGCAGGAGCCGAAGCTGGTTAAAAATATCAGCGATCACACCGACAGACAGTTCATAGCAGTCTGCCAGTTCCTCAAAATGTACCTGTTCATCAAAGGATAATCCTTTTGCAAAATACTGCCACATCGCCAGGCGTGTATGTACGCCGGGAAGTAACCGCGGTATGCGCAGTAACGGAATTCCACACAGGGAAGTTACTTCCGTTTTTTCTCCTGAAAACAGGATCGTCTGCTTCGGCAGATACCGAATTGCAAGGGAACACATGCGATTGATTCCATCACTTTTCAGATTATCCGGCGTACATCCGCGAATCAGTAATGCCCCATTATGAATCGAAAGCAAAGTCAGTGCTTCACTGATAATGGCATCTGTCTGTTCACCGGATCTCCCCAGCATGGACGCAAGTTCCAAAACGTACAGTTCCCGGTGTTCTCTGTCCGCATACTGGGCGCTCAGAACCGTTCTGCCGTCCCCTTCCAATCCTTCCAGATAGATAAAATGTCCGGGAGAATCGGAATCGGTCTGTTGCGACTGTAATTGGATCAGCCGGCTCAGTTCCTGTTCAAAAAATACCGGAAAGGTATGTACTGTCTCATATTTTTTGAAAACTCCATCGGACAATTGCTGCGGTACTCCTATGAGCCAGCCTAGCATCTGTCTGCGCAGGACAAGGGGTGTCAGAAGACCTGCCCCGTACTTTCCGGCAGTATCTGCTTCAAAGAAAAAGACCATCATTTTCGACTCTTTTTCCAAAACCCGCTGCACATCCGATGTCTCTATCGAGCCGCACAATCCGGCAAGCGTCGCCGCCAGCCCCACCGTCGGCAGCTTTGCGTTGATATCATCCTGCAGATATGCATACAATCTTAGATATCGCAGTTCAAATTGTACGGAGCACGCCAGCAGAACACCGATATACTCCAGATCCGTCAGTGCAAACAGTTCCCGCACATCCCAAAGTGCCGTACCGATATCCGGCCGCCGCGCCTTCGTCTGCTGTACGCGGGAATCAATATGCCCATAGGCAAGCGAAAGCTGTCCCGCCAGATCTGTGTCTGTCCGGTCGTGGACTCTCTCGCGGGGCGGTGTGTCCAGATAACTGCGGATCTCCGCGTCCGTCACTGCCAGTCCCCGTGCATAACTACCCTCACGGGGATAGCCGCCGCGACTGTCCAGACATCGCTCCAGCAACAGATCCAGCAGGCGAAGCACCTCTGTGATCAGTTCGTCTCCGGAAGCATATGCCGTTTTCCGCTTTTCTTTTTCAAAATAAGTTTCATAATCTAACTGCATCCGGTATTTCTCCTAATGCTTGTTTTTTCCTGTGTTTTGTCCATTCTAACATAAGAAAACAGACAAAAGACGGACACATTATAAATTATAATCCGATCTGTGAAGCATACGGCTCAAAATCAGCTTTGGTAAATACTTTTCCGGTCTTTACAAACTCATATTTGATGGCCATGAGATAATGCTTCATATGTACTTCCTTACCGTCACCGTCTGCTGCTGCAAGGAATGCCGCATTTAAAATACAGTTCTTGATATTACCACCGGCAAACTCGAACTTCTCTGCCAGGAAACGGAAATCCACATCCTCTGCAAGAGGTGTTGTCTTCGGTACGGTTGTTCTCCACAGCATCTCTCTGGTATCCGGATTCGGGAACTGGAATTCGACGATGTATTTCATACGTCTGAAGAACGCCGGGTCAATGTTGTGCTTGTAGTTGGTAGCCAGTACACAGACGCCATCGTATGCTTCCATTTCCTGAAGCAAGAGCGCCGTCTTGTTGTTGTTGGAGGACTGATTGGAGCCTCCGTCGTCGGAACGCTTTGCAAAGATCGTATCACACTCGTCGAAGAACAACACGACGTTACACTTCTTCGCCTCGCGGAAGATCATAGAAAGTGATTTCTCTGTCTCACCGACGTACTTATCTACTACCTTTGAGATATCTACACGATACAGCTCCAGATTCAGCTCATGGGCAAGTACCTGCGCCATCATGGATTTACCGGTACCGGGTGCACCGAATAACAGTACGGTCAGACCGCGTCCATAAGGATATTTCTTCATGTAGTTCCAGTCATCGTAGACTCTATTCTTGAAGTTCATCTGCTCGATGGCATGGGTGATGGTCTCCCGCTGATCCTGATTCATGACGATATCGTCAAATCCGAATTTTGCTTCCACTCGGGTCGCCTTCTGACTCAGCTCGGAAGACATCTGGTTGTTACAGCCGGTAAACAGCGCGGAGCGCGGGATCAGAATCTCCTTGTTCATCGTCGCAAGGCTTCGCGCAAATTTCAATGCGTCCTTGATCTTGCCCGGTGTGAACAGGAACTTGACTGTCATCTCCTCCAGATCGCAATCCTCGCCAAGGGCATAATCCTTGGAATAATATTTCCAGCACTCCAGACGTTCTTCAAAGGTCGGTGTCTTTAACTCCAGTGTGGTGATCTCCTCTTTGGTGATCTCCTTGTAGTTCATGCTTTCCTTACTCAGCGCAAACACCATGATTCCTTTTGCCGTCAGCTTGGAAAATGCCAGATCCATATAACCCTGGAATTTTTCTTTTTCTTCTTCACGGTAAGTCAGCTCCTCAAGTACACAGCAGGAGTTTGTGAGGATACACTCTCTGGTCACCGCCCACAGTGCCCGGTCTACGAACTGATAATCGTATACAAACAGCTTTTTACAGTTGATCGCCACCGCGCGCATATTGTTTTTCCTGCAGAAATGCCTGATGAAGAATTTCTTTCCGCTTCCCTCATCTCCGAAGTAGGCAAAGATACGGACACCCTCATTGTAAGAGATCTCCATAGCCTCCAGCACACCTTCATTCGCCATGATCGGATCGAGTTCTTTATCATCGGTCAGCATATGTAAAAACTGGATGTAGCTCTCATCTACACGAAGCGGATCCCGTCCGAACAGAAAGTCGATGATTCGTTTGTCCGGTGACACGAAGGTAGAAAACGGCATGTTTTTCTGTACCTGCAGATCCAGGATCGGCATCAGCTGCTCTAAGCAGACAGACATCTCGCTGTAAGCTCCCGTGATCGTGAATTCCTTGCCATAGTACAGCTTTGCGGCCGACTCGATGGTCGGTGTGGACATACTGCCATTCTCATTGATGACCTGATAGATGCCCGCATAGCTCGTCTGTGTGGAAGATAAGATTCCGCAGACAAAACAAAAGATCGTGAACGGCTCAAACTGCATCTTCTTACAGACTTCATAAAACGGAAGGGAAATCCCTGCTGCGAGGGTCACATCCGCCCGGGCGTTCAGATGCAGGATCTTGTCATAGGTCGAAATCTGCTTTGCCTCTTTTCGCATCGTGGATTCAATCTGCTCTACATCGATTTCCTCATCTTCCCCAAACAATCCGGACAGTGCATTGTCCAGACCATCCTCGCCGAGCAGTCCGCCACCGACATCTCCAAACAGATCGTCCAGAGAATCGCCGTCTTCGGCTTCTTCCTCATTCGCTTCTTCCTCTTCTTCCACACGCGTTCCGTGGAGATACTGTTCCGCAACCTCTGCCATCTTCAGATAAAATTTGGAAACCTGCTCCTTACACAGATCGTGCGCGATTTCGATATCCGGATACAGCACATTTTTGTAACCGCCCTGCTCATTTGCAAACACAGCCTTCATGTTCTCGATATAGGTATCGATACTGTCGTTGACCGTTGCAAACATACATGCCATATAATTGTTGTAGCTGTCAAATGGCTGTTTTTCAATATCTTCTTTTTTTACCTTTACATTTACATTCATTGTTATCACTCCCTGCTGTTTTTATTTATTTTCGCCTGTATGAAAAATTGCCTGCTTGTCAAATACACTGGGGGCAAGATGAAACGAATCATCACCGATACAGGAAAAAGTCTTTTGATCCTCATTGATAAATGCCGGACGCTTTCGCTCCATATAGGTGAGGGTCTCCTCACCGTCATCGGAATACGATTGTTTCCGACTTTGTTCTTTTCTTTTATTATCCTTTTCCAGTCTTTCCTTTAAATTCATATGCATCCCTCCCGTTTTCAAATAAAATATTTTCTAAAATTTTCTCTATTTTTTTTTAAATTCGTATGTTATGATATGTCTGATTTATTTTAAAAATCTAAAAAGAAAGAAGGTAAACACTATGTCAACCAGGCAAAAAACCATTCTCGGCTGTTCTGTCGTGTCCTATCTGCTCGTACTTTACAGCTTTTTCCGTTTTGACCTGTGGTGCATCCTGTTGTTTTTTATCCTGCACAGCCTCGTGCTTCTCACACTGGCTTTCCTGTTTTGGAAAAACAATATGGATGACAACGATCTGATCGAGCTTCAGGCAAAATACCAAAAGGCAGCTGCGGACAATGAGACGCTCGCCGATTCGCTCCGCGAAAAACTCGACGAACAGACCCGTCTGTGTGAGAAAAAGGATCAGGATTTGATGGATGCCAATCTGCGCATCCACGCTCTCAACGAAGAGCTTTCCGGTGTCCGCGCAAGTGCAGACAGTGCTCAGGCTGCCCTTGCCGAAGCGGAAAATGAGGAAGCCTTCGAAGCACTGCTTCCGCCGATTGATCCGAATGAAGATCCGAATGAGACCATCGATATCATTCAGATTGCAAAAGAAACCATCCATGAATTGTCTGGCTTTGCCAAGAAGGCAAATCTCGACATCGTCCTCTCCGCACCGGAAAATACGATGCTCGTCAAAGCGAGCCGCGGACGGCTTCGGATCCTGTTTCGCAATATCATCGACAACTCGATCAAATATATGAATCGTTCCGGTTCTCTTTTGATCACGATATCCAATATCGGCGATGATATCTTCATCGTTCTCAAGGATAACGGAAACGGGCTGTCCGAGCATGAGACAAAGCACATCTTTGAGCTGAATTATCAGGGTACGAACCGCGTCAGCGGAAACGGACTTGGTCTGACTCAGGCAAAGGCAATTGTCGATTACTACGGTGGAAGTATCTATGCAAAAAGTATGATTGGCAGAGGCATGGGTATCTATATCCAGCTTCCGACTACTTAAGGAGGCGCTACCCATGAAAAAACATCAATCAATCTTTCCTCTGATATTTGCAATTTATGTGATCGCCGGTATCCTAGCGATCGTATTATTTTATAACAACGGTTCCCGTCTGAGCCGCCGGCTCGATCAGTCGGTCCTCACGGAAAACGAATCCGTTTCGGCTATGACTGATTCACAGGAATCAGAATCAGCACCGGATGATACACAATCCCCGGAAGTAGTTGAAACTCCGGATTCGGAAATTCCGGATACTGACACTTCGGATACAACAATCGCAACGTCTGACACAGCCGATATCATCGAAGGAACCGATCATGCAGTCAGTGACGCGGCGACTTCCACCGTCTCTGATGCAACTGTTTCTGATTCTGAGAATACCACCGAAGCGGCAATCTCTACAGATGAGATCGCCGACACCGACGAGCCAGCCGATCAGTCTGACAAAGAGACTCCTGAAGCCGACGCTGAAACCGATGATACGAAGGATGACGGCAAAACCTATTACGGTTATACGGTCAATTCCGGTGTCAGTTCCGTACGCGTCAGAAAAACTGCCAACCGAAGCAGCAAGATCATCGGTCATGTAAACGGTGGTGAAACCGGATATGTGATCGAAAAAGGAGATATCCGCTCCAAGATCGTCACCAAGGATGGAACTGTTGGTTATATCTACAATGAATACATCACAATCTCGGAAATATCCAAAAAAGATGTTCCAAAGAAATACCGCTGATGCGGTATTTCTTTTTTTATCCATATCTTTTAATCCATATCCATCTCACCATCTAAACTTTTTTCTATTGTCAGAACGTTACAGCCATCCTCATAGCGATATTCCACCTTATCCATACTCTGCTTGACCATATAGATTCCCAGACCGCCAATCTCTCTTTCTTCTGCTGATAACGTGATATCCGGGTCTGTCTTTTCCAGCGGATTATATGGAATTCCTTTATCCCGGAATACGACCCTACAGCTTTTCGGATTTGGAATCACGTCCAGTCCGATGACAGCCTCACCCGGCTTTCCGCCATACGCATAGTGAGCGATATTGACAAAGATCTCTTCCACCGCCATAAGCATAACCATCTTTAATGTTTCAGGACAATGATTATCGTCCAAAAGCTTTTCAATTTCCCCAAGCACCGTATATAAGGTCTCATCGCTCGCCTGAAGCTTTAATTCCTGCATGACTCTCGGATGCTCCTTTCCAGATTTATTTTTCTTCTGCTTACTTTGAAGAATACCCATTTCTATCCAACAAATTCGTAATTACAAAAACTCAAATGCAAGCATCGTAATATCATCAAACTGTTCTGCTTCCCCGGCAAATGTATCAATGTCTGCACGTACTGCCTCCAGCATCTCCTTCAGTGGCAGATGCCCATGTTGCTGCAGACTTGTTAACAGACGCTCTTCGCCAAACAATTCACCGGCTGTATTCTGTGCTTCCGTCACACCATCCGTGTACAGGAAAATGCGTGAACCATGTTGCAAGATAATTTTCTCGCTGGAATATGGAATCCCCTCCAGACCTGCTAGAACAAATCCGGGATTGGCATGAATCCACTCGTATTTCTCCCCGTTCCTGATCAACTGCGGATTATGCCCGGCATTCACATACTCAAATTCACCGGTACTGATCGTAACCACACCCATCCATGCAGTGACAAACATTCCTTCGTCATTTCCCTCGCACAACTGATTATTGACCTTATAAAAGACATCCGCCAGCGACTCCAGACTCATTGCATGATTTTTGATGAGCGTCTTTGCAATCACCATAAACAAAGCTGCAGGAACACCCTTGCTGGATACATCCGCTATTACGATTGCCAGATGATCCTCGTCGATCAGAAAGAAATCATAGAAATCTCCCCCGACCTCTTTTGCCGGCGTCATCTGTGCATAGACATCAAATTCCTTGCGATCCGGGAACGGCGGAAAAATCTTTGGAAGCATATCCGCCTGTATTTTCGTCGCAACATTCAGTTCTGCGCCAATGCGCTCTTTTTCGGCTGTGATCTCCGTAATGTTTTTGATATACTCCTTCATTTTCAGCGTCATATCCAAAAAGGACTGGGCGAGCACCATCGTCTCGTCCTTATTTTTCAATTCCCATGTGAAATCAAGATTGTCTCCGTCCAACTCACTGACACGCTCCGTCAGAACACTGATCGGTTTTACAATATGGGCGGATACAATAAATGCACTCACTACTCCAAAGATCAAGAAAACAAACAATGCCACGATCAATACAATTAACGACAAGCGAATCGCCTGGGTCATATTGTCGATCGCATGGTCGGAACGCTCATTCAGCTCCGTCAGCAGAGCCTGTGTCGGTGCCTGCACCTCTTTCTCTGCCAGTATGGTCAGAAACGCCCAGCCGACCTTTTCCATCCGACTGTACGCCACATAGGAATAACCATCATCCAGTTTGACCCGCATGATTCCCTGCCCCTGACTGAGTGCCGCAGTGATCGCTCCTGCCAGTGACTCATTGCTGCTCCCACGCAGATCTGTCGGATTTTCCACATCCACCTTCAGTTCACCGTCATCTCTTGGCGAAAAGATCACCTGTCCGTTCTGGTTAATGATACAGGCATAGCCTTCCTCTCCGATCTGTGTTTCCGCTACCAGTTTCTCAATATTGGAAAGATACATACCGGCTCCCGCAACGCCGATAAATTCCTCATTGGCATAGATCGGTACCCCACACATGATACCGGCACCATCTGTATGCGCATCTCTCGTCACAGAAGTAAAGTAGGCTGCCCCTGACTCCTTTGCGCCCTGATACCACGGGCGATCCTTCGCCTCATAAGGAAGGATACTTCCGTTTGCCGCAAATTTAGAGCCCGCAATATAATCTGCCTGAAGCATCAGGCCGGATTTCACCGCTACATAATCCGATGCCATTTCCTCAAAATTGTGATTGACCTCGTAGAGGGCATCCGCAACATTTCCCAAAAGATCTGCCTCTTTTTGTATGCCGGGATCATTCAGGTCCGTCGCCGCGGAATGCAACAGCTGCACACTGAGTACTCCATTGTTGGATGCTTTCGGTTCCGATACTTTTCTTGCACCGTAAGCACCCGGATCTTCATAGAGTTTCTGTGTCATATTTGCAAGTATGGTCACCTGCTTTTCCAACTGTTCAAACCGCTCGTTGGCAAGCTTTGCATTGCCCTCGGTCAATTCGATCATGCGTCGTCGCACCTGAGCCGTCATGGACTCTGAGGACATGGCACTGACTGTATTTGTATACTCGCTGTTGGACTGTACGACATCCCCTCTGAGCAAACTCATGCGAATGATCAGGAATGCACCTATGATAAACGAAACAAACAAAATGTTTCCCACACAAATATACATGATTTTTTTTCGAAGACTCATACACACTTCCTCCTGTCATAAAATGCCTGAATCTGTACGCGTAACAGATCAAACGCACCCGTCAGCATATATTCTTCCATATGTAGCTTCATATCTCCACACCACTGCATATAAAACTGTTCTTTCGTCCCGCAGGCTGCCTTGATACCGGTAAAGAAAAATCCCATATCCGCCAACTGATCATATGCTGTCAGTGCTGCCGGGCAATCCGACGAAATTGTGATCTGATAGGTCCAAAGCGGCTGCGTGTGACTGTTCATCAGCTTTCCTATCTGATCCGTGAGATCATCGCCCAATTGCAGGAGTTGTATGAGCACCGTCCGCTGCAATTCATCCGTCACGACAGACAGTTTTGCATGTGCCTGTGAAAAACTCTCTTTCTGATCTGAAAGCTCATAGCTCATACCCAAACAATCATAAATATTTTTTGCGTAAGCGTGCAGCTGCGCCGGAAGGTACACTTTTCCTGCCTGCTTCTTTTGTACCGGAAGGATCATAATGCCTTCCGAATGTTTTGGACAATTTCCCTTAGGGTAGCTGTTGTGCATTTTTTCCGCAAGAAAACTGCCAAGACGGAAACCGGTAGGAACCATGCCCTGTTCCCCACACACCCGCTGAGTAATCGTGTGAAAGGTCACCGCATGGACAAACAGAGCCTGCGGTTCCATCATCTTTGCCAACGGAAATGTATATGCCACCAGCTCTGCCGCAAGACCAAAGCCCCGATATTTTTGCTTCAGGATCTGTGACGCAGGCTCGATATAATCATCCCCATTCTCCGTAAACAGGGCAAAGATCTCCATCCCGGCAATCTCGCCACCTGCTTCTGCAACAAAAAACACATAGTGTTCTCCCATCGCCTTTTCACGCAGCTTGCCCACATCATAAAAGTCCCGTTTAAAATAGCTGTCTCCATACTCATCACGGATACATTCCAGCAAGCCCTGCTCATCCCCTGATGCGAACGGTCTCATCGAAAAAACAATGGATTCATTTTTCTGTTCATTGTACAACTCTTTTGTCACTGCCGGAAACTGCACCTGTTCTTTTTTCAGCATCCTTCTGTCTCTGCCTCTCCTGTAAATTCGCACCTGTTCTCTTGTTCCAACATCTGACGTCAAAATATCACAACCAGATTATTGACGCCCAGTGTCCGGCGAAAAGTCACCGATTTCGCCATCTGTGTCACCATACGGATACCCAGTGATTCATCCATCAGAAGTTCCTCTTCGCTCATGCCTTCGGTTCGTTTCCGATAATCCGCGATCGGATCAAACAGCTTACCGCCGCAGCGGATACGAAGCAAAAGCTCTTCCTCACTGATCTGAATACGCACATCCGCATACATCTTTTCATTCTGTTCAAAACAATGCTCATTCACCAAAACAAGCATCTCTTCGATTGCCAGCGGAAGCATCATCGAAAGCTCCGTATCCAGATCCTCCTGGTTTTCACAAAACTCTGCCATCCGTTCCGATGCCGTCACTGCCCCCTGCATGCTGCCCGGTACGGAAAATGAGATATGTCGTTCCTCTCCGGTGATCTGCGGTAATAGTAACAGACGTCCAAGTGAGGGATTGCGTTTTCTGATCCACTCCGTCAATATCACATCCGTCAAAAGCGTCATGATCTCACCCAGCAGAAACGCTGCCAAAAGGATATGTGATGCCCCGATTCTGACCAGCAGCCATGCAAATGCTGCCACATATCCAAAGGATCTGCAAAATGTCAGCACAGATGCCAATGCCACTCGACGGATCGTCGTATAGTGAAAGATCAGGCAGTTCACCACCGCTGCCGGTATCAGGCTCGCCATCGTCCAGCAGATCATCACCGCAGCTCCCCGAACCATATGGGCATCCTTCATACCAAAGGCATAAGCCAGTGGCACACATCCCACCAGTGAGATCACAAACAGTCCGCTCATCAAAAGCAGCGAAAGCCGAACCGCACTCTTCATCAGCATACGAATACTCGTGTAGTCCCGTTCACCGTAAAACACTCCAATGAGCGGAGCCACCGCCTGGCCTGCTCCTGCAACAAATGCTGTCGCAAAATTTAACACGGCACATGCGACGGCAAACATACTGACGCCATCCTCTCCCAGTGCGGAAAGTACCAGCCCGTTTAAAAAGATGGAGCGCAGCATATTGCACAGATTGTTCAGCGCCGATGCTGCTCCGGCTCGTACCAGCTGAATCGTATCCTGCAGGGGATGTGCGATCTTGCCAAGTCCCAGCTGTCTTCCCTTTCCAAAAAACAAAATACCGATACCTGCCATGTCCGCAACGATCGCACTCAGTACCACTGCGAAACCGACACCGACCAAACCGATGCCGATCCAATGAAACAGCAATACCAGCAGAATATCTACGAATCCCATCACACCGAAGATCATCATGGAATACTGTCCGCGTCCATCCACACGTAAAAAGTTGAATGGATAATACATCAATGTCGTAAACAATCCACCGGCAAGCATCACACGCCCATACCCGGAAGCAGCCTCAAATAATGCTCCCTTTGCTCCCAACCATCCCATCAAGGGCTCAAAAAAGAAAAGGCCCACTGTCGAGAAGATCACCGGTACAGCTATGGATAATACCAAGGAGAGCGTCGCAAAGGCATCTACCTGCGTGTCCTCTTCTTTGCCCATTGCAATGGATGCGCCGGTTGAGCCGCCGATACTGATCAGACAGCCGAACATGGCAAAAATGAATGTAACCGGATGGACCAGATTCATCGCCGCCAGCGCCTCCTTACCGTACAGATTTCCCGTCAGAAGGCTGTTTACAAATGATATCATCGTAGATCCCAAAAGGGAGATGATTGTTGGTGTAAGATATTTTCTAAGGGTATGTTTTACAAAATAGTTATTATTTTCCAGTTCTGTCATAGTCTCAACTTACTTCACTCGATCACTTAGCTACTCGATATGTAAAATTCCGCTGAATCCGGACATTTTAAATACCTGAAGAACCGCATCTGCCACATGAAGCAGTGTCATGCTTCCGCCTTTGGAGTTGGCCGTCTTTTGTCCGATCAAAAGTGCTCGCAGACCGGCACTGGAAACATATTCCACGTCGGAAAAGTCAAGTACCAGCTTATTTCCCTTCTGAAAAGCCAGCAAAATCGCGTTCTGAAGCTGCGGACTTGTCGTTGTGTCCACACGCCCGTCAATCTTGATCTGAATCACATCTCCCGATCTTGTCTCTGATATGTTCATATTACGTTATCCTTCCTCTATCCTAAAATGCAACATCGGCATTCTGCTTTACATCTTATGCGTCAGTCATGTATATACTTCGACCCCGAACGCAAAAACCCTTATTTTTTATTATAGCAATTTTGGAAAGAAAGGCAATTCCTTTTTTTATATTTAAATAATATTTTATTTCCTTAAGTCCAACCATACTTATACCAGCGTCACCACACCATCCATGATCTGATTTTCATCCAAACCACCGTTCTCCACCTCGAAGACACGCGCATTCATATCCAAATAGCTATGTGAATCCAGCATACCGTCAGACTTCAGATGCACAATGTGAATCCGGCTGCGCAACGGCTTGAACTGATCCAGGAGATACATCAACTGTGATTTGACAAGTTCTGAGATCGGATGCTCGATCAGCAGAATGACATCGTAGATACTGTTACCATAGAGTTTTGCGATATCCGTTCTCTCGTTTCCTGTGAGATAATCCTCCATAATATTGTGTTCCAGTACCAGGACATCCTCTCCCAGCATGATCCGGGCAATCTTTTCAATCGCCTTTTTTGTTCCCTTCATGCGGTTGAGGGAATATGCCTCACGCACCAGATCACGAAGGATCCCCTCGTCCTGAATATCACAGTCCAGATCGATACCCAGCCATTTGCCGTAAGTGCCAAGCAACTGTACCGGACAGATATCCACATCAAGAAGCTGCGGAAGTTTCTCAATATCCTGCTGAAAATCCATGTAGATGCTGGAAAAAATGGACAGATAACGGTGGAAAAAGCTGTTTCTCTCCCGATATATTTCCGGGAATGTCTGCATGAAATTATCACCTCTTCGATCCACACGGATATTTCTCAGATATCCACTGCCCTCACCTACAAATTCGATCATAAAGTAAAGGTAGCGTCCCTTCTGCTCGTACATGAGGATATCCTTATGATTGACATGGCGCTTTGCCTCCACACGCTCAAAAAATTCACGTTTCAGCGTCGGTGACTCCTCCGGATCACACAAAAAGTCATCGATTTTTGTGAGCCGATCCGCACGATAGAACATGGTCTCATTCATCGCCCGCACATAGACATAGCAGGTCATATCCTCCGGATAGTCTGCTTCAAAGGATAACCTTCCCCAACTGCCATCTATTGTCGCACAGTCCAGTGCGCGCAAATACAATGTATGTCTGGGCTCGTTCTCGTTCATCACGAGCGTTCCATCCTCCTCCATTGTAAAGCCGACGGTTCGTCCACTCTCAATCCGGTTTTTCTTAATAGAATAGCATATACCAGCCATCTGATTCCTCCTTATCGGTTACTTCACATAAACATCAACCTCAAGCGCCAGCGTACCTGCGCACAGCAGACAGTTTTCTGCCGGATAGATATCCGCATCCTTGAGTTTTGCCTGACTGCTATGCTGTGGCTGAAGCGACAGATCATAGACGAACTCCACACAGTCCAAATCCTCAATCGCATGAAAGACCTCATTAAACCGGAGCACATCTCCGAAATTCTTATCCGAATGCACGTAATCGATCTGCTCACGGATAGCCGCTTCGATCTGTTGCCTGCAGTTCTCATAGGTTGGCTTGACATAGACAGTTCCCCGCACGTTGACCGGCTCATAAACCGGTGATATGATCTCAATCCGCGTCGTGAGCAGTCTGCGTTTTTCCAGTTCCTGCTCAATCACCTTTCGGTATATATCCGAAAGCTTCGGAAACTCCTCATCGGTTCCCGGCTTCACCGCGATCCGCACGCGATTTCTGGTCTGATCCATATTTGCTTTCACCTTATGAATGCAAAGCTGTGGCGTCTCTTTCACGATCTTCTCATAATCGGATGCCGTAACTGCCGTATACGGTGTATAGAGATCCTCCACAAAGCGCTTTCTGACATCTGCGATCCGTTCCCGGAAGCACCCGCCGGTTCCCACGCCCGGATTGGTAAAACGAATGCCCGCAGGTACATGCCTTGTCTTGAATACACTTCCGCTTCGGATATTGCCATCCGGTCCGTCTGTTGTGGCACAGCCGCCGATAAACAATTCCGCGCCGATAAATGCGCCGGCATCCTCAATACAGATCTTTCCTTCATACTCATACAGATGATAGTAAAGATTTCCTTCCTCACTGCGTTCCGGCCGAACAAAATCATAGATCGGTTCGCCCTCTTCATCATATCGCTTTGCAATGATGGTAAAGGAATCCGATACCACATGGTTCACCGGAAGCTTTAACATCTGGTTGTCATATCCAAGCACTGTTCCGATGGCATAGGTACGCATCATCTCTTCCGTATAAGCCACGATACGGATTGCGTTTTTCACCTTATCCGGCGCATATCCGTGTCGTTTTTTATCAAAGGAATAGATATGCATGCCGTAGCCTTCTTTATCCAGATCATAATATCTTCCCTGGGCATCATCTGTCAGAGCATATTCATAACGGCGGTAGGAACCGCCTTTTTCCTCTCGCCCGTAGACATGCACATAACCCTCTTCCGCAAAATCACTGAATAGCCGCACGCTGCCGGGTTTGTGAAAGGTCGTGCAGGCACTGAGTGTCTTTTTCTGCCAGACCTCAAACAGGAATCCCTGCACCATGACCAGCTTCGGACGCACATCATAGTCAGCCCGGGTCAACGTCGCCCGAATGACACAATCACCGTTTGGCGCATCCGGATGTGCCGCGATCTTCTCCTGCGGCATACGGATACGGATCTCCCCACTCATCAAAAAGCAGTTGGAATAATCCCGGACATTCACCTCTTTATAGCCTTCCTCGGTGTAGCACTCCCACTTGATCTGCGCAAAGGTATTGACGCCTTTTTCGGGAAAATCATTACGGTTGTAGCGGTCTGCCACATTGATATATAAGATCAGTTCCTCCCCCGGCTCCGGCAGCATATTTGCAGTAAAAAACACACTGTCACCGACCGTGGGCACTTCACCAAACACCAGCCCCGGCACCTTCAGTTCCTTCTCACACAGATGGCTGAAGTCTTTATATACTCCCTGACTCTTTCCATATACACCGGTGAGATGTCCCGTGCCCAGCATCATCAGACGATTCGTCTCAAAGCAGAGATCTCCAATGTAAAATTGCTGGTTTGCCGGCAGATAAACCGGCTCCTTCATATTTTCCGCTGCGAGCAGCAGTCTCGCGCATTTGCCCTTGCGTGGGCTGAAGCCCACCAGCCGAAGGAGATTCTGCAGAACCGGAGCGGTCACCTGATCAATTGCATCTGCCTGTAAGGTTTCAAATGCAGTCAGACTCTCGAGAATCGTGACACCCGGATCCGAGGCGTTGAAATTCGTCCACTCGTCCGTATAGAGAGGGATCTGAGTCAGCGCTTCGCTATAACGTTCTTCAAACGTTTTTTTATTTAAATTTTTGCTGTTTAACATTGGCTCATCCCCCTCGTCTACTGCTCTTCCACCGTCAGATGCACATGATGTACACCACTGCGGCATACCATAAACGGATTTTCCTGTACTTCCGCAAGCTCTGTCTCGTGTGTGCCATGTTCATCCGTATAATGTGCGATCAATAACAGCTTGCGCACGATCGCCTTGCTCTTCAAGACATTTAATTTCATCAAAAGCTGGTTTTTCTTTGGCATCACACCGATCTTCCAGCCGGTTCCGTTCTCACTCTCCACCGGATCCAGATAGCGCATGAGACACTCCTGCAGCTCATTTTGGATCTCAAAGCTATCCTCCATCTGCATGCTCTGTGCCCACACATCTACGCAGACATCCACAAAGATCGGCTCGACAATATGAATATTGTCCGGTGAGATCGTCAGCTCACATGACTCCATCAGATACTTTTTCAGAGAATCGGCAAGATTGTGGAAGGTGTAGCTTCCTGCCCGGTAATCCTTCAGTAGCAGAACAAAGGTCACTGCATCCGGATCGATCGCTCCGTCAATCCGCTTTCCGGTAATACAACGCACCTGTGCAATCGTATCCGAATATGCCAAAATCTCCCGCTCATAATCACTGATAGATACGAGACGCTTGCGTGAGCGAAGGATATTTGCCCCACGCGCCAACGCGCTCTCCATCTTCTCCATATCACTTCCGCCATATGCCTTGAACGGATTGGATACCGTATTCAAAAACATAAAGTTTGTGTGCGCCTCATTGATCTCGCCCTTGCCCACATTGCCGAGCTGACCGTCACAACAGCGCACCCGAACCTTGAAGGCCACATCATCCGTCACACGCGGCACATCCATATGTAATCCGTCACCAAAGAGGAGACGATTATTCATACGGTCAAGCACATATCCGCGTTTATGTTCACCGTCGTCGAGTCTCTCGACCTCCTCCCATTTCACATAGAAATTTGAGATCTCACCCTGCATGTCATACTCCGGACGTACCTGATCCGACATCGTGCGGATCATCTCTTTCATCTCTTTGGCAGAATGGCGATCCCGCTCATTCACCCACAGATCAATATCTAAAATATGATCCGAACCAAGTGAAAAATACATATTTGGCAATACTTCATCCAGATAGAAGTCCTGTTCGTCTTTTGTCTCAATATTTTCAACCTGCACGGCATTCAGTCGAATGTCATTGATCAGCGGAAGCATCTTCTCCGGTTCATCATCCCGTTTCGTGCGGCTTCGTGTAATGCGGATCCAGTACATCTGCTTGTTTTCGATCACAAGCGGTGCCATATCCGACTGTGGCATAAAGATCACAGTTCCGGTACGCATAAAATTGGATGTATTGTCCACCACCTTCATCTGACGGAAACCGCCACGGGTACTGTACTCAAACTTGCAGCGAAGTCCATCATAATAATTGCCCTCTGCGATATCAAAATACAGACTTACCGGTCCTGACTCCATCCGATTGCGGAAGCCTAAGTAAACGGCATCCTCGCTGTACAGACCGACACCGAATGCCACAAATTTGCGATGTGCCTTGACCAGTCTGGTACAGTCGATCTTACGTGTCGTGTTGACGGCAACCAGCTTTTCAGGCTCTACAAAATGCTCCTTGTAGCAATAAGAGATCTTCATATTGCGGATATGCGGATAGTGATGGATACATGGCCGCATATAGCAGTTGTCTGATTTCAACAGCTGGATACGAAGTGCTCTGCCCTCATACGCGCCATTGGCAGTCGCTGCCCAGTCTGACGGACAGACAAAGGTCAATTCGTATCTGCCCTTTTTATCCTGTGCAAACATCTGCTTATATTCCTGTCTGCACTCCAGTTTCTTCCAACCGATACCGTTAAAATATTCAATCGCGATCTCCTCTGCATAGGTATCCGCCGGCATATCGGAGAAGATCACCTTCGGTTTTCTCTTGATGATCTTTAATTCTTCCTCTTCCTGACGCTTGGTCAGCTCGATCAAATGCTCCGGATAGGTCACATCAAAATTGATTGTGATCACCGAACCTGCTTTTGCAAAATAATTATCATGACCGATATAACATTCCTGATAGATCGCTAACGTGTCGGAAAACAGATCAAAATTATTGACATCCAGATCCGTAGAACCGTTGTTTACAGACTGCGGCTCCTGTTCTCTTCCCTCGGAAGAAAATTCCACCCGCTCCAGTGCGTAATTTTCCAGCACCGGCTCTGTTGCCTCCAGCACGATGAGCTGGTAGGACTTACCGTTCATATCAATCGTATCTGCCTCCGGTGCAAAAGCACGTCTGACCAGTCGAAACGTCTCCTTATCTCCCAGAAGCGTCACCTCGCCAAAGGGCTGCAGATCCCCGTCTCCGTAATAGCTGAACCGGTATGCTCCCGAACGGATCTTGGCAAGCAGCTTTTCATCCCCCACCATATGCAGATATAGCGGATTATCTGCGGTGTCAAAAGCACTGGTATGGTAGAAAAGCAACGCATTTTTCGAAATATTCGGTGCTTTTCCAAACAGATGGAACGGCTGGATCTTCATCGGCTCGTTCATCAGTTCCTCATAGGAAAGTGTGTCACCGACGCTCTCTTCTTCCACCGTCTTTGACGGAATCAGTTCCGGCACATTATATTTACCCAGCAGCGGCATCACATAACCTTCTTTTCCCTTGGTCATAAATGCGGTAGTAAACACCGCATTCGACACATAGATACTGTTTGAGGTCTCATAAATGATCGGTTCATCCGCATCATCCGGCTGTGCGATCAGCTGCGTTCCACGCGGAATCTCAACGCCCGGCACGGTGTCATTCACCAGATCAAAAAGTACCAGCGCACTTGCCGGCTTTGCCGGAAGCAGGGAAATATCAAGCATATTCACAACCTCGGTATGATACTTTTCGATCACCTGGTTGTAAATATTGATGTTATCGCTCATCTGTCCTGCAAAGATCTTGGCGATCGTCACACCGATGTCCGGATCATCCTTGGAATAATGCCACTCAGGCGTATAAGACTTCGCCAGTTCCTCAATACGCGCTTCAATATCATCCGCTGTTCTCGCATCGATCTGATCATTTTTTAACATTCTGTTCATGTCCTTTTTCTCACTCTTCCGGGACAGCCTGGTCATACTGTTCTGATTCATTTTGCTCTGACTCATACGCTTCTTCCTCTACATCTGCATTTAAATAAAACGGAAATACAAGGTTATCTCTCTGATTTGTCTCGCTGACTACATAATCTATGTTTACGATCAGACAGCCTTCCTTCGTCTGTGTGTCTGTCGTAATCTCCACGTCACTCACCCGGGGCTCCTGCATCAAAATCTGTTCCGACAGATCGCTTTGCATCATGTTCAGTGCAGTGATGTTGGTATCCATAAAGGCATAAGACATCAGCGTACTGCCGTAATCCGGTCTGGCAAATCGTTCGGTTCTCTGTGTCATCAGGATCAGGTAAATGGACTCCTTGACACTCTGCTCTGCAGAAGATGTCATAAACCTGCCCGTCGCCTCATTGATCTGTGGCGGAAACTTCATCCCGCTTCCCAAAAATTTTTTATCCGGCATATGCGATACTCCTTTCCTGCGCTTATCCGATCTTGATCGGCTTGCCCTCAACCGTCGCCGGACCGTTGCTGGCAACCGTGACTTTGGCGGTTCCTTCTATCTTGGCACTTCCACCGTACAGATTAACGCCCTTTACTGCATTCTGCGTGATAGCATTGGCTGCATTCACTTTAAAATCCTTTGTCTGAAGCTCCGTGACTCCGCTGACACCGTTCATCGTCAGCTGGATCAACTCCCCGACCTTGATCGTCAGCTTGGTAGCCGCTGTGATCTCCATCTGTCCACTCAGGGTATTCATCTCGATCTGATTCATGCCTGCCTGATCCGTGATCGTGATCTTGTGCTTGGCATTGTCCAGCGTGATACTGTGCTCGGTGCTCAGCTCTTTTCCTGCGGTTTTGATCGTAATCTTATCCGTAGCTCCCTCACCGGGATTATCTTCAAATTCTATGGCATTGCCATTGTGCGTCACAATCCGCTTATTCGAATTGATCATATTTGCCGACTTATTCAAAAACAGATCCGTGGTCTTCGACACACATCCGATGACATAGGGACGTTCGATATTGCCCTGTTCAAAGGCGACGAGCACCTGATCACCGACCTCCGGCATAAAATAGACTCCCCAGCCTGAACCCGCATAAGGAAGCGCCAGTCTCGCCCAGCGAAGCTGATTTCCCGTATCCCTTGACGGCACTGACACACACAGTCTGCCCGGCATCGTTATGTCATAATTTTGTGCTACCGTACCGACTACGACACCAAACACCCGATTGTCACCGGTCTCGGTTTTCATCGTCTGCTTTTCCGCAATATCATCAATAATGTCAAATAATCCCATATTCCGTCATTCCTCCAAGGTATCTACTTTCCTAATATTTGTAAATTACTTTACAAGATGGATCCGATCAGATTCGCTGCGCCGGAATCCAGAATATCTCCGGCCACGCCTCCGGTGGCATCGTTCAGATCGGAAAGTGCGTCATCTACCATATCCATCGCAGAATCCACTGCATCCATCGCAGAATCTATGGTATCCATCACGCCACCCAGCGTATCTCCCAGCAGTCCGCCCAACGCACCACCGCTGCCCCCGGCTGAGTAATTTCCTCCAAGTCCTGCAGCCTTTGCCGTGATCTTCGTCGTAAAGCCCTGCTCTCCATTCAACATATGACGTACACTCACAATATAAAACAGGTTGTTCACCGGATCACCCATTCCAACCAGTTTGATATAGCGTCCAACAACCAGATCCGGCAGACCAACCAGTTCTGCCTCCAACGTACCGAAACGGAATGCCACATCCTCCGCCAGATACTCGGCACGATAGCCCGCTTCTTTTTTGCTGTCCGCAGTGGGATCGATGTACACTTTTGTGGAATCCTTCACCAGCTTGGAAGCATAATTCCCTTTGGAAAGCTTATTTTTCAGCTTCACGGAATTGGCGATCTGGGACGCCTTTCCCACATCGGTGCTGCGCACCTCCACCTTTCCTACCAGCCCGGTCACGTTGTATTCCACATCCACGTTTATCATTCCGGTGGCCGGAGATATCTCCATGAGCACCTCCGTGTAATCTTTTGCTTTTCTGAAATAAACAGTTCCGCTGCTGACGAAAAATTCATAATTATATTTCTTTGCCGCCTTTACGACAAACTCATAATCGCTCTCTGCCACCATCTCAACGGTCTTATCCGTCGCCGTTCCCGGCACACTCGGAACTGCCACTCCTCCCACACCGGGGATGTTTCCTGCCACCTGATTCAACTCTGCCGCTGCGTTTTTTGCCTGATTTGCGGCGTCCTTTGCTGCGTCCGCAGCTGCTGTTGCCGTATCTACCGCACTGCCCACCGTTGAGGCTGCATTCGTCACGGCGCTGACCGCACCTCCGGTCAGCGAATCCAGCGCATTTGCTGCAGCTCCGCCTCCCGTAGAGGATACTGCGTTTCCTGCCTCCATTGCGGCGCTTCCTGCATCCATCGCCGTATCCGCCAGATCACCAACACCCGCTGCATCTGCAAGACCGCCAAGCACTCCGGAGGCCAGATCCTCCTTATCCGGTGTATCAGTGATACTTAGCTTCTTGATAATGCCGCGATCTTTCATATCGGAGTACAGCTCAGAGGAAAAGATCTCACTGACTGCCTCGGAATAGCTCATAGCTGTCATCTGCTTCGAATAGCAGTTTGCCATCATAATGCCCTTCACATCCATGCAGGTCACACGCACACCGGGATTTTCCGCCTCCTGCAAGAAGAAATTCACCTGTGAGATAAAACCGCAGAACACTTCCTTTACCACGGAACCATAGCCAACACTGATGGAAACCTGCGAACCGATGGCCACAAACTTTTTGATGGTCTTAAATTCAAATGCACAGCTCTGTCTGTTGTAGCATCCATAGATCACAAAAGAAGCTATGGATGCCTCGAATCCACTGGTATTCTCAATCTCAACATTACCGACATACAGCTTGGCCTTTGACTTATTCAGCGGATTGCCCTCCACCTCCACCAGTACGACCGGATTCGTAAAATTACTGTATTCTTTTTTTAATTTCTCAAAGGTTACCTCTGCTGCCATATCTTCAACTATCCTTTACTGCCGGATCTGACCGGCTGATCACTTACTAAAGTTAAACAGGCTGCCTGCCTTTTGTGTCCAACTGCCAAGACTCTGGCTTCCACCACCAAATGCCTTTTCATAAGCTTCCTTCCATGTACCCATGCTGTTAGGAGTGACTGTCTCGTCTGCACAGGTCAGGGAAAGCTGCACCACTGCACGCACCGGAATACCGGAGCTGTTGAACATCGTATACTGTGCAGAAACCCGGTTTAACACCCCCGTGTACTTCAGTTTTCCCCATCTAAACGTAATGCATCTCGTATAGGGAGAACGAAGGGCTGCGATCAATCCCTCCACCTCCTGCTGAACGGTCATTTTTTTGTTCACTCCAAATGCCGTCAGCCCGGTCTTGATGACAGACTTTGTCATCTCTGAGGGGGCAATATTGGTTTTTGCGCTCAGAAAGCAGTCATTGGGATCCATCCGGTCAAAAAGAAGCTTCACATTCAGACTGATGTAGATCGGAACCGGTATGAAATCAATAGATCCTGAGTCGTTTCTCTCCTTCGAATTAGAATTATTAAACGAGGTTGTCGGCATACGACCGCCGCCATGTCCCTCAATCTGCAGATCACTGGGATTGAACTGAACCTCAAACTTTTTTTTAACCCCCTTTGAAGAAATTCCTGACACCTTCTGCAACCCGTTACCTATAATCGTCTGTTCCAAAACGTCTGAACTTGTCGTAAATTCACCCACCGCACTGGTAAGCTCTTCCATCCGGCTGAGATCTGTCAACGACAGTGCCGTACTTGGAGATCCGTCCGCATTCGGAGGATTCTTTTTTTTCACTTCTTCGATCTCTCGCAGATCCATAATCTCTAATACTGCTTTTTCATTTACAAAAAAATTCAAAACACCCATATCTGATCTTCCTCAATCCTAATCGTCTATATGTTCAGGTTTAATACGGAATTGCTAAGTCCGCGCGAAAGACTGCTTGCAGCCTGCGTCACACCACTGGTCATAGCTTCGCCAAATGCCTTATCAAATGCCTTTTCCCAGTATGTATTCGAATATTTTGCACTGATATCCTCTGACTGGCGGATCGTCAGACGGATCTCGCCACGCACCGGGTTCCCCTGTGTGTTAAACATTTTATAGTTGGAACTCACGCTTGTCAGCTCTCCCTGAAAACACATCTGTGCCCAGAAAAACAGGACGTGCCTGGTATAATCTCTTGTCAGAAGCGACATGATTCCATCCATCTCGGGCTTGACCGAGTAGCCTTCTCCTACCACCTTATTGATTGCATTACTTGCAACGCCCACCGCATTACCGACGTTCATGGAAAGGTTGGACATCATAAAGGAGTCATACACATTCACTGCATCGAACAGAAGCTGTACGGACATCGTTGTGGAGACCGGCTCCACATTCTGACACAGCTGGCTGGTACTGGCATCTCCCCAATTTCCTCCTGAGAATTTCTTCTGATTACCGGCAACCGTCTCCAGATAGATGCTGGAAGGATTATAGGGAACCTCCAATGCCAAAAATCCATTGCTTTCAATTGTCTTTTTCGATCCCTTGCCAATCAGACTCTTGAAGGAAGACATTGCCCCCATTCCTCCGCTCTTCAACAGATCATCCCGAAGTGAATCCGACTTTTGGATCATCTGTTCCACTGTATAGTTTGCATTTTTATCCCGAACGTCCGGTACACAAAGGATCGCTTTCGGTATATTACCGGTTGCAAGGTTTGCGGTATCCTTCAAACCTCCCAAAAAACTATTTCCGATACTTCCTGCAATTGCGCCAATACCCATTTGTCATCCCTGCCTTTTATTACTCTTCGATCGACTCCTTAGAACCGGTCTGTTCTCTAGTAACCACGTCTGCGTTTTTCTGTCTCCAGACGCTTTTCCAGTTTATGATAGATCTTCTCCGACAGTGCTCCCAGCTCCCGCTGAACACCCTGACGGACAAGTTCTGTGACATCTTCCTGCTGTTCGATCACCTGCTGTGTATTGACACTGTTGTAGGTACGCTCTGTTTTGTCATAATTGGTGATCGTCTCACTCTGTGTACGGACAGTGTTGCTGAGGGTCCGGTTCTGTTCCAGCATCTGCTGGATCAGTTCCTCATCCACCTGCTGCTCCTGACTGCGGTGCACCAGTGTCACATCGGTTCTCCGGTCCTCATATACCTGTTTTGACTGCGGTTCTACCGGAGTCTGTTCCTTCCAACGGTCAATGACCTCTCGCGTCTGCTCATGAAGCTGTTCCTGCTGTTTGTGTACCAGCTCGGTCTGCTCTCTGACAACTTCCGCCTCATGAATATCACGGATCAGCATTCCCATGTCATCACTGACACCGGTCATCTCCCGGCGCAGCTCCATCGGTGCTGCCAGATACTCGCGAACCGTCTCATAGACCTCTCGCGTCTGCTCTGGCAAAAATTTCATCACTTGAGTAAGCTTCTCCTCTTTTTCCAGTTGCTGTCGTTGTCCTTCCTCGTGAAGCTGCTCTAACAGTTCCGTCGGATGCTCCAGTGCCATCAGACTCTCACGTCGCATCTGCTCAGGACTCTTTCGCTCCCGCGGACGCTCCATCGACTCACGGATTCCCTCCATCATCTGGATATATTTGCTCTGATTATTGATATTTTCACGATTGATCCGGGAAAGTTCCTGTTCGATGTTCGTCAGATTTCTCTGATCCACCTGAGTCATCTGCTCCTGTATCACATCTCCCAGGTTTACATCCCCTTCCGCTGTATTATTGTAATCAATCTGTGACTTATTTTCCTCACTGATATTCGTCTGTGACAGACGATTCTGCTGCTCAATGGTCTGTCGGAGAATCCGGTTTTCCCTGGTATCCTGATGAATCACCTTGCGGTCTAGCAGTCGATTTACAATCTGGCTGGAATGATCCGCATAATACTGTGGAAATTCCTCCTGCAAAAGCTGCTCCAAATACTGCTCATCCGTCTGCTCCGATATACGGTTGATCAGCTCCTGACGGGTACTATCCTGATACAGCATCTCATTGACCGTCTGATATTGTTGTTGGCTACTGTCCTCAAACAACCGGTTTAAGAGTTCAATCTCATTGTTCTGTGCTTGATTATAGACGGTCCGGAACGTATTCTGCTGTAATTTTTCTTCTCGATAGTCCGCAGTCATCCGCTGCTCGATGCGCTGCATCGTATTCTGGGCATTTTGATAAAATGCTTCTTCCATGTGATACCAGGTATCACCGCCGCGCATATTCTGCTCGCTTCGGCTCTGGTACACGTTCTCAACCAGATCCAACAGCACTGCCGAACTGATCTGGCTGAGAATATTCTGCTCGTTTAACCGTTCTTCGGTCAACTGCTGCTGTTCATAATAATTCTCATGCCGGTAAATAAGCGGTGTCTTTTCTCCACGCGCTTCACTTTTCAACTTTTGCAGCAAAATATTCTGTGCCATACGATACTGCTCGGATATGGATAACTCTGTGTTGGTGATATTCCAATCGCCCTGCGTACGGCTGTTGAAATTCTGCATGGTCTGATAAACTGCCGCCGTCTGGAGACGATTTAAAATATCTTCATGCAGATGCAGGATTTCTTTCTGCTCAGTCAGTTCTTCTGTAATGTGCGCATCATTCTGCTCAGTCTTGTAGTTTTCTACGAGCTGTCTGATCTCTCCGGCATGATTCCAATACAAGTCGATCAGCCGGTTGGTATTGTTCTGCTCCTGTTTGATATTTCTGACCTGCTGCATGAACTCACTGACATTTTTGATGCCAATCTTCTGCATCACATCCGTGATATATACACGATCCTGATAGGTCAGCTCTGCGGACCCGTTTACCAGAATCCGGTTGACAAGGTTGTTGATGACTTCCAGTTTGTTTTCCTCACGTGCATTGACGTTGGTCTGCTGGAAGATATTCATCTCGTCCCCACCACCAAAATAATACTGGGGCGGCGTGGTCATCACATGAAGCAGATCCTCCGGTGTGAGATTGATGCTCATCATCGAATACTGATCCGCGATCCTGTGATAAAAGCCCTCATGCATGGAGTTTTCGGGTGCTTTACATTTTAATTCAATTGGTGCAGTGATCGTTAACATCCGCTTCCTCCTGTTTATCGGTTACAAATTATTTCTTTTTCAGGAACGCTGCGACGTCCGCTGCGCTGCGGGTCTGGGGCCACTTTCTTGCTTTTGCTTCCATCGCCGCTTTATGCAATTCGCCCTCATTCAACGTCGCACTCTGTGTCACCATTCCTCTATAGCTACTCTGACTCTTGGAACCGGCAATAAAGTATCTGCGCTGGTTCTTGGTCGGACTCATCTTAGGAATCTTCGCACCACCTTTACGGGCCCGACTCTTCATTTCCGCTTTACTCAGTTCCGTATTTACCGTTGCTTTTTTGCCTTCTGTTCCCGCATAGCCTTCGTTATTCGGTCCTTTTGATGCTTCTTTGTTACCATCCGGTATAAAATAGCGCTTTGCCTGCGACTTCATTTCCGCTTTGCTCAGCCCCGTATTTACTGTCGCTTTTTTGGCTTCTGTTCCCGCATAGGCTTCATTCTTCGGTCCTTTTGATGCTTCTTTTTTGCCACCCGGTATAAAATAGCGTTTTGCCTGCGACTTCATTTCCGCTTTGCTCAGCCCCGTATTTACCGTCGCTTTTTTGCCCTCTTGTCCCTGATATGCGGCACCCTTCGGTCCTTGTGCTGCTGTCTTCTTACCATCCGGAAGGAAATAGCGAGTTGCCTCTTTTTCCAGTTCTTTCTTTGATTTCTCCTTCTGCTTTGCTGCGATACCGATCGTGGTCTCCTGCGTCGTATCATTCTTCACGGTAGAAATCTTTTTTCCTTTATAGTCCTTCACATGAGCCGGAATTTTTTTCAAATTGGGATCCACATACATTTTTGCTTCTTTTTCCAACGCTGTCTTGCGAACTTCCGCTTTATCCACCGTCGCTTTTTGTCCGGTTTTCCCT